>JBEKWY010000102.1:0-17673 GCA_049512575.1 Candidatus Acidiferrum sp.
GATTTGGCCTTCGTTGCTTACTGTTTCTTTTCGAGGTGTCCGCCGAACTGGAACCGCATGGCGGACAGCAGCTTGGATGCAAAATCGGATTCACCGCGCGAAGTGAAACGCTCGTACAGGGCGTCGGTGAGAACTGGGCACGGCGCGCCGGTATCGATTCCCGCGATAATCGTCCAGCGACCTTCGCCGGAATCGGAAACGCGGCCAGAGTAACGCTCGAGCGTGGGCTGTTCGAGCAGCGAGATGGCGGTGAGATCGAGAAGCCACGAAGCGACGACGCTGCCCCGGCGCCAGACTTCGGTGACGTCGGCGAGATTAAAGTCGTACTGGTAGTGCTCGGGATTACGGAGCGGCGTGGTTTCGGCGTCGGTTTCATGAGTGAGCTTGCCGACATTGGCGTGTTTTAGAATATTGAGGCCTTCGGCGTAGGCGGCCATCAAACCGTACTCGATGCCGTTGTGCACCATCTTCACGAAGTGGCCGCCGCCGGATGGGCCGCAGTGGAGATAGCCTTCTTCCGCGGTGCCGCCGACTTTTTCGCGGCCGGGCGTGCGATCGATATTGCCGCGGCCGGGAGCCAGCGTTTTGAAAATGGGATCGAGGTGCTTCACGATTTCGTTTTCGCCGCCGATCATCTGGCAGTAGCCCCGCTCGAGACCCCAAACGCCTCCGCTCGTGCCCACGTCAACGTAGTGAATGCCCTTCGCGGAGAGTTCCTTGGCGCGGCGAATGTCGTCGATGTAGTAGGAGTTGCCGCCGTCGATGACGATGTCGCCGACGTCCAGCTTGCTGGTGAGTTCATGCAGCGTTGCATCGACGACGCCAGCGGGAACCATGAGCCACACGGCGCGAGGCTTGCTGAGTTTCTTGATGAAGTCGTCGAGAGACGTCGAGCCGGTGGCGCCCTCGCCGGAGAGTTCTTTCACAGAATCGGCGCTGCGGTCGTAGACCACGCATTGGTGGCCGTTTTTTTGCAGCCGGCGCACCATGTTGGCGCCCATCCTGCCTAGCCCGATCATCCCAAGTTGCATTTGCGTGCGCTCCTCAGCGGTTTGGAGAAATGCGCCGACCTAAAGATCGGCCACTACAATACTTGTTGCAGCGCCTTGTCGACCTTGGCAAGATTCTTGGCGACATTTTTGCCCAAGTGCACGCGAAGCGCGCGGCGCCGGCGTTCATTGAGCACCGCGAAATCTCCGCGGGCCTGCGCGGCCGTTTAGACTACGCATGTACTCCGGCGGTCTTTCCGGTTGCATCCAGAAGCTCGTGGAAGGCGTCGGCGAAGAGTTTCACGCCGTCAACGACCAGCTTCTCGGTGGCTTCCTTCATGGAGATACCGGCCTTCTCGAGATTGGCCATGGTCTTCGCGGCATCGTCCACGTTTTCGGTGAGACTCGCGCGGAGCTTGCCGTGGTCCCGGAAAGCGTCGAACGTGGCTGGCGGAATCGTATCGACGGTGTCGGCGCCGATAAGTTCCTCCACGTACAGCACGTCGCGATACTTGGGATTCTTGGTGCTGGTGCTGGCCCACAGCAGGCGCTGCGTTTGCGCGCCCTTGGCCGCCAGGGCCTTCCAGCGCGCGCCGCCGAAGAGCTCCTGGTATTTCTTGTAGGTGAGCTTGGCGTTCGCGATGGCCACTTTGCCTTCGACCGAAGTCAGCAGAGCCTTTTTATTCGCATCGGTCTCGGTCTTCAACTTGGTTTCGATCTGGCCGTCGATCAACGTGTCGATGCGGCTGACGAAAAAGCTGGCCACACTGGCGATGTGGCTGACGTCCTGGCCCTTCTTCACACGGGCTTCCAGCGCGGCGACGTAAGCCTCGGCCACTTGCTCGTACGCGGACTGCGCGAACAGCAGCGTGATATTAATGTTCAGGCCGTCTTCCAGAAGCTGGCGAATGGCAGGGATGCCTGCTGGGGTCGCGGGCACTTTTACCATCAAGTTTTCGCGGTTCACGGTCTTCCACAGACGGCGGGCCTCATCGATAGTGGCCTTGGTGTCGTTTGCCAGCAGCGGCGAAACTTCCAGGCTGACGTAGCCATCGCGGCGCTTGGTTTCCACATAGACCGGCTTGAAAATGTCGGTAGCGTCCTGCACGTCGCGAATGGCGATTTTCTCGTACACCCCGCCCGCGCCCAGTTGCTTCGCATCCGGCGCTTCCAGAATGTCAGAGTAGAATTTGCTGCCGACGATGGCTTTCTCGAAAATCGTGGGGTTGGAGGTCATCCCGCGCAGCCCGTCCTGATCGATCATTTTTTTCAGCCCGCCGCTGGTGAGCAGGTCCCGCCGGATGTAGTCCATCCACGGCGATTGGCCGTAGGCGTTCAACCCCTTCAACGGATTGGTGCCCTGATTCGCTCCGACGTTTGTAATCGTCGATGGTGTGGTCATAAAAGCTCTCCTTTACCGCGAAAACCTCAAACTCTATTGTACGCCCCGCCCATTTGCTCCGCTCTACCCGGAAAGCCTCAATACTTCTTAGAGTCTGCTTAGGCTCGTTTCGGCTAGCACATTTATTTTCCAGAATCTTGACCTTGCCCAGCCGCCGCGCGGTCCAAGCCAGTTGCCACCTTCATCGCGGGCATTGCGGGCTCACTTTCCCAAGACTTGTTTCGCCGCCGCTACGACGTTCTCGGTAAGAAAGCCGAACTTCTTCAGCACGTCCTTGAGCGGCGCCGAGGCCCCGAACGAATGCATGCCGATCATCTTGCCCTTTGGCCCGACGTAGCGATCCCAACCGAGGGTCGCAGCCATTTCCACGGAGACGCGAGCGGTCACTGCGGCCGGAAAGACGCTCTCCTTATAAGCGGCGTCCTGCTTCTCGAATAAGTCCCACGAAGGCATGCTAACCACGCGAGCCTTGATGCCTTCGGCCTTCAATTTTTCGTAGGCCTCAACGCAAAGGTGCACTTCGCTGCCCGTGCCCATCAAGATCACGTCCGGCTTGCCACCTTCGGCATCGATCAAAACGTAAGCACCCTTCGCAACTCCGGAAGCCGCCGCAAATTTCGTTCGGTCGTAGGTCGGCATCGCCTGCCGCGTCAGCACCAGCGTCGCGGGCGAGTGCCGCAGCTGAATGATGACCTTGTACGCCTCGACGACTTCGTTGGCATCGCCCGGCCGCAGAACGACCATGTTCGGCATCGCTCGCAACCCAGCCAGTTGCTCGATGGGCTGGTGCGTCGGGCCATCTTCTCCGAGTCCGATCGAATCGTGCGTGAAAATGAAGATTGAAGGCGTCTCCATCAAAGCTGCCAGCCGCATGCTCGGCTTCATGTAGTCGCTGAAATTAAAAAAGGTTGCGCTGAAGGCCCGCAGCCGGCTGACGCTTATGCCGTTGGTAGCCGCGCCCATGGCGTGTTCCCGCACGCCGAAATGCAAATTGCGCCCATGATATGCGTTGGGAAAGAAATCTCCCGCGCCTTCGAAGGTCAAGTTGGTCTTGTTCGAATGCGCGAGGTCCGCCGACCCACCAATCAGCCATGGAATATTCTTCGCCAGTGCATTCAGGGTCTTACCCGAAGACTCGCGCGTGGCCATGCCCTTCGCATCCGCAGGGAACACCGGCAAATCCTTGTCCCAGCCGTCGGGCAGTTGCTGGTTCTGGATTTTGTCGAGCTGGTCCGCCAGCTTCGGAAACTGCTTTTTGTAGTCTTCAAATTTCTTCGACCAACCGGCGTGAACTTCCGCACCGCGTTTGCCGATACCATTCTTAAACTGGTTGTATACGCCTTCGGGGACAAGGAATTTCGAATCTTCCGGCCAGCCGTAAACCTTCTTCGTCAGCTTGACCTCTTCTTCGCCCAGCGGCTCGCCGTGCGCATCCGAGGAATCCTGCTTGTGCGGCGATCCATACCCGATATGGCTGTCCACTACGATCAACGTCGGACGGTCCTTGGTCTTCAAAAATGTCTCGTACGCGCGGCCCAGCATGTCCAGGTCGTTGGCATCCGCTACCCGGGTCACATTCCATCCATAGCCCACAAAGCGAGTCATGTCGTCTTCGCTGAACGAAAAGGAAGCCGGACCATCCAAGGTCACGTGGTTGTGATCGTAAATCCAGCAGAGATTCGAGAGCTTCAAGTGGCCCGCCAGCGACGCGGCTTCGCAGCACACACCTTCCATCATGTCGCCGTCGCCGCACAGCGCGTACACGTTGAAGTCGAATACGTCAAAGCCCGGCTGGTTATAATTCGCGCCCAGCCACTTGCTGGCAATCGCCATGCCCACGCTATTCCCGGCGCCTTGCCCCAGCGGACCGGTGGTGGTTTCCACGCCCGTCGTCAGATGCGATTCCGGATGTCCGGGTGTATTGCTGTCCAGCTGCCGAAAATGCTGGATGTCATCCATCGAAACCGCCGGCCGATCGACGACTTTTCCGTCGCCATCCACATGGCGCACCCCGGTCAGGTGCAGCGTCGCATACAGCAGCATCGACGCGTGCCCGGCCGACAACACAAAGCGGTCGCGGTTGGGCCACAGTGGATCGGCGGGATCATACCGCAGATACTTCTGCCACAATTCATAGACCACCGGCGCGAGGCCCATGGGCGCCCCCGGATGCCCGGAATTGGCCTTCTGCACGGCATCCATCGCCAGCGTGCGTATGGTGTTGATGCTCAGCTGATCCATATCCATCTGACTCTTCGCCTGACTCACGTGAACCCCCGCGCGGGAGAAACGCCGCCCGCAGCTTTCGAACAATTTTTAGATGCACCACCTCAAGCGGTGGGTGAAAGGTTTTTTCTTCCCAATAACAATGGTTCTCTCATCCAGGGGGTTTCGGCGTATACACGCGCGGCCATTCCGCCAATCCGCTTCGCCTCCCACACAACGAATTATCGGCCGGTTTCGGAATCCTCTGAGGGCCAAGGATCACCGGAAGGGAGGAGGCCATCAAGCTATCGTGTACCCGTGGCCCATGTCAATTCTGTTACGGTAAATTTACTTCCCCGGGCCCCGCTCAGGGGGCGCCCTCAATCCGCGCATCTCACGCCGAACTCATCGTCCATTCCATGAAACTTGGTAGCGCCCGCTTGCCCCGATCATCGAAGGGCATCCTGCTGGGTCCGGACTCCGCTTCCCGCGCGCCGCGTGCGCCACACACCGCCGTTGCCTGAGGGGGTCCCCAACCACAACTACCCTAGTGGGCCTCACTCCAAATCCAATCAAATGCCCTGCACCCGCAAAGGCACTACTCCCAAATACTCCCGCTCTTCCCCGCGGAAGCCTGTACAATCTCCGCCGACCCATGGCTCTCAACTCCACCCTGGTCAAAAGCACCGGAGTGGCCGCGTTAGGCGGCCTCCTTTTCGGCTTCGACACCGCCGTCATCTCCGGCACCACGCGCTCCCTCACCGAGGTCTACCACCTCTCCCCAGGCCTGCTGGGCGTCACGGTGACCAGCGCGCTGGTCGGCACCATTTTCGGCTCCATGCTCGCCGGCATTCCCGGCGACCGCTTCGGACGCCGCGACAGCCTGCGCGTCCTCGCGGTCCTCTATCTGGTCTCTTCCCTAGGCTGCGCCTTCGCATGGAACTGGGATGCCCTCGTGTTCTTCCGCTTCATTGGAGGCCTGGGAATCGGCGGCTCCTCCGTCCTCGGCCCCATGTACATCGCCGAGCTCGCCCCCGCCAAATTTCGCGGCCGTCTCGTCGGCCTCTTCCAATTCAACGTCGTCTTCGGCATCTTACTGGCGTACTTTTCGAACTATCTCGTCGGCCTGGCCCACTTCGGCGCCGACGAGTGGCGCTGGAAATTCGCCGTTCCCGCCCTTCCCGCCGCGCTCTTCTTCCTTCTGTTGTTCGGCATCCCACGCAGCCCCCGCTGGCTGGTCAAAAAGAAGCGCGTCGAGGAAGCCCGCGAGGTCCTGCGCACCATCGGCGAGGAAAATTACGAAGAAGAACTGCAGGAGATTGTCCAGTCCATCGACACCGAGCACGCCTCCAGCGACGCCCTATTCTCCTGGAAGTATCGCTTCCCGATTTTCCTGGCTGTCTCCATCGGCATGTTCAACCAGCTCTCCGGCATCAACGCCATCCTCTACTACATCAACGACATCTTCATCGCCGCGGGTTTCAGCAAAGTTTCCGGCGACCTGCAAGCGGTAGCCATCGGCGGCACAAATCTTCTATTCACCATGATCGCCATGTCCGTGATCGACAAGATCGGCAGGAAAACGCTGCTACTGGTGGGCTCGGTCGGCACCGCAATCTGCCTCGGCGGCGTAGCCTACATCTTCTTCACCCATCAACATCAGGGCCTGCTCGTCTGGCTGCTGGTGGGCTTCATTGCCTTCTTCGCCTTTTCCCAAGGCGCGGTCATCTGGGTCTACATCGGTGAAGTCTTCCCCAACCAGGTTCGCGCCAAAGGCCAAAGCCTCGGCAGCTTTTCGCATTGGTTCATGAACGGCGTAATCTCCCTGATCTTCCCGCTGGTGGCCCATTCCTCCGGCGCTTACCCCTTCGTTTTTTTCTCCGCCATGATGGTCTTGCAACTCGTAGTCGTGGCCGCCTTCTACCCAGAAACCAAAGGCGTCTCCCTGGAGCAGATGCAACGCAAACTAGGAATCGCGTAACCTCACAAGGGCCATGTCCAAAAGTTCGCCGCCATCGCAGTTCCCAAGTAGCTCAGGCACTCCTGCTCGTCCTGAGCTTCGAAGGGCCTGTGCCCCCGTCAACCGCACCGCGCAGTCGCCCTATCAACCACCATTTGGGCGTCGCGTCCGTCGGGCCATCTTGCCGTTTTTTTTCCTAGCAACTCTCCCCGTCGCGGCCCAAAACCCCACCAAACCACGCGTCACTCCGCTAGCGACTCAACCCTCGGCCCAACCCGAATTCACTGGCAGCGACTCGTGCAAACCCTGTCACGCGGCCATCTTCGCCACCTATTCGCAAACGGCAATGGCTCGCGCCAGCGGCGTCGCCACTCAAGACCTGATCCCCGGCGACTTCCAACACCCCGCCTCCGGAGTCCACTATCGCGTCTACGCCGAAAACGATGCCGCCTGGCTCAGTTTCGACCGTCCAGGCGATCCCACCGTGCGCGGCACCCGCCGCCTGCAATATTTCATTGGCTCGGGCCACCGCGGCCGCACCTACCTCTTCTCCACCGACGGTTTTTTCTTCGAAGCCCCCATCAACTGGTACGCCCAAAAAAAGGTCTGGGACACCGCCCCCGCCTTCCAATCCTCCACGCAAATCCCATTCACCCTTCCAGCGTTACCCGGATGCCTGAGCTGCCACACCAGCAACGCGCGAGCCCCCATCGCCGGCACCGAAAATAAATACGAACTCCCGCTGTTTGCCCACGATGGAATCACCTGCGAGCGTTGCCACGGACCCGGCGCCGCCCACTCCGCGGCGGGCACCGCACCGATTGTGAATCCTGCCAAGCTCTCCGTTCCCAAGCGAGACGCGATTTGCATGCAATGTCATCTCGAAGGCAATGTCGCCATCGAGCAGCCCAGTCACAAACTTTCCGATTTTCGAGCGGGCGAGGATTTATCGGACTACGTTCACTACTATTTGTACGTGGATGAGGGCTCGCAAAAATTGCGCGCGCTCGGCCAATCGGAAGCGCTCGCGCTGAGCGTCTGCAAGAAAAAATCAGGCGACAAAATGTCGTGCACCAGCTGTCACGATCCGCATTCCTCGCCGGCACCCGAACAGCGCGTTGCCTACTATCGCGCTAAATGCCTCACCTGCCATGGCGACGCCTTCGCCGCCAAACATCACGTCGATGCACCCGACTGCACCAGCTGCCACATGCCCCGCGCCACTACCGCCGACGTCGCCCACACCCAAGCCACCGACCATCGCATCCTGCGCGTTCCGCTGATGCCGCTACAAGGTTTGCAATCTTCCACGGCCGCACATCTGGAGCGATTTCCGGCGCAGCCGCCGAACCCCGGCGCGGCAACCGACTCGGATGTTCGCGATCTCGCCCTGACCTGGGAATCCCTCGCGCAAAACGGAGACGCCGCCGCCGGCCCCGAAGCCGAGCGCTATCTACGCCAGGCCATCGTCCAAAATCCCGAAGACCCCGCCTTGCTGGACGGACTTGCCTACATCGAACAGCGCCGCGGAAACACCGCCAAGGCCCGCGAATTTTACGAGCACGCCCTCCGCGTCGATCCCATGCTGATCGACGCCGCCAGTAACCTCGGCGTCATTGAGGTAAGAGACGGCCACATCGCCCGCGCCTTGCAATTATGGTCCGACACCTTCGCCCGCGCCCCCGGACGCAGCGGCATCGGCACGAACCTCGCCCGCATCTACTGCAGCCTCGGCCAATTCGACAAAGCCCGCAACTACATCACCCGCGTCCTCGAGTTCAACCCCGATCTGTCGCAGGCTAAAGCGCTCATGAAGCAGCTCAACACCGACACCCCAAAGTGTGACGCCCGCTAACCCCCCCTCTTCTCTGTGATCTCCGTGCTCCGACCTCTGTGCCCTCTGTGTTAAATCTTCTCTCTTTCTCTGTTTCTCTCTTTCTCTCTTTTTCCTGCTCAGTCTCTGCCGCCCTCAAACTCCAACAATCCCACCCGAATCATCCACATCGATCGCCGCTGCCCGCGACACCTTGGGTAATCCCGGCATCAGCATGGTGTTCCCGCAAATCACCACAACAAATTCCGCCCCCGCCGACAGCGAAGCGTCCGTAACCCGCAAAGTCCATCCCGTAGGCGCCCCCAATATTTTCGGATCGTCCGTAAACGAATACTGCGTCTTCGCGATGCAGACCGCGAGCCTCCCGTATCCCCACTCCGAAAACCGCCGCAACTTCTCCTCCGCCATCTCGCTGAAGTGAACGTCACCCGCTCCATAAATCGTCCGCGCCACTTTCTGAATTTTCTGCACCAACGTCTCTTCCAGTCCGTAAGTGGCTCGTACCACGGGATCAGGATTCTCATCCATCAGCGCTACCACTTTTTCCGCCAGCTCCTTCACTCCCGGCCCGCCCTTTGTGAATGCTTCCGACAGCGCCGTGGCTGTCCCATGCTCCGCGCAATACTCCGCCAGCCGTCTCAGGTCCCCGTCCGTATCCGAGGGAAACCGGTTGATCGCCACAATCGTCGGAACTCCAAATCCGCGAACGTTATCCAAATGCCGCCCCAGGTTCACCAACCCGCGCTCCAGCTCGCCTTCGCCCTGATTGCGAATACTCTGCGCGGTCGTCACCAGCACCGCCGCCGCTGGCGTAATCCCCGCCTGTCCCATCACAATGTCGAAATATTTTTCCGCCCCCAGGTCCGCTCCGAACCCCACCTCATTCACCACGTAATCGGCCAACCGCAATCCCATCTCCTGCGAAATCACGCTGCTGGTTCCGTGCGCGATGTTTCCAAATGGCCCGGCGTGTACGAATGCAGGCGTCCCGTCGGTCGTCTGCACCAGATTCGGCAGAATCGCGTCCGCCAGCAATGCCATCATCCCGCCGGTCGCTTGCAGCTCCCCCGCGCGCACAGGTTTCCCCTCGCGCGTCACGCCCACCACAATCGAATCCAGCCGCCGCCGCAAATCCTTCAGGTCCCGCGCCAGCGCAAAAATCGCCATGATCTCCGAAGCCGCCGTGATCACGAAACCCGTCTTCCGCCCGCCGCCATCCCTTTTGCTGTCCAGCGAAATCGCGATCCGCCGCAAAGCCCGGTCATTCATGTCCAGCGCCCGCGGCCAAGTGATCCGCTCCGGGTCCAGATTCAGATCGTTCCCATGGAAAAGATGCGCGTCGATCAACGCAGCCAGCAGGTTGTGCGCCGAAGAAATCGCATGAAAATCCCCATGAAAATGAAGGTTGATCTTCGCGCTCGGCTCAATCTGAGAAAGCCCTCCGCCCGCCGCCCCGCCTTTCATCCCAAACACCGGCCCCAGTGAAGGCTCCCGCGAAGTAATAACCACCCGCTTCCCCAGCAATGCCAGCCCCTGCGTCAACCCAATCGACGTAACCGTCTTGCCTTCCCCCGAAGCCGTCGGCGTAGTCGCCGTAACCAAAATCAATTTCCCCCGCCGCGTGTACGCCGGATCGGCCAGCAACTCCAGTCGCACCTTCCCGCCGTAGCGGCCAAGCGATTCGAAATATTTGTCCGGAATTTCCAATTTCCGCGCGACATCCTGAATAGGAAGAAGGGTCTTATGCATAAAGAGGTGAGCCTGTGCCCGCAACTCGTAACTGGTAGCGCCGGCATCCTGCCGGCTCTTGGCGCTGGTTTGGACCGCCGGTCTTCAGTTCTCGAAACCGACCTTTCCGAGCCCGTCAACGAATCACATTTCCCAAAAAGCGTATCACACCGCCCCATCTCCTTGTCTCCACGGTCCCTGGCGTACTAACGTACGCATTCTTTCCTGTACCAAAACTCGGGCCGGTCAGATCAAACCTACCTTGCGAATGGGAGAGCCCATGAGTACCAACCTAATGAAAGCGTTGCGTTTTGCTGAGTTCGGACCGCCGTCGGTATTGCGCATCGAAGAAGTCGCGATTCCGGATCCGCGCGAGGGGGAAGCACTCGTTCGCGTGAAGGCCGCGGGCATCAATCCCAGCGACATCGGCAACGTCGCGGGACGTTTCAGGCACACCACTCTGCCGCGAACCCCCGGCCGCGACTTTGCCGGCATCGTTGTAAAAGGGAAGCATCACGAAGGGGAAGAAGTCTGGGGCAGTGCCCCGATGCTCAGTATCCTCCGTGATGGATCTCACGCCGAATATGTCGTTGCCCCGGCCGAGACGCTGTCGCTTAAGCCGAAGTCGTTGAGCATGGCGCAGGCCGCGGCCATCGGCGTTCCCTACATTACGGCATGGGCCTCTGTTGTCAGCGCAGCGCAAATCCAAGCTGGCGAAACCATCTTAATTGTTGGCGCCGGCGGCGCGGTGGGACAAGCCGCCACGCAGATTGCGAATGGGAAGCAGGCCCGCGTTATTGGCGCGGACCGCAAATCGGATCCCATCCCCGGTACCGTCTCGGTCATCAATACCAGCACCGAAGATCTTCGGGAGAAGGTCTTGGAGCTTACGGCAGGAAAAGGAGCCGATGTTGTCTTCGACACCGTGGGTGGCGCAATGTTCGAGCCGTCATTGCGATCGCTCGGGTATAAGGGGCGGCAGGTAGCTATCTCCAGCGCGGGAAGTCCGCGCGTCACTTTTAGCCTCGTCGACTTCTATCACAATTTCTCCCGCCTGCTGGGAGTAGACAGTTTTGGACTCACACCGCGGCAGATCGGAGAGATCGCCGCCGAGCTCCGGCCCGGTTTTGAAACCGGCGTTTTAAAACCGCCGCCGATTGACATCGTCCCGTTTGAGAAAGCTGTGGATGCCTACACCCGCGTGGCTACCGGGCAGGCCAAAGCGAAGCTGGTGCTAGGTTTCGAATAGGGCGACGGACAGACAAATCTCCGCTGAATCTACGACCGGCTGAAGGGAGTCTGGAAATGAAAGCGCTGCTCATCTCATTCGTGGTAGGCCTGCTTGTGGGTGTTGTCTACGGCGCGATTCGGGTGAAGAGTCCTGCGCCGCCCATCATTGCTCTGCTCGGACTTTTGGGAATGGTGTTAGGCGAGCAAGCTGGGGAGTGGTTTCACACCAGGAAGATCCAAGCTGCAAACGTGGCGCAAACTCTCGATCAACGCGAAAATCAGCAGCAACGCCCGAACCTGCAATCCGCGATTTCGGCCGTGCATCGTGGGAGTTGCCAATGAATTCCCCTCAGCAACAATCGCAGGTGGGAGCGGAGACCATGAAGACCCCAAACAGTTCGGACGTAATCCAGGGAGACGAGCAGTGCAGAGACGGGCACTATCGCGCCAAGCTCGACCTGCGCACCAAGGCGGAGACCAGCACAGGCGCAGATCCCGCGGCGGAGCTGGATCCGAACAGCTCGACTTCCCTGCAAGCGCAAAATCCAACGGATTTGGGCAATCTCAGGATTGGGCGCGCCTCTGAGGAAGCTGCCGGCATCCCGGCTATCTGGAATACCATGCTCTACGGCATTGGTGAAATGGGTCCGATTCGGTCGACTGAAGCTTTTTTGAAGATCAACCACGTAACTGGGTTTGACTGCCAGAGTTGCGCGTGGCCAAGTCCTGACAAGAAGCGCAAGACTTTTGAATTTTGCGAGAACGGCGCCAAGGCCCTCTCTGACGAGTCTACGAAGAAGCGCGTCGGGGCCGAATTTTTCGCGAAGCATTCGATTGCAGAGCTGGCCGCGAAATCCGATTACTGGCTGAATCAGCAGGGGCGTCTGACTTCGCCAATGGTACGGCACGCGAACGCCACGCATTATCAGCCGATCACCTGGTCGGAAGCCTTTGCGATGATCGCGCAAGAGCTGAACACCTTGGATTCGCCAGACCAGGCCAGCTTCTACACCTCGGGCAAGACCACCAATGAGCCCGCCTTTCTTCTGCAGTTATTCGCGCGCCAGTTCGGAACCAACAATCTTCCGGATTGCTCCAACATGTGCCACGAGTCCTCGGGAGTCGCGATGGTTGAGACCCTCGGCGTGGGCAAGGGCGCAGCCACCCTGGAAGATATGGAGAGCAGCGAGCTCATCTTCATCTTTGGAAACAATCCTGGGACAAACCACCCGCGAATGTTGACATCCCTTCAAAAGGCCAAGGACCAGGGTGCAAAGATCATCGCCGTCAACCCCTTACCTGAAGTCAGCCTGATGAGGGTAACCAATCCAAACCCCCAGGATTATCCGAATCCCTTGGAGCTGCCTTTTGCGCTGCTTGGGAAAGGCCAGGCACTTGCCGATCTGTATCTCCCCGTGCGCGTCAATGGGGACGTAGCGGCAATCAAAGGCATTCTGAAGGATCTGTTCGAGCGTGAGCGTGCCGGACAAATCTCGCAAATTGACCATGGGTTCATTCAAACCTTCACCGAAGGCTTCGAAGCCGTCCAGGCCGATGTGCAAGCCACAAGCTGGGAAGAAATTGAGGAAAACAGCGGGCTAAGTCGAAATCAGCTGCATGTCGCCGCCGATATGTACGCGGCCTCAAAGAAGACCATCATCGCGTGGTGCCTGGGCGTTACACAGCAGCGCAACGGCGTCGACAATGTTTCGATGATCGTGAATCTTCTCCTCGCGGGCGGTCACATCGGACGCCCGGGGGCTGGCACGGTGTGTGTACGTGGTCACTCGAATGTCCAGGGCGACCGCACGATGGGCGTGTGGGAGCGCCCTCCAAAAGCCTTTCTGGATGCCCTGGGAAAAGAGTTCAACTTTGAACCACCCCGGAAGTGGGGGTATGACACCGTCGAAACCCTCCACGCAATGTTCGACGGAGACCTGAAGGTCTTTTTTGCCATCAGCGGCAATTTCCTTTCCAACGTACCCGACACCGTCTATAGCGCCCACGGTATGCAGCGCTGCAAGCTTACCGCTCACGTTTCCACCAAGCTAAACCGCTCTCACCTGATCACCGGAGAGCGAGCCTTGATTCTTCCTTGTCTAGGGCGCAGCGAGGAAGACCTGCAAGCGACGGGTAAGCAGTTCCTCACCGTCGAAGATTCCATGGGCATCATCGATCCTACGCAAGGCTTCTTTCCGCCCGCTTCGCCCGAACTGATGAGTGATGTAGCCATCCTTGCCAATCTGGCACACGCTACTTTGGGGTCTCGAACGACCACAAATTGGCTGGCCTTTGCGGCGGACTACAATTTGATCCGTGACGCGATTTCCAGGGTGATTCCCGGATTCGAGAATTTCAACGCGCGGCTTGCGAAGGAAAAATTCTTCTATCTGCCGAATGCCGCAAAGCAGCGCAACTTCAAAACGAGCTCCGGTAAGGCGAAGTTCACCGTTTGCCCCATCCCGAAGCATGAGCTGAAGCCTGACGAATTTCTTTTGACCACGATTCGTAGCCACGATCAGTTCAATTCCACCATCTATGGACTGAACGACCGCTATCGCGGTGTCTTTGATGGCCGCCGGGTGCTCTTCCTGAACCCGCTTGATATGCAGGCAAGGAATCTTCAACCCGGTCAGATCGTCGACATTTACAGCCATTTTGAAGGTGAGGTGCGCAAGGCCCCGCGCTTTGCGATCGTTCCCTATGCGATTGCTCGCCACAGCGCTGCCGCATACTATCCGGAGACCAATGTTTTGATCCCCATCTGCAGTGTTGCTGCCAAGAGCAATCAACCCGCCTCTAAATGCATTCGCATCACGCTGACTCCGAGGGATCCCGGGGAGGCCCTGCACTTTTCAAGGGCAGATCTTGCTCGCAACCTGGATCGCGCTGTGCCGCGTGTTCCCTGACGTCCCTGTTTCACGGCGCGTTTGCGTAAGGCGTGGCTTGCCGGCCAGGCGCTGTTACTTTCTCTTGGTCGCTCTTCTGATCGCATTCTCGCCGTTGCCTGCGAGGGCGCAGACACCGGATCCTCAGCCACCCGGTCCGGCTCCAGATCCTGCACGTCCACCGTTAAACCCCTTTCCTGCAGAACAGAATTGGAGCTTTCTCGCGGACTCTTCGAAGCGCACGGACTTCTTCGACCCGGTCAAGTACGGTCCCTTTGGCGACAACCCGCAACTGTACCTCTCGCTGGGATTCGAATACCGCATCGAATACGAGTACTTCGACAACTGGATGCTTGGCGCGGGGCCTCAAGACCACAATGGCTACGTCATGAACCGGGTGATGCCCCATTTCGATTTTCATGCGGGCAGCGACTTCCGCCTATTTTCCGAGTTCGAGTTTGATTTCGAGGACGGCAGGAACGGTGGCCCCCGGCCCGGAATCGACGAAGACCGCGGCGACGTTCATCAGCTCTTCCTGGAGATCGGTCCTCTTGTCAGCGGTCCGCACGGGATAAGCCTGCGCGTGGGACGCCAGGAAGTCGTGCTTGGCTCGGGCCGTTTATTCGACAACAACGAAGGTCCCAATGTGAAGCTGAGTTTCGATGGATTTCGTGCGATCGCCGAGGGTGCGCGCGTGAGGCTGGATCTGTTCGCGCTGAAACCGGTCGAGAACAATCTGGACTGGTTCGCCGATGTCCCCAATCATGCGCAAAGCGTGTGGGGAAGCTACCTGACCGTTCCCGCCCCCATCATCAGCCGCGGGCAGGCCGACATCTATTACATCGGACTGGACACGAAGTCAGCGACCTACAACCGAGGCACTGCCCACGAAATTCGCGAAACCGTCGGAACCAGAGTATTCCGCCCCATAGGGAAAGGCTGGGACTACAACTGGGAAGCCGACTACCAGTGGGGAAGTTTCGGGAGCGACTCGATTCGCGCCTGGAGCGCGTCAACCGAAACTGGATTTACGTTTGATCGCCTGCGCTTTCATCCTCGACCATTGTTACGGGCTGACATATACAGCGGCGACGGTAATTCAGCGAATCAGTCTCTCGGAACCTTCAACTCCCTTTTCCCCCGTGGCGCATACTTTGCCCCCAAGACGGTGCCCATGCTGGGACCCCAGAACCTCGTCGATTTGCATCCGGTCGTTCAATTCCAGCCGAAGGCGAATGTCACGGGGGCCTTTGCCTGGGATTGGTACTGGCGGGAATCAACGCACGACGGGATATATGCCTATGGAAGTGGAGTCCTGATTGATCCAGCCAGTGCCAGCCAGGCCCGCTATCTCGGCAACCAAGGAGATCTCGAAATTCGGTGGGCTCCCATGCCACACACCATCGTTGCATTCAACTTTGCCGGCTTTAAACCCGGCACTTTTTTCAACACCCTGACCTACAACGCCGCCCCGATCGCGGCAAATGTCGGCTTCACGTATCGTTTCTAGAGAACACGACGGTCATGAGCAGTGAAATCGGCTATCCAAGCGAAAACCGGCTTGTCCCTTGTAGGGGCGCAGCACCGCTGCGCCCCAAACGCCCAGCCGTGAAAGGACCAGGACGGTCATAGCTCACGCCGCCCAAGGTCCTGTCACAAATCTGTCCCTCAACTCCCTTGCCTCGGCCAACGATACGGCATAAGTTTCTAACAGGTACTTGGCGCAAGCCCTGGACTTCGCGTCCGCAGCTAATTTCCGTGAATCCGTGCGGCCATTTTGTCTGGGATTTTCGTCTATTCAACCTCAGAAACGATCAGGAGATAACTTCCTTAGAATGAACACTTGTAAAGGCAATAATATACTTGACTAACCACGGCGTTTATGGGACAATTCTCTCATGGACGCCAAGCCAAAAACACTCCAACAAGCCATAAAACACTTCTCCGATGAGCAGGTCTGTATCGACACTATCGCCAAGCTGCGATGGCCGAACGGCCCTGCCTGCCCTAAGTGCGCTGGCACTGCCCACTATTACCTAGCGACTCAAAAGCGGTGGAAGTGCAAGGCGTGCAAAAAGCAGTTCTCCGTCAAGGTAGGCACGATCTTCGAGGACAGCCCGATTACCTTGGACAAGTGGCTTGCCGCGCTCTGGATGCTCGTCAACTGTAAGAATGGGATTAGCTCGTATGAGGTTGGCCGCGATCTAGGGATTACTCAGAAATCCGCTTGGTTTGTTCTGCACCGTCTCCGCTTGGCGTTACAGGCTGGCAGCATGGAAAAGATGGGCGGTAAGGGCAAAGAGATAGAAGTAGACGAAACTTTCATCGGTGGTGCCGCACGGTTCATGCACAAGGACCGTCGAGACCGAATGATTACCGTGCGCGGCGTGAAGGATAAGACCGCTGTCATGGGCATTCTGGAGCGCGACGGTAAGGTACGCGCGATGATGATTCCGAATCGCAAAAAGCACCACATTCAATCGGAGATTCGCGCTCACGTCAAAGCGGAAAGCGCGATCTACTCCGATGCGCTGCTTTCCTACTACGGCCTGAAAGATCACAACTTCGCACACCAAGTCATTGACCACGCCGAGAAATACGTCGATGGGCAGGTCCATACAAACGGCATGGAGAATTTCTGGAGCCTGCTCAAGCGCGGATTGAAAGGAACCTATATCAGTGTCGAACCTTTTCATCTCTTCCGGTATTTAGATGAACAGGTGTATCGTTATAACAATCGCAAGCTGGCGCATGATGGCGAGCGGTTTGAACTAGCCTTATCGCAGATCGCGGGGAAGCGGCTCACCTTCGCGGAGGTGACCGGTAAGGTGGAGGAAACGAGTTTCTGATCCTAAGAGGTTGAAGCGCGGGAAGAAGAAGCCTTGCTATCCTTCCGCGCTCGTTTTGAAGCATCTAGCTTAGCCTTCAACTTCGAGCGCGGGACAGAAAGTATTGTTTTCAGGGCCTTTTCAAACGTCGCATATTCATCGCCCTGTTCATTCTTGGCGGAAGGTGCAGAGCGATGCGACTTTTGTGGCACGACACTAGGAGTGTGCCGTGTCGCTTCTCGAAAGTCAAATTGCTTGCCGAGGCTCTGACATGGCATGGGTCGTACTAGAGCATTCAATCGAGGACGTGAATCGAGCAGGCAAGGTCTTGGCTTCTCTTCACAGTGAAGACGAACTAGACAGGGCCTTAGAAATCATCAACAACTGGCGAGCGTCGCACTATTTTCCTCTGAACACGTTCGCAACCAGACTACGCCGTCGCGCGGCACGTTACCCAAGGGCTTTAGTCTCTCAGCGGATCAAAAGACTGACGTGACCGGCTTGAATTAGTCCAGCGGGAGTGAGAGAAATCACTCGCAAGGAGAGCTGGACATGCCGATGAAGAAACACAAGCCGGAGCAAATCGTGGCGCTGCTGCGGCAGATTGAA
>JBEKWY010000103.1:0-17670 GCA_049512575.1 Candidatus Acidiferrum sp.
AAGACTGCTCCGCCATCGACTGCCCAATTTCGGCGACTCCGTGCCCGATGCTAACCACCGCGGCCTGGCCCGAAGCATCGAGCAGCCGCCGCCCATCAGCCGTGTGAATCCAGCAACCTTCGCCGCGAACGGCAATAGGTAGAGCCTTCCGAAAACTCCGTGGGAACAGCGCTGACAAATTTTCCATGAGCAGAAAAGATTGTAGCAGCGCCCACCGGAAAAATAAGAATACGTGTGTTACGCTGACGCGCTTCCAGGAGCACAAGCATTCTTGATCCGGCCGCGGTAAATCAGTGGCGTGGCTCCGTGCCGGAAAATTCTGGCTCCTTCCTGCTTTGATCGCGGCGGGCCGCCGGTGCGTGCTGTTGGAACCCTTGGTCGCGCGGTCGCTTGCTGCCAGGCGGATCCATGATGCAGCAGGCAGCCTTGGCACAGGCAGGAATGCCTGTGCTACATAACTAAATGCGCGAAACCGAATCCTCACCGCCAGTGCCGCCTCAGCCAGCCAACACCCTGATCCGGACCATTGGCCGCTGGAGCCTCACCGCCCTGGTGATCAATTCCATCATCGGCAGCGGCGTCTTCGGCCTCCCGTCCGTAGTTTCCGGCCGCTTGGGCCGCATGGCCCCGCTCGCCTATTTCATCGCCGGCGCAGGCATGGCCATCATCGCCGGATGCCTAAGCGAAGTAGCCTCGCAATTCCGCGAAACCGGCGGACCCTATCTGTACGCCAGCGAAACGTTGGGCCGCTTCTGGGGCATCCAGATCGCCTGGATGACCTGGCTATCCAGAATCGCCGCGGGCTCCGGCACCGCCAATCTCTTTACTACCTATCTCGGCCAAATCTTTCCGCAAGCCACGCAACCCGCCTACCGCCTCGCGATCTTGACGTTGCTTGTCGGCGTCCTCGCGATCGCAAACTACATCGGCGTGAAATCCGGCGCCCGCCTCAGCGATTTCTTTACTGCCACCAAACTCTTGCTCCTCGCATTTTTTATCGGTGCGGGCCTCTGGTGGATGGCCATCCACGGCCCGGTCACCCCGGTCCCGTTGCCGCACGCCATTACCGGTTCGGACTGGCTCGAGGCAGTCCTGGTTCTGGTCTACGCCTACGGCGGCTTCGAAGCCGTGCTGCTCGCGACCGGCGAGATGCGCGACCCCCGCCGCGATGCCCCCGTCGCCCTGATGATCGGCATCGCCAGCGTCGCGGTGATCTACACCCTGGTGCAAGTGGTCGTCGGAGGAACTCTCCCCGACCCGGCAGCAACCCAGCGCCCACTCGCGGACTCCGCGGGCCGCATCCTCGGCCAAGGCGCCGCGTCAGCGATTGCCGCCGGCGCGCTTCTATCGATTTACGGCTACCTCAGCGCCAACATGCTGCACACGCCCCGGCTGACCTTTGCGTTAGCCGAGCGCGGCGACTTCCCGCAAATCTTCGCGCGCATCCACAAGCGCTTTCACACCCCCCACGTTTCCATCCTGCTGTACACTGCCCTCTTGCTAGCCTTTACGCTGGCCGGAAATTTTCGCTGGAACATCACGCTCTCGGCCATCGTTCGCCTGTTCACTTACAGCTCCGTCGCGATAGGGCTGCTCGTGCTGCGAAAACGAAACCCGAATGCCAACGCCTTTCGCCTGCCGGGAGGGAAAGCTTTAGCCATAACGGCGATCCTGTTCTGCGCCGTCCTGTTGGCCCGGGCGCCGCTCAGCAATTCAACTGTAGTGCTCGGCACAGCCATACTGGCCACCCTGAACTGGGTGGTCGTCAAAAATACCGCAGCGCCAACCTCGACCCCCACGCCGACCCCGACATTCCGAGGGGGCCCGCCATCCCATCCCCTGTAGGGCACGATACATTTATCAAAGACCTCAAGCGATGATTGTGCAGAAAGCGAATTCCAAGGAAGGACGGACGCGTCCGTCCTTCCTTCAGAGAAATCAGTAACCCGGACGAGGCGGGTGAAAATGGAGGTGAAGTGGCCGAGAACCGGGCCTGGCTGGTGAGCGATCGACAATTCACGGGACATATTACCACGGTTTATTAACCTTGTCAATAGATAATTTTATGGTACTTCATTCGAACGATCCAGGGGGTTTGCAAGTGCATCAAGGCGTGCCAGATAGGGCGGGATTTTGCGGAGGTGTTTCGAACGGCAGTTTTTTTGGCTAGGGCTTTGGAGTTGCGGTTGGTTTGACATTTTGGGCGGTTGCTTTGGCGGGCGGAGGCGTTTCGGTTGAGATCCTTCACCTATCCTTATCGGGTAGGTTCAGGATGACAGGTGCGTGCTCCGCTTGACGAGTACGTATGACGGCGATGACTACCGTTCTGTATGACAGTTGCGTCTCGCGGCCATGACGGGCCGGTCGTCAGCGTGACCGGTGCGTATGACGGCAATGGCTTGGATTCGGAGCAAATTCGTGACATATTCACCGGTCGGCGCCCTCACCACCATCGCGCCTGCATCACGAGAGGACCAACAATGATCCGGATCGGTTTGCGAAGCGGCCTGCTTGCCGCGGCACTCAGCCTGTGTTCACTCGGCATCACGGTAGCGCAGGAAGCGGCAAAACGCCCCATCACCTTCGACGACATGATCAAGGTGCACCGCGTCGGCGAGCCGCAAGTCTCGCCGGACGGCAAGTGGGTGGCCTACACGCTGACGACGCCCGATATGGACGCGAACCGCAACGCGAGCAATATCTGGCTGGTGTCCACGGAGAGCGGCGCACCAATTCAATTGACGCAAAGCGGGCACGACTCCTCGCCGGTATGGTCGCCCGACGCGAAGACGATCGCCTTTATTTCCTCGCGCGCCGGCGACTCGCAGGTCTACATCCTCTCGCTGGAGGGCGGAGAAGCGCACGCGTGGACGCATCTCTCCACTGGCGCCGACATCGTGAAGTGGTCGCCCGATGGAAAGACCATTGCCTTCACCTCGTCGGTGTATCCCGATTGCAAAGACGATGCCTGCAACAAATTACGCGACGAGGACAAGGAAAAGAACAAGGTAAAAGCGCACGTCGCCGAACACCTTCTCTATCGCCACTGGACCCACTGGTCGGAGGGCAAGCGTGGTCATCTGTTCGTCGTTTCGGCACCCGCCGCGCCAGACCAGGCCGAGGCAGGCGCAACGCCGCGTGACCTGACCGAAGGCGCGGACTACGACGTACCTCCGGACGAGCGCGGTGGTCCCGTCGATATTAATTTCTCCCCCGACGGCAAGGAACTCTGCTTCACGGCGGTAACCGACAAAGTGGAAGCGATCAGCACCAACGGCGATTTGTTCCTGGTTCCGGTGGCAGGTGGCGCCGCACCAAAGAAAATCACCACGAATCCCGGCTTCGACGGCAACCCCGTCTATTCGCCCGACGGGAAATACATCGCCTATCACGCGCAACTCACCGCGGGGTACGAATCGGACCGCTGGCGGGTGATGCTTTACGACCGCGAAGCCGGGAAGAGCGAAAACCTTTCGGAAGGATTCGACCGCAGCGCCGACCAGCTCGCGTGGTCGGCGGACAGCGAGAAGATTTTCTTCGTGGCCGAGAATGAAACGCTGCAACCAGTGTATGCGATGGAAGCGCGAGCGGGAGCGCAGCCTCAGAAAGTTGTCGGCGAAGCGTACAACACGGGTTTGTCCGTCAGCAGCGATGGCAAAACTCTCGCGTTTGAGCGCACCAGCTTGACCATGCCCGCGGAATTATTTGCCGCGAACGGCGACGGCTCCGGTCAGCATCAGCTTACCCATCACAACGATTCCATCCTGGCCAACCTGGCAATGAACGCGCCGGAAACGTTCTGGTTCGTGAGCGCCGACGGCGTCCGCGTGCAAGCCATGGTCGTGCGTCCGCCGAATTTCGATGCCGACAAGAAATATCCGCTGCTGGTATTGCTGCACGGCGGGCCGCAGACCATGTTTTCCAATGCGTGGGGCTACCGGTGGAACCCGCAGGTATTATCCGCGCCTGGCTACGTCAGTTTGATGATCAACCGCCGCGGCTCGACCGGCTACGGCCAGAAATTCACCGACGACATCACGAATGATTGGGGTGGCAAAGCCTACGCCGACGTGATGAAAGGTATCGACGCCACGATCGCCAAGTACAAATATGTCGATGGCACGAAGGTCGCCGCCGCCGGCGGCTCCTATGGCGGCTACATGGCCGACTGGCTGGCCACGCACACCGGCCGCTTTAAAGCCATCATCAGTCACGCGGGCATCTACGACAAAGTATCGATGTATGCGACCGAAGAACTCTGGTTTGAAGACCATGACATGCAGGGCACCCCGTGGACTGCGCCCGACAACTACAAGAAATGGTCGCCTTCCACGTATGCCGCCGATCTAGGCAAATATAAGACCCCAACGCTGATCATCGCGGGCGAAGTTGATTACCGCGTGCCGTACACGCAGTCGCTGGAATTTTTCAGCGCGTTGCAACGCCAGGGCGTGCCGTCAAAATTAGTTGTGTTTCCCGATGAAGGGCATTGGATCCTGAAGCCACAGAACGCCCAATTCTGGTACAAGACGTTCCTGGATTGGTTGGCTACGTATTTGAAATGATGGCGGCGTCGTAGAAAGTCCCCTTTTCAGGAGGCTGGGGCGTGAGGGTCTGTGCGAGAACTGAACGCCCTCAGCGGCTAAAGCCTTCTTGATTCGGGTCAGGTGCGGCACGGCTGAATCCGTGCCCTGACGAAAAGCACGGACCTCACACAGAATCTTCAGCCTGGCGAAACTCGATGTCCGCGGATGGCTCCAGGCTAGAGTGGTCCGGTCAAGTGGCGAACAGGCGTTGAAGGGCGCGGCGCAAGAATCGGAAGAGATGGAACAGAAGAAAGACGGCGATAGCGATCAGCAGGGTCACCACGACAATTGTGGCGCGAGGGTGAACGGTGGCCATCCAGGTCAACCAAACCGCCAGAACGTCCTCGCCAAAACTTAGCGTCCAGTTGCTGAACGGTTCGGGACTGGCGTTCACCGTGGCTCGGGCGCTGGCCTTGGTGCCGTGCGAAGTGAGCGCCACTCCACCGGCAAGCAGTGCGGCGCCCCAGCGCCATTCCGGCGGCACACCACCGGCAGCGCCGTAGGCAAGCAGCGCGGCAGCGGGCGGACGAATGACGGTATGGATGGCGTCCCAAACCGTGTCGACATAAGGAATCTTATCGGCGAAAAATTCGATCAAGTAGAGCGCAATGGCAATGCCCAGGACCCAGGGATGCGAAAGAACCTGCAGCGGGGCCGGCAAGTGAATCACACCGAAACGCTGGAGGAGACCGAGCGTAGCGATCGTCGCGTAAAGATTGAGGCCGGAAGAGAATCCAGCGCCGAGCGCAAGGCCGAGAGTTTCGACCGGATTCATGGAGGTAGTTTAGCACCAAGCACGGAAGGATTCGCCGGCCTAAAGGCCAGCGCCTACAGGGCGCCGGCGGAACGGAGGTCTTCTTTCATGCCGGCCCAGCTTTGGCGCGAGGATTCTTCCGGGGTGCCGGCGCCGCGCCAGTGAGTTTCGAGGCTGACGGCATAGTGGTAGTCGTCGCGCTTGAGCGCGGCGAATTGGCCTTTCCAATCGACGATGCCTTGGCCTATCGCGGCCCAGTCGGTGCCTTGGCCGTCGGGCTTTTTGGTTACGTCTTTGCAGTGGCAGTGGCCGATGCGTTCCTTCGGCAGCGACTGGTAGCCGTCGGGAAACGGGATTTCGCCGGCGGCCGCGGCGTTGCCGGCATCCCAGTTGAGCATGAAGTTTTCGGACTTCACCGCGGCTAAAACTTTCGCGGACTCCGCGGCGGTCGCGGTGTTGCAGGCCATTTCGTTTTCGAGGAGGAGAATGATTTTCGATTTTGCGGCGGTGGCGGCGGCCTCGCGAAGCTTGTCGTCGATGGCGGCGCGATAGGGCGCTTGATCGTCGAGACGCCAGAAGTCGAAGAAGCGCACGCGATCGGTTTGAAACGCCTTGGCCAGTTCAATGCCGCGTTCCAGCACTTCGGGCTGCTGGTCGAAGGTGAAGTCGGCGTTGAACTGGTCGTGCTTGGGACTGAATTTGGATCGCGGCGCGCCGGGCCAATCGACCTTGAAGAGCGGGCTGGCGATGTCGGTGACGCGGAGCTTGTATTTTTCGAGGATGAGGCGGGCTTCGGCGATCTCCTTGGCGTCGAGCTTGAGCAGGTTTTTATTCCACATCCCGCGGAGCTCGATCCACTCCATACCAAATTCTTTGGAGGCGACTTCGCAGGCGTGGCCAAAGTCCTGGGAAATTTCGTCGTTGATGACGGCGACTCGAAAGGGCGATTTCATATGGTGATCCCGAGTTTCTCCTGGAGATATGTTTTGCTGATGGCGGCGCATTCTCTCGGCGTGCGAGATTTGTCGGGAACATCGTCGAGTTCAACGACGGCCCATCCGCGGAAGTTCACTTTGTGAAGCGCCGTGAAGATGGCAGGCAGATCGACTTCGCCGCGGCCGAGTTCGACGAAACGGTAGTTTTTCTTGGGATCGGCGGCACCGGGCAGCTTCTCGACGTCCTTAATATGGAGGAAAAGCAAGCGGTCGGAATATTTCTCGATGCATTTCACGGGATCGCCGCCGCCTTGAAAATAGTGGGCCACGTCGAGCTCCAGCTTGGCGTACCGCGGATCGCTGGCTTCTAAAATTTGGTCGACTTCTTCAGGGCGTTCGCCGAGCGAGCCCATGTGATTGTGGTAGCCGAGCGGGATGCCGATATCGGCGGTGCGCTTGCCGACGGCGGTAAGCAGCTGGCCCAATCGTTTGTAATCCGCGGCGGTGATAGCGCGGCCCTTGGGGCGATCATCCGTGACCTGGAGGTATAGCCCGCCGGCGTCGTGAAGAAATTTGGCGTGGGCTACGTGTTTGGCGATTTCTTCGGCTTCCACGCCGTCGATGTTGATGCCGCCGCTGGAAAGTGCGACGAAGGCCAAATTGTGTTTTGCGAGGAGATCGCGAAGTGGCTGCGGGCTGCCGAATTCTTCAATGCAATTGGAGCGAATCTGAATGCCAGGAAAACTCAGCGCGGAGATGTCGTCGATGGCCTGGCGATCGTTGCCGCCCCAGGTGATGGCGGCGTAGCCGCAGTGAATCTCGCTGGGGCCCGGCGGAATCGGCGTGTCGAAATAGGAGAGATCGGCTGGAGGATAGAGAAGCTCGCGGGCGCTTGAACGATTGAACGGGAGGCAGGAAGCAGCCGCCGCGGCGGCTACTCCGGTGAGGAATTCGCGGCGTGGGAGTTTAGGGTTCATGCTTTATTTTCTCCTGGTGCTTCGGGCTTAACAGAGCTCGCGAGCGAAACGGCTCGGTTGAATTTGAGTCTAGATCCGTACCCTTTGAAAGACGCAAAGGGTGCGGCACCCGAACGACCGAGGAGAGTTGCATCATGGGCGCCTCTTGCGTGGTGCGGGCGAAACTTTTTTCTGGGCCTCGCTCTTGGATTTGGATGCTGGGCGTGGCGTGGCGGGCGCGGCGTAGCCTTTGGGATGGGCGCGAAACCAGTCCCAGGCGCTGCGCACGATATCTTCCAGGCTGGCGTATTGCGGCTGCCAGTGGAGCTCGCGTTTGATTTTTTCGGAGCTGGCTACGAGGATCGCGGGATCGCCAGGGCGGCGCTCGATCTCACGAACGGGAATGGGGTGGCCGGTGACGCGGCGCGCGGTTTCGATCACCTCGCGCACGCTGAAACCTTTGCCGTTGCCGAGGTTGTAGATCAGCTGGTCTCTTTCGCGGAGCGCGTCGAGGACGAGAAGATGCGCGCTGGCGAGGTCGCCGACGTGAATGTAGTCGCGGACGCACGTGCCATCGGGAGTGGGATAGTCGGTGCCGAAGATGGATATATACTCGCGCTTTCCCAGCGCGACTTGCAGGATCAGAGGAATCAGGTGCGACTCCGGGTGGTGATCTTCGCCCTGGTCGGGCGTCGCGCCGGCCGCGTTGAAATAGCGGAGGCAGGCGTAGCGCAGGCCGTGAATGCGGTGGAACCAGTCGAGCATGTGTTCGACCAGGAGTTTGGATTCGCCGTAGGTATTGGTGGGATGGACGGGATCGGTTTCCTCGATGGGCGTGCGATCGGGCGTGCCGAAGAGCGCCGCGGTGGAAGAAAAGACGAAGCGCGGAACCTTGTGGGCCAGGACGGCTTCGAGTAACGTGAGCGCGTTGGCGGTGTTGTTGCGGAAATATTGTTCGGGGAATTTCATGGATTCGCCGGCTTCGATGGAGGCGGCGAGATGAATGACGGCGTTGATGCGATGCTTTGTGAAAACGCGATCGAGGGCGGCGCGGTCGGAGATGTTGCCGACGACGAGCTTGGCGGGACCGGGAACGGCGGCTTTGTGGCCGTTGCTTAGATTGTCGAAGACGATTACTTCGGAGCCTTTTTTCACAAGCTGCGAGGTGATGACGCTTCCGATGTATCCGGCGCCTCCAGTGACCAGCACGCGATCGGGCATTGGTTGTGGGTTCCTAAGTGGGCGTTGGTGTAGAGTTCCGCTCGCGACCTCCGGACGGGGGAGGCGGGGCTATTGGATTACATCAAGAATTTGGCGTTCGCGCCAGAAAAACAGCAGGTGGCGGCAACGCGGCTGATGGGATAGCCCGTAATCTTATGCGTAAATCTGACGATTCGAGGTTCAGGCGCAAATGAAGAAGATACCGTCTCTGAGGCTTTTGCTGATTGTCGCAACGTTCCTTCTCCATGGGGCGTGGTGCAGTTCTCTGTTCGCGCAGACCGACGCGACGCTGGAGCAGCGGATCAAGAAAATCATGGACCGCCCGGAATTTGCGCACGCGCGGTTCGGAATCAAGTTTTATTCGACGGATACCGGCAAGGTCGTCTACGAACTGAACGCGCAGCAGCTTTTCGTTCCGGGGTCGACCACGAAGCTGCTTACCGAGGGCACAGCGCTTGAGCTGCTGGGTGGAGATTATCGCTTCCATACCAAGATTTATCGGACTGGGCCGGTCAAGAAGAATGGGACGCTGGACGGGGACCTGATCCTCGTGGCGAGCGGCGATTACGATCTGTCGAATCGGATTCAGGCGGACGGCACGCTCGCGTTTGAAGATGAAGATCACTCGTACGGCGGTCCGGACAGCAAGGGACTGCCGGGCGATACGCTGCTGGTGGTGCGCGAATTCGCGCAGCAAATCGCGGACAAAGGCATCAAGCGCGTTAAGGGAAAATTATTGGTGGACGCCACATTGTTCCCTGAAGGCGAGCGCGAGCTGGGGACGGGCGTTGTGATTTCTCCGATGGTCGTGAACGACAACGTGATCGACGTGATCGCGAGTCCGGGGCCGACAGAAGGCGCGCCCGTAAGCTTGAAGATTTCGCCGAAAACGGCGTACGCATCCTTCATAAATCAAGCGACGACCGGAAAGGCTGGATCAAAGACGAGCCTCGACTATTCGGACGAAAAACTTAACCCGGATGGAACGCGGAGGGTCACGCTCACGGGAAACCTCGCGCTTGGAGCGCGGCCGCCCATGGCCGCCTACCCGGTTCCAGAGCCCAGCCGGTTTGCGGCGACCGTGTTGATGGAAGCGCTGGCGGAGAAAGGTGTGCGCTGCGCGCTTGCCGCGCCAGGAGACAAGACCGACTTCAAATTGCTCGCTTCCAACTACAAACCAGAAAACGTGGTTGCCGAACATGTTTCGCCACCGCTGAGGGAAGACATCCGAATTACGTTGAAGGTAAGCCAGAACCTGCACGCGAGCATGACGCCTTTCGTTCTGGGGGCATTGCTGGCTCACGGTGACACCCGAATCGACCAGGCCGGTTTCGATTTGGAGAACAAATTCCTGACGGCAGCCGGCCTCGATCTTGCCGGCGCAGCGCAAACGGATGGCGCCGGGGGCAACGCATACTATTCGCCGGACTTCATGGTCCACTACCTCTTGTTCATGTCGAAGCAGAAGGACTTCGCGGACTTCCATCGCGGGCTGCCGATTCTGGGGAAGGACGGTACCCTGTTCAAGATTCAAGTAAACTCACCGGCCGCCGGGCACGTCCACGCGAAGACGGGAACATACGGTGTTTACGATGCGCTGAACAAAGATTTGATGGTGACCGGGAAGGGCCTCGCCGGCTACATGGATACGGCGAGCGGACAGCACCTTATTCTGGCGCTGTACGCCAACATGGTCGCCGTTTCACTGGACGATCCGGAAGCAACACAGAAGATTGTTGGCGAGGCGCTTGGTGAGATTGCGTCGGCGGCTTATGACGCGCCCTTGGCGCCGCCCGCGCCAGCGAAACTCGAGAATCGTGATGAGTATGACGTCGTCATTCGGAATGGGCGGATCATCGATGGCTCCGGAAATCCGTGGGTTTCCGGCGATGTCGCGATTCGCGGAAATCGCATCGTGGCGATCGGAAAAGTGGACAGTGCTCGCGCCAAGCGCGTGATCGATGCTACGGGACTGGTCATTTCGCCGGGCTTCATCGATATGCTGGGTCAATCCGAAGCTGCGTTGCTGATCGACAATCGGTCGTTAAGCAAACTGTCCCAGGGCATCACGACAGAGATCACGGGCGAGGGCGGATCGATCGCGCCGCAAAACGAACTCACACTGGCTACTCTTCAACCGATGCTGGACCACTACAATCTTAAGGTAGATTGGACAACGCTTGACGGGTACTTCGAGCGTTTGGCGAAAAACCGCACGCCTCTCAACATCGGAACGTATGTTGGAGCTGCTCAGGCGCGCGAGGCCGTGCTTGGAGACGTGGACCGCGCGCCAACGGCAGAGGAGCTGGAGCAAATGAAAGGCCTGGTAGCGCAGGCGATGCAGCAGGGCGCATTCGGTTTATCGACAGCTCTGATTTATGCGCCTGGACATTACGCCAAAACCGAAGAGTTGATCGAACTCGCGAAAGTGGCGTCGCAATATGGCGGGATCTACGCCTCGCACATGCGCAGCGAGGGACAGAGCGAGCCTGAGGCGATCGAGGAGGCACTGCGTATTGGGCGGGAAGCGCGGTTGCCGGTGGAGATTTTTCACCTAAAGGTAAGCGGAAAAACACGATGGGGCTCCATGCCGAAAATTGCAGGCATGATTCAGACGGCGCGCGATTCCGGGCAGGACGTTTCCGCGGATATGTATCCGTATATCGCGGGCGCCACTGCGCTGGCTTCGAGCCTTCCGCCCTGGGTTGCGGATGGCGGGATGGAGAAACTTCTCGAGCGACTGCACGATCCCGCAACGCGCGCAAAAATAAAGGCGGAGATGGCCGCGGATCATCCGCAGTGGGAAAACCTGTACTTCGATACTGGCGGCGCGAACGGCGTTATGGTTTCCGGCGTGGTGAACCCGGAGCTAAAGAAATTTGACGGGAAAACAGTCGAGCAAATTGCCGCGGCAGAAAAGGGGGAGCCGCTCGACGCCCTTTTCGATTTCATCATTGCGGACAAGGGTCAAACGGGTGCGCTTTACTTCATGGCGAGCGAAAAGGATTTGCAGTATGGCTTGAAGCAGCCGTGGACGAGTCTCTGCCTGGATGCCGGCGAACTATCTCTGGACGGGCCGCTTTACGAACCGCATACACATCCGCGAGCATTCGGAACGATGCCGAGATTTCTCGGCCACTACGTACGCGATTTGCACCTGCTCCCGCTGGAACAGGCGGTGCGGAAAATGACTTCCCTGCCCGCGCAACGCGAGCGCTTGTCCGATCGCGGGCTCCTCAAAGAAGGATATTTCGCCGACATCACAGTGTTCGATGCGAACTCCATTGAAGATACGGCTACCTATGCGAAGCCGGACAGCCTTTCCAAGGGTGTGAAATATGTTTTTGTGAATGGGCAGTTGGAGTTTGAAAATGGAAAATTAACTGGAGTTATGGCCGGAGAAGGATTGCGCGGGCCGGGCTGGAAACACGAAGATACACATTTGCCAGGCACGAGATAGAGCTTAATTGTCTCTAGCGCCTGGGATCGCGGCGTTTCAAGCGCTCGTGGAAGTTTCGCAACGTACTGTGATTGCTTCGGTAGATACAGATGTGGCTTGTTCGCGGGAACCCCTACCACTTTTGTGACGCCGTGAGCCGCTCGGTCCTGCCCGGTCGTGCGGTCAGCTAGATTTCTTTGGCGGCGGGACCTTGGCGCCCTTTTTTCGGGCTTCGGAAAGACCGATCGCGATCGCCTGCTTTCGGCTCTTCACTTTTCCGCCCTTCCCGCCTTTACCCGATCGCAAGGTGCCACGCTTCCTGCGACGCATCGCACTCTTCACCGTCTTAGCTGCTGCCTTACCATATCGCGCCATGCTTCCTCCTATCACTTCTAATGAGATGTGCCGAGACTGGCGAACCTCTACCGAAAAATTGAACTATCAGGGAATAGACGCCTCGGAGCCGACTAAAGGCGGGCGAGCACCCGAAAATCTTGCTGTAGCGAATCACTGGAGATCCTGTATCGATGAACACAGTAGCGCGTCGCTACGTCATTGCGCCAGAAATCACCCGAATTCTTGCGATCGTGCAGACTGTGTGTAGCAACCGGTGTCGCGAATGGATTTCTATCGCTCAGCCAGCGGTGATGATTCTCTTTCAACGACGAAGCCATTCTCGGGAGATATCCTGACGGTGTAAATCTCGTCAAAGCCTTCTTCGAGCTTGGGGGCTTGCAACTTTCGGAAAGTGCCCGCGATACCCGGCACTGGGATTCTGTGCTTCCCAGCTCGCTGATTATTTCGCCGGATGGCGTCCTGTAGCGTAGTCTCAAAAAGATACGCAACGACCCGAAAGCCAGATGCCCGCGCAGGCCCGGTATAGCGCGATCGGTCACATGGCAACGGATTTGTGTTGTCGATGACAAACGACTGTTTCCCCTGGAGGCAGGCCGCGAGCAAGAGTTGCTCCCGCTGCCGTGTTCGCAACATATCCAGGCTGATGCGAACGTGACTCTCGAAAAAACGGTCACGATAGAAAGATGTCTTCCCCGATCCCTGAATGCCCACAAAGATCACAGCTTCCATCGGCGGATTAGGAACCACCCGAGGTGCCCTTTCGAACGACGCGCCGTGCGAGTTTCGGTAGTTTTGGAGGACGCGCGCCATGGAGCACTGCTCCAGCCACCGGAACGTAAGTGAGCTGCACCCGTTGGCGCGCGCATCGCAATAGCAAACCACCTCGGCTCATATCTCCGCGGCCGACAAACTCCGCGGGAAACATCAGCCGCTCTCCAAAAATTCCGAGCAGAGGCTCAACGTATTTCGGTGTCGCGACACTACCCAGCAGAACGACTTCGCAATCGCCCATGTGATCGCAAAGCAGTCGCGCGTCGCGCTCGAGGGGAACGCGATACCGCGGCTCGCCGGCATCCACGCTCCCTGCCGCAATCTCGCGCAATTCCTCCAGAGTGAACGCCTTGTCTGGCGACACCAAACCTCCGGCAGCCGTAATCACGACAACACCAGGAATACCGGGTGGTGGATTGGCATGGGTTCGCGCGTACGTCAATTTGCCGCGGAAGTACAGTCCGCTGATGAAACTGAAAATTTCTCCCAGCGGCACACCCTCGTTGCGAAGTCGCAACGCCAACGGAGAGCGCCCATTTTCTCCTAGAATCAACTTAGCGCGGAGGCCGGAAGCGTTCGCCGGTGAGAGTAGAAAGATCCGGCGCCGGCTGGACTTTAATGACGGCGTTCCCTTCGGAAACGTACCTGCGGAGGAACTTTGCGACTGACCTCCGGCCGGTTTCGGGGAAACCCGGAAATTCCGCTTCTTGCGATACGTCGAGAGTGTCATGTGCCAACTCGGTCTGGTCAGGTCTGCTGCCGAAGGTTAGATGCACGATGATCGCCATGGGCCGCGCTAAGTTTTTATTGATGCATTAAACATTCGCAACACGCGAAGACTTCAACGCAAGCATCTTCCAGAGTGAATGCAGATGTGAGTGTGTCGTTCCCGTTCTTAGCCTATACATCTTCCGGACAGTCAAAACCAGAGTAAGAAATTCTGGCCTAGGCACTTCCGTTTGTGAGAAATTAGTCAGGGAGCGCCCGTAGCTCAGGTGGATAGAGCGTCTGCCTTCTAAGCAGTCGCGAATTCAATCTAAGTCGTTGCTGCGGTTGCGCTTACCAGTTCCGAGCCATCCTTGAGCTGCTCCAAAGATGCTCCAAAAACCATGCACTCATCGGCCCCCATTCGCACATCATTATGTACGATGGAGTCGATAGAAGAGCCAAAATGAGGGACAGGCTAAACGCTCTCCTAGACGATGTTTCTGCGCATCCCGAACACTATCTGGATAAGCTGGCCGCTGCGAGCGAATCTACCTCGAAGCCGATATCCAAGCCGCCTAAAATTTTCCTTGGTCACGGGCGCAACAAGCTGTGGGCAAGGGTGCATATGTACCTGAAGGACGAATTACATCTGAATGTCGAAGCGTGGGAATCCAACCCACGAACTGGACTTCATTCCGTGGATGTTTTGAAAACCATCCTGGATTCGTGCACCTTTGCCGTTATTGTTGCCACGGGAGAGGACTCAACCGCGGATGTCGGAGTCCGAGCGCGGCAAAATGTTGTTCATGAGATCGGGCTGTTCCAAGGACGCCTCGGCTTTGAGAAGGTCGCGCTGCTCCAATTGCGAGGCGTCGAGGAGTTTTCGAATCTCGCCGGGTTGCAAGTCATTCCGTTTCACGACGACCAAATCGAAGCGGCCTTTTACGAACTGGGCGGACATTGAAGCGCGAAGGCATCACCAAGTAATCCCAAGGATGTTCGGGGCAGACTGCACCGGCGCGTATCACTGGGAGCGACGCCGTAGATAATCTCTAGGGCACAGTACCGCCGAGTATCTGATTTACCGGATAGAATGTGTTCGTGGGGGCACAAGAGCTACTCTATCCGACCGCACTCAGAATGCGTGGCCCTTGGCTGCTCGAAACGAACCAACTTCTTGCTCTTGATGAACTTCTAGAACGATTCTGCTCTCGTAATCCGGTGAGTGCATCCAACTAGGAACACAAGAAATCACTCACCATTTTCCTCTCGAAAGAGCGCCAACTAAAAACCAACAGCTTTAAGGAAGCGATGTCCCACATCGCGTCGCAAGACGAGACCGCGCGCGGTTTTGAATATCAGGCGACTGCACCCGGTGCGGCAGCCTTAGTGCGCTTAGTGCCTAACAAGACGGGCGGACAAAAGAAGGATTCAGAAGAGCAATTCCTTGAAATCCGAGTCGATTCACTATCGGGTTCTATCGGGTATGACATTTTTCTGGAGTTGAGAAATTGGGCGGACAGTGTAGAAGCTCCGCTATGGCAACAGTGGCTACTGTTTGAACTCCGTCCTCTGTATCAAATCGGCTTAGCCTTCGCTCTTGTCCTCCTTGTGATAATGCTCTTCAAAACGTCCCCAACGCCAGCCGAATACAAAGACACTATCAAGCAGCAGGCTCGTGCCTTGTTACGCACCGGAATCGACCAGCACAACCAGTCCGAAGCGCTTCGGTTGTTACTGGCGTTGGAGTCAGATTACATCCCGCCGGATACTCAACCGACGCGAGCACGGAAACCGATTGCTTGGTGTCTGGGCGCTGTTTACGTTCTGGGATTTCTTTCATTTACTCCCCATTTATGTATAGCGATCTGGGAGGGAAAGAAACGACTTCGCTGGTGGAATCTGTGGATAAAGTTCAACACCATTACAATTCCCGGAATCGTGCTTGCGCACTGGATTTTCCCACACTTGTTTTCCGCCTTTGACGCAACGTTGGGAGCAATTCGATAGCGGTCCGGAAGGGCGGTCGCTCGTTTCTATCAACGCCGACCGAAGACCTCCCACTCAAACTCCTTCGCTACTTCCCAAATTTCGGCTTGAAAGTCTGGAGACCGAAGCTCCGTGATGATTTTCTGTCGGGCTACCTCGACGGCTTTTTGAAAATCCTCTTCGGTTCCTCGGACATGTCTTTGATACCACTCCCGGCAGCTTTGCATGTCCATGCCTCTGCATCCATTCCGAATGCGACGCTGCCCGAGGCAAGAGTGGCGTTTGGGTCTGTGACGGATACCAATAGATTGCCGTTCTGGTAAGCGCTAAGAGTGCTGCCAACAATATCCGCGACTAGAATGTCTCCCACTTGTATTGTTGGGAGAAGCGCCTCATAAAGAGCTACGAACCCTCCCTCGGTTGAGCGAACGACGATTGAGAAGAACATATCGCCACCCGCTTCGGGGCCGAAGTCGAAGGCGTAGTTGTTGTTGAGGTCTGTGAAACGCAATCTGAAAAAGATGTCCGCGTCCCCGGACAAGCTAGCTACCGTGCACTGAGCGTATTGGTCGTTCGGTGCCGTAACAAGAAATTGCTCCAGACATCCTATTTCGAGGTCGCTCGGGACGCAGACGTTGTTGACAATTTGCATCGTGTCTTCCGGCGATATGCTTTGCCAGATTGTAGGATCGAGCGGGCTTTCATCCGGGCGGTTGAACGTATCACCGCCTAGGGGTGTTAAGTTAAGACTCATGTTGCTCCTTGCGGTTCGAAAACCGCTAAGCCTGTTTTGAGGGCTGAATGTGGTTGTTTTTGGGGTTTGGCTATATCCCCACTAGGAAAGCTTGCGACCTATCAAAAACCCAACAAAAACGGGGTCAAAGTGATGGCTATTGGCCCATACGGGACTACCTAGGGCGGATCAAGCCGCCTTGCGAGCGAGGTAAGCGTTCTTCTGGCAGGTTCGGTCGCAATACACGCTGTCCTTGCGGATGTCAGTAGGCAGGACCAAGCCACAATTCTGGCATCGACCTGAAGGGCCGTACTGATCTTTCAATGCGGACAAATGCGCCAATTGAAGATTCTTAATCAAGCGGGCGTGTCTCTTCGGGTCCATGCGCTTCAGTTCTTGCATGAAGGCAGCGTCGGCTTCCCGGCTTACGTTCATCGGCAAGGATGCTCCGCTCGTCAGGTGCGCCCGGATGGCTTTCAGGCGATACGGTACGTCTGTAGATAACATGGTTCTTTCCTTCGCGGCTCGATGGCCGCGTATGACCGACCCGCTTGGGCGGGCACGGCTTGCTGCTGAATTGCGTGAAATTGAATACGGGGGACGTTCAGGCTCGGATAGGGATGCCTGAGGGCACCAACCGGTTCCGGGCGTCCCCCACCCCGGCTTCAGTAAGAGCATCAACGAAGGCTTCGTACATAGGCCAGACATAAGGCGTGGGGCCGACAATCAAATGATCGAACATTTTCGCGAAATCCAAATCCGCCAACTCGGCCGAGGCCGTCTTATCCATCGGGATTTCATAGACAATCTGTGGAACTCCATTGATAACCTTGGTTGAGGGTTTCATCAGCCGGGAAGATCGAATTTTGGGCTGGTATATCGCCCTCCACTCGCGCTCTTCATGAAAGCCCTCGTGCTTCAAGCACACGACGCCGAACAGCAACATCCTAAAAACCATTTGAACGAGGATGGGTCGCTCCAACCTGCGCAGGTACTCGCACTCGGCATGGACGTTTTTGGTGACATCGTCGATGACGTCATGTGCGGCCGTTTCGGACGGATAGGCCACTGGGCTAAATTCAATGCCGAGTGCAAGAGATGCGAGCGAGTCTGATGGAATATTCAGAACTAGCGCGACGCGAGCCGGGGCTGCCCCGAAAGCACGCCACATAGACAGTCGCCCGTGAACGTCCTCACTTCTCGGGTGCTCCGACAATGAAG
>JBEKWY010000104.1:0-21975 GCA_049512575.1 Candidatus Acidiferrum sp.
GACAACGCGCCAGGGAAAATCGGTAGCAGCACGCCGCGCATTTCCAGCGCCGAGGCGAGGGCGCACGCGTGCAGTCCTCCCGCGCCGCCGAACGCCACCAGAGTGTAGTCGCGTGGATCATGGCCGCGCTCAACCGAGATCACGCGGATGGCTTTCTCCATCACTGCGTTCGCCACGGCGAGGATGCCTTCCGCGAAATCCTCGACCTTTCGGAACGCTCCGCGGGCTTTCTCCATCACGCGCCGGGCTCGCGTGGCATCCAGCGCGAAGCTACCGCCCAACAGTCCGGTTTCGCCGAAATGTCCAAGCACCGCGTGCGCATCCGTTACCGTGGGTTTGTCGCCGCGTCCGTAGCAGATTGGGCCCGGGTCGGCACCGGCGCTTTCTGGTCCAACGCGAAGCGCTCCGCCGCGATCGAATCGCGCGATCGACCCGCCGCCAGCGCCGACGGTGTGAATCTCCAGCATCGGCACCGCGATCGGGAAACCTGCCGCGATCGATTCGCTGGTGGTGCGCAATTCACCGGAAAGCAGTGCAACGTCGGTCGACGTGCCGCCCATGTCGAACGTAATCACTTTGTCGAGTCCGGCGAGCTCAGCCGCGTATGCTGCGCCAGTCACGCCGCCGGCCGGCCCGGACAGAATGGTGGTCACCGGCTGCTGCGCGGCTTTCTCCGCGGAAATGATGCCGCCGTTGGATTGCATGACGTGGACGCGCGCGGGCGTCGATGCCGTTCTCGGGCGGGGACCGCTGTACCACGCCGCGCTCACGCGATTGTGTGTGCCGCGCAAGTAGCCGCTCATCAGCGGCGCAAGGTAGGCGTTGACCACGGTGGTCGAGGTGCGCTCGTACTCGCGGAACTCCGGAAGAATTTCATGCGATATCGATGTCAGGCAACCCGCTTTGCGAAGGGCATCGCCGAGTTTTTTCTCGTGCTTCGCGTTGCGGAACGAGAAGAGGAAACAAATGGCCACGGCTTCCGGTTTTGCTCCGCGGACAATGCGCACGATGCGGCCGACTTCTTGCCGCGTCAATTCCCGGATCGTGGCGCCGTCCCAGGCCAGCCGTTCGTTTGCGCCAATGCGATCACGGGCGGGAACGAGCGGCTCCGGCTTATCGGCGAAGAAATCGTAAAGCTTGGTTCGCGCTTGGCGTCCGATTTCGAGAACGTCTTCAAATCCCGCCGTAGTAATGAGCAGGACTCGGCCGCCGCGCCGCTCGAGCAGGGCATTGGTGCCGACGGTGGTTCCGCAGACGAGGTCGAGGCCGCGGTCATCGGTGAAAATCTGTGTTGAGCCGAACTGTTTGCGTGCTTGGCGGACTGCGTCGGCGATCGCTTCCTCGGGCATCTCGCGATGCGAAGGCACTTTCAGAATTTGCAGCTTGCCGTCGCGCACGAAGACGCAATCGGTGAACGTTCCTCCGGTATCGATGGCAATCCGCATCGCGCCGCCACGGCCCTTTATGGCACGGCGGGAGATGGATTCTCCGGCGGCGTCTTCGGAAAATGTTTCTCGTACCACGCAATCGCGCGGTTCAAGCTGTCCACAACGTGTCCCGACTCGCGAATGCCGTGTCCTTCGCGTGGATACCGCACGAAAACGGTCTCGACGCCGACATCCTTCAGCGCCACGAAATATTGCTCCGCTTCCGCGATCGGCACGTCGTTATCGTTTTCTCCGTGCATCAGCATCGTCGGTGTCGCCACCGCGGCAATGTGCTTCAACGCCGAGCGCTCCCACATAATATTCATGAAGTCGTCCTGATGCGGCAGTTGGCCGAATTCCATCTGCTCGTACTGATTGTAGTAGGTCATGTAGTTGTAGCTGATCAGGTTGGCGATGCCGGCGATCGGAATCGCCGCGCGAAACATGCGCGTCTGGGTGATCAGCCACATGGTCAGCTGCCCGCCGTAGCTGACGCCTTCAATGCCCATGCGCTCGCGATCGAGCCATAAGTAGCGCCGCAGCGCCGCGCTCACACCGTACAAAACGTCCTGCGCTTCGTTGCCATCCTGGTCGCCGAACACGCCGTCGGCAAACGCCTGGCCATAACCGGTCGAGCCGCGATAGTTCACGTGGAGGGTCGCCCATCCACGCGCCGCAAACGCCTGATCCCGGAAATTGAACGCGGGCCCATTCTGCCCGTGTGGCCCGCCGTGCATGTTCACGATCAGCGGATGCTTCGAGTCCGCGGTCATCCCCAGCGGTTTCACCAGAAACGCTTCCACTTCATACTTGTTGTCGTTGCTGATGAACGTGAACGGTTCGACCTCCGCGATCTGCTTTCCCCCGAGCACTTCGGCATTCAAATTGGTGATCTGCTTGCCACCGCTGGCGGGCCCGCCGCTGCCGGCGCTGCGGATAAACAACTCGCCCATGTCGCGTGGGCTGGTAAAGCTGTAGGCAATCGCTCCCGACTTCGCCACTGAAAATGATCCGACACTTCCTAGGCCATCGACCACCATCTCCGCCGCGGGTCCATTCGCCACGCGCATGACGCGCCGCTCGCCCTCCGGCGCGACGTAATTTGCATCCACCGGCTGCCGGTAGAGATGCACGCTGCCGCGCTCCTGTACCGTGAAATAGACCGCCTTGCTGTCCGGCGCCCACACCGGTATGCCTTGCCGGTTGTCGATGGTCGCGAGTTCACGCCGGTTGGACCCGTCCGCGTTCATTACCCAGACGTGGGCGTCCTCCATGGTGGTCTCGCGATCTGTCAATCCGCGTTTGGTGGCGCGAAACGCAATCATCTTTCCGTCCGGTGAATAGACCGGTTCGTACTCGATGTTCTCCGTCGCGGTCAGCCGCCTTATCGAGCCATCGCTCACCTTCAATGCGAACAAATCGTAGTTGAAGAATTGGTCGGACTCGTCCGCGCGGTCCGAAGCGAACACAATTTCGTCGCCACGTGGGGACCAATCGACGGAATGCTCGTTGTTGTTTCCGTTGGTCAGTTGTCGCACGGCCTTGTCGGCCACGGCCACAATAAAAATATGCATGCGCCGGTTGTCGCCGAAGCGCGTCATTCCCTCGCCCGCGTCCGGCTTATACAAATAACGAGTGATCACCACCGGATCGCCTGTGGCGTCCGGGGCCTCCGGGCCCGGCCTCGCCGACACAAACGCGATCTGCTTGCTGTCCGGCGACCAGCTCACCTCGTCCCCCGCTCCCGGCAACGGAGTGTTCGTCCCATGCGTTTCCGCCAAAAACGTCGCGCCCGATCCGTCCGGATGCACGATCGCCAGTCCCTGCTTGCCCTCGGGTGTTCCAAAGTATGCAATCCACTTTCCGTCCGGCGACCACACGGGGCCACTCGACGCGTCATTCTCCCCGCCGATCCGCGTTGACTTTCCCGTCGCCACATCCAGTACCCAAAGCTGCGGCCACGGCCGGCCCGGCCGATCGAAGCGGCTCACTGTATACGCGATGAATTTCGCATCCGGTGAGAATTCCGCCTGCCCCACCGATCGCAGCCGCTGATAATCCGCCGGCTGCAGCCCGGCTGGATTCTGTCCCTGGCAAACGCCCGCAACCATGCTCGCCGCAAAAACAAAAAGTAGAACAACTCGGCGCAAGCGCATCTCGAATCACCTCGCGAAGGTTCATCTTTTGTAGCCCGCATTCTACAGAAGATTCCTCGCCAGTGCCGCGCTCGCTTTGCCGGCCGACTTGTAGGGGCGCAGGACCCCTGCGCCCCAGTTCAGCAACACCGATCGTTTTAGCGCGAAGCCTCTTCCACCCATGCCGCATTTCAAGTACCCTGCCGACCCGGAGCCAAACCAATGAAAACAATTCGCGCCCTGTTCTTACTCTGCACGATTGCCACGCTGTTTCAAGCGCGCGCCGCCGTCGCTCAAGCGCCCGCGCAACCCGACGCCGAGAAGCCGCACGCCGATTGTGAAGAACTGCTGGCCGTTGCCGCCAAACTCGCCAACGCCGAGAAAACTCTTCAGGACTGGCCCAACATCGCGCGCTACCGCGACGCCAACGCCACCGTTCAGCCTCCCGCCAAAAACGAGAGCCGCGTCGTCTTTATGGGCGATTCCATTACCGACATCTGGCCTCAATTCGGCGGCTTCTTCCCCGGCAAACCGTACATCGATCGCGGCATCAGTGGACAAACCACGCCGCAAATGCTCATCCGCTTTCGCCCCGACGTGATCGCGCTGCAGCCCAAAGCGGTGGTCATTCTGGCGGGCACCAACGATCTCGCGGGAAACACTGGCCCGATGACGGTTGCGCAGATCGAAGACAATCTCACTTCGATGGACGAACTGGCGCGCGCCAATAAAATTCGCGTCGTCCTGGCCTCCGTGCTTCCGGTCAGCAACTACGGCCACGATCGCAACGGCAATCCCGTCGACATGCGCATCAAGCGCGCGCCGGAAAAAATCCTCGAGCTGAACGCGTGGATCAAGAAATATGCCGCCGGCCACGGCGACGTTTATCTCGATTATTTTGCCGCCACCGTCGACGACCAGGGTCTGCTCAAGAAAGACATCAGCGATGACGGGCTTCATCCCAACGCCAAGGGCTATGCGATCATGGGCCCGCTAGCCGAACAAGCCATCCAGACTGCGTTGAAGAAGCGAAAATAAACTCGTGCGGCTGTGCTGTCTTTCGCGAAGGAAAAACTCTGGTTACTCCTTAATCGTCCTGTAACTTGACCGTGGCAGTCTGCTGCGTTAGGGTGTTAGAAGTTCGATCCCGAAGGAATTTGCCATCATCCAGACCGTTTCCACAGCCGGACTGCTCTCCATCTGAATGCGACGTACTGTGAACCCTTCTTCGGCACGCTGGATGAAAACGTGCGCCTGCTCGAAGACGCCCTGCACGTTCGCACGCACCTCAACGACAACCGGCTGAGCATTGAAGGCGAGCAAGACAGCGTCGATCATGCGGTGAAGATCGTCGAGGAATACAACCACGTTACGCGACACGGTCGGAAGCTCACCAGCGCGGAAGTGAAGTCCTTGATTCACGTCGCGACCGATGAGCCTCACGAATCTCCCCGCGGCATGTTCGAACACGGGCGCCAGCGTTCTTTCGGCAAAAAAGTCGTCATGCCCAAGAACGCGAGCCAACGGCGCTACATGGAAGAGATTGAAAAGCACGACATGATGTTTGGCGTCGGCCCTGGCGGCACCGGCAAGACATACATCGCCGTGGCCATGGCCGTGAGTGCGCTGCTGACCAAGCAGGTCAATCGCATTATTCTCGCGCGTCCGGCTGTCGAAGCCGGCGAGCGCCTTGGCTTTCTCCCGGGCACGCTGCAGCAAAAAATCGATCCGTACATGCGCCCGCTCTACGACGCACTGTATGACATGCTCGAGCCCGACAAGCTGGACCGCTTTCTGGAGAAGGGAATCATCGAGGTTGCGCCGCTGGCGTTTATGCGCGGCCGCACGCTCAACGATTCGTTCGTCATTCTCGATGAGGCCCAGAACACCACCAGCGAACAGATGAAGATGTTTCTGACGCGTCTGGGGTTCAACTCCAAGGCGGTGATCACCGGCGATGTAACCCAGATCGACCTGCCAGCCGGAAAAAAGTCCGGCCTGATCGAGGCGCTGGAAGTCTGCGGCAAGATCGACGGCATCGGGATCGCCCATTTCACCGAAAAAGATGTCGTGCGCCACAACCTGGTGCAGCAGATCATTCGCGCATATGAGGAGTATGATGGGACGCAGCCGCAGCGCAGCGGCAATGCCAACAATATCGTGAACGGCAAACCCGAAACGCGCGTGACGGAGACCGGGAAGTCACAGATCAAAGAAATTAACTGATCCAGAAATTCATTGAGCCAAGAAATTCTTTGAGCCAAGAAATTCCTTGAGAATGATTCTCAACCGCCAGCGGACAGTACGCGTCGCCAGGCCCCCACTGGAGTTATTTCTGCGCCGCGTGCGCGAGCAATTGGGTCTTAACGGCGCCGGCGTGACGGTTTGTCTGGTGAGCGACGCCGAAATCGCCCGCATGAACCAGTCTTTTCGCAAAAAGAAAGGACCCACGGACGTCCTGTCGTTTCCCGCTGAAACACGCCGCAGAGGAGTTTTGCCGCGTCGCCGCGCTTTGCGGCAGCGCACGGGTTCACAGGTAGCGGAAAATGCCCGGGAAAGCTCTCTTCCGGGGCTAAAGCCCGTATTGAGCAGGCGCTCCACGTCGGAGCTGAAGCTCCGACCTTCTAAAGAAATGACTTTTTCGGAAGCCTGTTTAGCTGTGCCGAAGCGAACTACGGGCCAACGTGCTTCAGCCCCTGAGGGCGATTCAGATTTCCTGGGTGACATCGCCATATCCCCCGCCACTGCCCGCCGCAACGCCAAAAAATATCACCGTACCCTCCCGAGCGAACTCCAAATCCTGATTCTCCACGGCGTCCTGCACCTGCTCGGCTACGACCACGAAACTGACCGCGGTCAAATGACCCGCATCGAAAACGAGCTTCGGCGTAAGCTGGGCCTCTCGTGAAAGTCTACTTCTGGGCTTACACCGTCGGCACGTTGCTCCTCGCCCTGGGCCTGCCGGTTCTTTCCTATCTGACCCTGATCTATCGCGAACTGGGCCGCATGACTACCGGCCGGGTGCACGCGCACCTCGATATCTTCGAAGCGGAAATCGAGCCAAAACTCAGAATCAACCGCCGCAGTGGCGGCCGCACGTTCCGCATCCTCGGCCATTTCTGGCTAGCGTTTCTGGTGCTGGAAACCACGCGCGGCGTGGTCTATTTCGTACCCGGCACCTGGGAATCGTTCGTCGAGTTTTGCGTCTTCCTTACGCTGGAAGTCGTCATCCTGATGCACTTCATCCCGGACATGCTCTTGTATCGCACCACCGGACGCTGGCTGTTACCCCTGCTGCCGCTGATTCGTGTGGCAATGTTGGTGGCGTGGCCGGCGCGGATTTTTCTCGAGGGTGCGGAATCGCTGGCGCGAATCTCGGAGCAAGACTTCGAGCAGACCGAAGAGCAGCGCACGGAAGAAGGCATTGAAGCGCTGGTCGAGCAAGCCGAGGAAGAGGGCATCATCGAGCCCGAGCAGGCCGACCTGATCGAGCAAGTCGTGGAGTTCAGCGACAAGCGCGTCCGTGAAGTCATGACGCCGCGCCCAGACATCGTCGCTATGGCGGCCGACGCGACGCTGGAAGAGCTGCACGCAAAATTTATCGAGATGCGCTTCGCGCGCATGCCTGTGTACGAAAAATCGCTCGACGACATTTTTGGCGTCGTCTACGCGCAGGATCTGTTGCACATTGCCGATCAGGATTTGCCCAAGCGCAAAGTCCGCGAACTGGTTCGGCCTGCGTTGTTCATGCCAGAGACCAAAGCGGGTTCTGAATTGTTGCGCGAGATGCGGCAGAAAGATCAGCCCATGGCCATCGTGATCGACGAACACGGGCTCGTCGCCGGGCTGGCGACCGTGGAAGATCTCGTCGAGGAAATCGTCGGCGTGAGTGGCCGCGATGAAAAGAAACCTGCTCCCGACGCTGTGCGCGAGCCCGATGGAAGCCTGGTGCTCCGGGGCAGCATGTCCATCGATCACGTCGAGGAATTACTCGGAGTACAATTCGGCGACAAATCCGATGAGGCCGTCACCACCATCGCAGGTCTGCTGAGCCACGTACTCGGGAAAGTTCCTGCGCCCGGAGACACCATCGATCTGGAGGGCCACCGCTTCGAGGTGCTCGAAGCCAACCAGCGCAAGGTGTTGCGGTTGAGAGTACGAAAGCGGCCCGCTGTTGCACCGGCACCGGCCCATTAGGGCGTTGATTCTCTGGACGATCGCGAAACCATGACCGAAGCGAACGAGAAAACGGAAAAGGCATCGCGGAAGCCTGGATTTCGCGCGGGCTTCGTGGCCATCGTGGGCCGGCCCAACGCGGGAAAATCCACGCTGTTGAATCGCGTTGTCGGGCAGAAGGTGGCCATCGTCACAGCGAAGCCGCAGACGACGCGTAACCGCATCCAGGGGATCGTCACCACAGCGAAGGGCCAGATCGTGTTTATCGACACGCCGGGGTTGCACGAAGCCGATTCGGCGCTGGGCCGGCAGATGATGCATGAGGTTGCGGCGGCTCTCGAAGGAATCGACGTGTTGCTGCTGATGGTTGACGCGAACCGCGCATTGCCGTACGCCGATTCGCTGCTGCTGGAAAAGGCGAAACGATTTCGCGGAAAAACGATTCTGGCATTGAATAAAGTCGATGGCCTGCCGAAGGCAAAGTTGCTGCCGCTCATCGATACGTTCCAAAAGGCATTTGAGTTTACTGCGATTGTTCCGATTTCCGCGCTGAAGGGCACCGGCGTCGAAGAGTTGCAGGAAGAGATCCTGCGGCATTTGCCGGAAAGCGAGCCGTACTTTCCTGAAGACCAGGTCACCGACCAGCCGGAACGATTTCTTGCTGCGGAAATCATTCGCGAAAAAGCCATCAAGGTGATGTACCACGAGGTGCCGTACGCGCTCTCTGTGTTCGTGGACAAGTTCGAGGAAAAGCTAAAATTGTTGCGCATCGAAGCCACGCTGAACGTGGAGCGCTCTTCGCAGAAAAAAATCCTGATCGGCCACAAGGGCGAAATGCTGAAAAAGATTGGCACCGAGGCGCGCAAAGAGCTGGAAGAACTGTTCGGCATGAAAGTGTATTTGCAGACGTTCGTCAAAGTGGTACCGGACTGGCGCGAGAGTCCCCAGAAAGTCCGCGAGTTGGATTGGCACTTCCAACTCGAAGGATTGAGCCAGGGACAGTGGGACGGAGCGGATCCGGCGGCCACAACCGAGCCGCCGGTCGACACCGCGCAGGTAAAGGATGGCGAGTATGAACCGGAAGATGAAGCCGGAGCCGACAAGCCGCACGAATAGCTGCTGTAGCACGCCCTCTGAGGAGGGCGGCTACGGGTTTCGTTCGTTGCGGTGGCTGGGTGCATCGGCAATCCCTTTAGTCTGGGGCGGCTATACCAAGGCTCTTCATTTTCCGGTAGAGGTGGCTGCGTTCCAGGCCTAGGGCTGTGGCGGTTTGAGTCATGTTCCAGCGGTTTTCCTGCAATTTTCTCAAAATAAATTCGCGTTCATAGGCGCTGCGGGCTTCGTGCAGCGTGTTGTAGGGGTGTTGCGGGCTTTCGGCTACGCCGCGGAACAGTTCGGGCGGCAGGTGGTGCGGCTCGATACGGGCTTGCGGGCAAACGATGACCAGGCGCTCGACCAGATTGCGAAGCTCGCGAACGTTGCCGGGAAATGGGTAACGCATCAGGATTTCCATGGCCGTGTCGCTGAGTTCGCGGGTTCGTTTGCCGTACGCAGAGCTGAACTCATTTAGAAAATAACGCGCCAGAATCGGGATGTCTTCCTTGCGATCGCGCAGTGGCGGGACCAGGAAGGGAATTACGTTCAGGCGATAGAAGAGGTCCTGGCGGAAGGCGCCGCGGGCGATTTCCTGCTCGAGATTCTTGTTGGTGGCGGCGAGGACGCGGACATCGACGGTTACGGTTTGATTGGAGCCGACCGGCTCGAAGCGCTGTTCCTCAAGAACGCGCAGGACTTTCGATTGCGTGCGCAGGCTCATGTCGCCAATTTCGTCGAGAAAAAGAGTCCCCCCGTCGGCTTTCTTGAATTTTCCGATTTTGTCTTCAGCGGCGCCGGTGAAGCTGCCTTTGATGTGGCCGAAGAGTTCAGACTCGATCAGATCCTCGGGAATCGCGGCGCAGTTCACTTCGACGAAGAGGCCTTTGTTGCGAAGGCTGGCGGCGTGCAGCGCGCGGGCCACGAGTTCCTTGCCGGTGCCGCTTTCGCCGAAGATAAGCACGCGGCCGTTGGTGGGCGCGGTAACGGCGATCTGCTGGCGCAGTGCTTTCATGGGCACACTGTCGCCGATGACCTGATAGCGGTGGCCAAGTTCGCTGCGGAGGAGCTGATTTTCCTCCTGGAGGCGGCGCTGCTGGATGGCGTTGCGCACCAGCACGATGATTTTTTCGAGGGATAACGGCTTCTCGATGAAATCGAACGCGCCGAGCTTGGTGGCGCGCACGGCGGTTTCAATGGTGCCGTGTCCGGAAATCATGATGACGGCCGGCGGCCGGGGCGAGGCCTGAAGGCGGCTCAACGCTTCCAAGCCATCGATGCCGGGCAGCCAGACATCGAGGAGAACGACCTCGATGTCGCCGGCTGCGGCGCGCTCGAGGGCTTCTTCGGCGGAGGCGGCGGAGTCCACGTCATACCCCTCATCGGCAAGAATCGACGAGAGAGATTCGCGAATGCCGGCTTCATCATCGACAACGAGCAAGTGCGGGCGAATGGTCATCAGGTGGCTTCAACCCCGTTGCGTTCCGCGACGGGAGCGGGCGTGAGTTCTGCCGCGGGCAGCTCGACGAGAAAGCGCGAGCCGACCGGAAAATTATCTTCGACGTGAATGGTGCCGCCGTGTTCAGCGACGATGCGCGCGGCGATGGCGAGACCCAGTCCGGTGCCGCGGTTCTTCGTGGAAAAATGCGGGAGGAAGAGACGGTCTTTGTCTTCGGGAGAAATGCCGTGGCCGGTGTCCTGGACGCAGATTTCGACGGTTTCGGCGTCACTGTGCGCGCATGTGGAGACGGTGATCTCGCGCAGTGGGGAGGTTTCCAGGGCTTCAGCGGCGTTGTCGATCAAATTGACGACCACGCTGCGGAGAAGGCCTCCATCGGCGCGAACGATGGGGAGATTGTCGGCGAGCGAAGTTTTGATGCTGATGCCGTCGAGGCGGCCGGAAAAAACCTCGAGGGCCTCGTGGACCACGGTGTTGGCGCTGGTCGGCGCGAGCTTGGCGATGGGAAAACGCACGAATTGAGAGAACTCGTTGACCAGGGCGGCCAGCGTGGCCACTTCACGCTCGATCAGGCGAGAGCTTTCCTGAACGAGGCGGGTGAGTTCAGCGTCGCGCGGCGCGGCGATTTCGGCCGGATCACGGCGATCCAGGAAGCGCGACAGGCGTTGCGAAGAGAGTTGGATCGGGGTCAGCGGATTCTTGATTTCATGAGCGATGCGGCGCGCGACTTCCTGCCACGCGGCGGATTTTTGCGCGCGGAGCACTTCGGTGAGGTCGTCGAGGACGAGGACGAAGCCGGTATTGGCGCGACGCGGGCCTAGGGAGCTAACGGTGACGGCAAAGTGCAGGACGCGTCCGGAGATGACCGTTTCGATTTCGCGGGAGACGACGCCCATGCGGAGACTGCGGCGCATCAGAAGCTGAACGGTGCGGGCCGCCTCGGCGCCAATCAAGTCTTCCAGCGACTGAATGTCGCGTGCCGAGCCGCCAAACATGCGGGTTACCGCCGCATTTTCGCGCAGAATCGCGCCGTGGGCGTCCAGAGAGATTACGCCGGTCGGAATGTTTTCAAGGATGGTCTCCATGAGCTGGCGGCGGCGCTCGAGCTCCTGGACCGCTTGCTGAAGATTGCGGGTGAATTGATCGATCTGCGCGCGCGAGTCTCGCAACTGCGTGGTCATGGCGTTGAACGAACGGATGAGAACGCCGAGTTCGTCCTGCGATTGTTCTGGAACCTGGTAATCGAAATTGCCGGAGGAAACTTCGCGGGTGCCTTCCGCGAGGGCTTGAATCGGAACGGTGACCTGCTTGGCGAGAAACATGGCGATCCACATCAGCGAAAAAAGCAAAAGCATGGTGAAAAAAACCAGGATGAGAAGCATTTCGGTCTTCAGGGCGCGGAGGCTCTGCTTTTCCTTTTCGTACTCCTCACGACGGGCCTGGATCTCGGTAATGCGTGAAAGAAAATTGGGGCTGGTGAGGTAGCCTGCGGCAACGAATCCGACGGTGCGCCCGTTGTCGATGGTTGGAATCCGAGCGACTAGATAACTCTTACCTTGAGCGTTCCAAACTTCAACTCCGGACTGAAGAGTACGAGCGGGAATGCCGGATACGCCGACGCGTTCGCAGAGCTGACCGGTGCGGTCTTCCGGCTGGTCGTCGCAGGCGACGCCGCCGCGAACGAATTTCCCGTCCTTGTCGAGAATCCACAGTGCATCGAGGCCGGATTCAAAGCCGCGCTTCAGGAATTCTTCGGTGGGTTCCGCGCTGTTCTTTTGCGCTTGCCGGGCGAGATTGCGAAGGCGGGGCAACGTGGTGCGCCCGAAATCGTTCATGAGGGCTTGGGTTTGTTCAGATGCGATTTCGAGCGGGCGGGGAAACCAACGGCCTAGCGTGCGGTTGAGAAGGGAGTAGCTGACGAAGAACATAAACACGACGGGAAGCAGGGAGAGCGCCATGGCGCCGACAACCATCTTGGTCTTGAAACGGGCGCCAAGTTGTTCTTTGCTGCGCTCGGCCCAGAGGCGGACCACGGAGCGAAGAAGGATGAGGCCGAAAACAAGAGCCGCCGCCGTGATAAAACTCGAAACCGCAAACAGAGAGAGCTTGGCACGCCATCCCCCCGGCTCGAACGGCACGTCGAGAGAACCGAAAGTGAACACCGCGGCGAGTAGCAGGGACAGCAGGATGCCGCCGATCGCGAGGCTCCAGCGATGTTTGGGTTGGAGCGAACTCATGTGGTGGCGGTGGTCCTCTCTAGTACTGCGTCCGGAAATGGCCCGGGGAACGGCTCCGATGAAAGTTGCGACAAAGATTCAACTAACGGCTGCGGCAACGAACCGGCGATTTGTGCCGCCGGCGCTGCCGGCAGCAGAGATTTCAGCGGGCACTCGCCGCAGCGCGGTTCGCGCGGGCGGCAGAAGTGCTTGCCAGTGTGAACGATCAGAGCGTGGAATTCATTATACAGTGCGGCGTCGGGAGAAAGGCTGCGCTCGAAGAGTTGGCGCACGTCTTCGTAACAGAGCTCTGGGTGTGCAAGACCGTGGCGTTCGAGGATGCGTCGCGTGTAGGCGTCCACCACGAAAACGGGGTGATTGCCGGCGTAGAGAAGAATGGAATCGGCGGTTTCCGGGCCGATACCGTGCACGGAGAGAAGCCGCTCGCGCAGGATTGAAGTGGGCGCGTGAAACATTTTGGCGAGCGAGCCCTGATACTCCCGGCGGAGGAAGCGAACGAAGGCTTTTAGTTTCTTGGCTTTCTGGCGGAAATAGCCGGAAGAGCGAATGAGGCTGGCAAGGCGTGCCGTAGAGACGCGTTCGATCGCGCGGGGAGTAAGGAGTTTTTCGCAGCGCAGATTTTCGATGGCGGATGCCACATTGGTCCAGGCGGTGTTTTGCACGAGAATGGCGCCAACGATGATTTCAAAGGGAGTGCGGCCAGGCCACCATTGTTGTGGGCCGTGGGCGGCGAACAGCGCGTCATAGTAGGGGCGGAGGTTGGGGGGTTGTAAGGCGTTGGGTGCCATGTTTGCAGCGTGGGAAATTTTCTTCACAGGTCGTGAGGCAGGATTGGATTGTGAGGTTCGAGCCGCGGGCATCTTGTTTTCACGATAACGAGGGGTCAGGGCCAAGTCAAGAATTGCGGGGTCGCATAGCGCCTGTGCCGGCTGGAACCGGGTGCGGGTGGGATTAGGGTCGCCAAGAGGAGTCGCAGGGGACCGGTTGGGTTGGCAGGGATTGGGAGCGGCACTTCGGCACGGCTAGTGGGGCGCCGGGATGAAGCGAAATAGCATCTCTACGGGAATGAGCGCATGTCGTTCTGGGATGGGTGGAGCTTGTCTAAACCCCGCCCTCCGACTCTTCGAAGCTCGGGGCAAGAGAGGGCGGCTGCAGTTTAACGGGCGCGGTGAGATGGTATGGAATGGGTGGCAAAATGTTGGCGGGTGGTGAAATTTTTGGGTGGCGGGAAAACCTGTACTTGAGTGCAGGTATTAGCGATTTCACAACGGTGTGTCAAGTTCGGGCTACTCTCGCGGGCGGCATTTGCTAAGGTGAGCGTTGGGTTCGAACGTTTTGGGAGTGCGCGGATGTCTGTCCGGCTTGGCGAAATCCTAATCAAGGAAAGCCTGATCACCCAGGATCAGTTGACGAAGGCGCTGGAGTTTCAGCGCTCGAACGGCGGCAAGCTGGGATCCTGTCTGACAAAGATGGGATATATCACGGACGACGACATCACCGGGGTGTTGTCGCGACAGTACGGCGTCCCCTCCATCAATTTGAAGTACTACGAGATCGATCCCACCGTCATCAAACTGATTCCACAAGATACGGCGACGCGGTACCAGGTGATCCCCCTGTCCAGGGTGGGCTCGGTGCTGACGATCGCGATGACCGACCCGACCAACGTGTTCGCCATGGACGATATCAAGTTCATGACAGGGTTCAACGTCGAGCCGGTGGTGGCTTCGGAATCGGCGATTGGCGAGGCCATTGGGCGTTTCTACGGCGGCGCGGAAACCAACCACGAAGAGCTGAGCAAGATGATGAAGGACCTGGCGATGGACGACCAGGAACTGGAGCTCTCGTCGGAAGAAACGGAAATGGATACGGCGACGCTGGAACGCGCAGCGGAAGAAGCGCCGATCATCAAGCTGGTGAACCTGATTTTGACGGATTCGGTGAAGCGGGGCGCGAGCGATATTCACATCGAGCCGTACGAGTTGGAACTGCGCGTGAGGTTCCGCGTCGACGGCGTACTGCAAACGGTAATGAGCCCGCCGCTGCGGCTGAAGGATGCGATCACCAGCCGCTTGAAGATCATGGCGAAGCTGGACATCGCGGAAAAGCGGCTGCCGCAAGACGGCCGCATCATGATCAAGTACAAGGCGGACGGGAAGAAGAAAGAACTCGATTTTCGTGTTTCGACTGTGCCGACCCTGTACGGCGAAAAGATCGTGCTCCGGTTGCTGGACAAAGAAAACCTGCGGCTGGACATGACCAAGCTGGGCTTCGAGCCGGAATCGCTGAAAAAATTCGAACGGAACATTTTGAAGCCGTACGGCATGGTGCTGGTGACCGGGCCTACCGGTTCGGGCAAGACGAACACGCTGTATTCGTCGGTGGCGCGGTTGAACCAGGTGGACACGAACATCATGACCGCGGAAGATCCCGTCGAGTTTCAGTTGGCGGGCATCAACCAGGTGCAGATGAAGGAGCAGATCGGGCTGAATTTCGCGGCGGCGCTGCGCGCGTTTTTGCGGCAAGACCCGAACATCATCCTGGTCGGAGAAATTCGCGACTTTGAAACGGCGGAAATCGCGGTGAAAGCGGCGCTGACGGGGCACATGGTGCTGTCGACCTTGCACACGAACGATGCGCCTTCGACGATCAGCCGCTTGATGAACATGGGAATTGAGCCGTTCCTGGTGGCGACGTCGGTGAACTTGATCTGCGCGCAGCGCTTGGTGCGGCGCATTTGCGCGAACTGCAAGACGGAGCTGGAGGTGCCCGAGCAGGCGCTGATCGACGCGGGGTACACGCCGGAGGAAGTGAAGACGACGAAGATTTATCACGGTAAGGGCTGTTCGGTTTGCAACAAAGGCGGATACAAGGGACGCACGGGTTTGTACGAAGTGATGGAAGTGAACGACGAGCTGCGCGAACTGATTCTGGTGGGCGCGTCGGCGCTGGAATTGAAGAAAAAGGCCATGGAGCAGGGAATGATCACGCTGCGGCGCAGTGGGCTGATTAAGGCGGCGTTGGGCCAGACGACGATGGAAGAAGTATTGCGCGAAACGGTTCTCTAAGGAGAAGTGAGCAATGGCTGGAATGACGCTGAGTGAATTGCTGAAGAAGATGATCGAGATGGGCGGCAGCGACCTGCACATCACGACGAACAGCGCGCCGCGAGTGCGCGTACACGGAAAGCTGCGTCCCCTGGACATGCCCCCGTTGACGGCCGCGGATACGAAGTCACTGGCGTACAGCGTGCTTACCGATGCGCAGAAGCACCGGTTTGAAGAGAACCTGGAGCTCGACTTTTCCTTCGGGTTGAAAAATTTGGCGCGCTTCCGCGGCAACGTGTTCAACCAGCGCGGCGCGGTGGGAGCGGTGTTCCGCACCATTCCGTGGGAGATCAAGGGATTCGACGCACTGGGTTTGCCTGTGGTGGTGAAGGGAATGTGCGACAAGCCGCGCGGGCTCGTGCTGGTCACGGGTCCGACGGGTTCAGGAAAATCGACGACGCTGGCCGCGATGCTGGACAAGATCAACAGCGAGCGCGAAGAGCACATGATCACGATCGAGGACCCGATCGAGTTCCTGCACAACCACAAGAAGTGCCTGGTGAACCAGCGCGAAGTGCACGCGGACACGCATTCGTTTTCGAATTCGCTGCGCGCGGCGTTGCGCGAAGATCCGGACGTGGTGCTGATCGGCGAAATGCGCGACTTGGAAACGATTGAATCAGCGCTGCGCATCGCAGAAACCGGCCACTTGACGTTTGCGACGCTGCACACCAACTCGGCGGCATCGACGATCAACCGTATTATCGACGTGTTTCCCGCCCACCAGCAGCCGCAGGTGCGAGCCCAGCTTTCGATGGTGCTGGAAGGGATCCTGTGCCAGGCGCTGCTGCCGCGCTCGGACGGACGAGGGCGCGCGATGGTGATGGAAGTGCTGGTTCCCACGCCCGCGATTCGCAACCTGATTCGCGAAGACAAGATTCACCAGATTTATTCGGCCATGCAGACGGGCACGGGTCAAACAGGAATGCAGACGTTCAACCAGAGCCTGGCGCAGACGTACCTGGCGAAGCAGATCACTCTGGATGTGGCGCTGGCGCGCTCGTCGAACCCGGAAGAGTTGCAGGACATGATCAATCGCGGCGTTGCGGGTCCCACGGGGAAGACGCCGGTGGGCAAGCGCTAGGTCGAACTCGGGTTTAGGTTAGCAAAGCGGACAAAGTCATTCGGGTCAACGGGCACGCGTCGGTGAGGAGGACAAGGAAATGCCGGTATATACGTACAAGGGCACGAACAAGGCAGGAACGAACGTCAGCGGTGAGATGAGCGCGACGAGTAAGTCCGAGGCGCAAAATCAACTACGCCGGCAGCAGATTACGCCCAAGAAGATGTCCGAAAAGGGCAAGGAATTCAACATGCCGCAGTTCGGCGGCAGCGTCAACGCCAAGGAACTGGCGATTTTCACGCGGCAGTTCTCGGTGATGATCGACGCTGGTTTGCCGCTCGTTCAGTGCCTGGAAATTTTGGCGGGGCAGCAGGAAAACAAACTATTTCAGAAGGTGCTGGCGGCCACGCGCGCGTCGGTGGAAGGCGGCGCCACGCTCTCGGCGGCGATGCGGCAGCACCCAAAGGTCTTCGATTCGCTGTACGTGAACATGGTGGAAGCCGGCGAAACGGGCGGTATTTTGGACACGATTCTGCAGCGGTTGTCGACGTACATTGAAAAGAACGTGAAGTTGAAGCGCGCGGTGCAGTCGGCGTCGATCTATCCGATCGGTGTTATGACCATCGCGGGCGGCGTGGTTACCTTGCTGTTGTGGAAGGTCGTCCCGATTTTTGCGACATTGTTCGCCGGACTTGGCGTGGACCTGCCGCTGCCGACGAAGATCGTCATCGGGTTGAGCAACTTCATCGGCAGCATATTTGGTTTGCTGATCGTTGTGGGAGCAATAGGCATCGGCATCGCGATCAAGGTGTGGTATGGGACCCCGCAAGGGCGGTTCGTCATCGACTCCATCATTCTGAAGTTGCCGGTGATGGGAATTCTGATGAGAAAAATCGCAGTGGCCCGGTTTACGCGGACCCTCGGCACACTGATCGCCAGCGGCGTACCTATCCTAGAAGGTTTGGACATCACCGCGCGGACGGCAGGGAACGCAGTCGTCGAACGGGCGCTGCAACAGGTGCGGAAGTCGCTCGAAGAGGGCAAGAGCCTGACCGAGCCGTTGAAGGAATCGGAAGTATTTCCGGGCATGGTGACGCAGATGATCAGCGTGGGCGAACAGACCGGCGCGATGGATGCCATGTTGCAGAAAATCGCCGACTTCTACGAAGAAGAAGTCGATGCGGCGGTGAAAGACCTTTTGACCGCTCTCGAACCGATCATGATCGTGTTCCTGGGCGTCGTGGTCGGTGGCGTGGTTATTTCGATGTACATGCCATTGTTCTCGCTGATCGGCAAATTGAGCGGGAAGTGATCGCGAGCGCAAATTCGGAATGTTAAGCTGTTAACCGGGGCAGGGAGGGGGACTTCCTGCCCCGGTACGTTTCTGGCGAGCGAGTGAAATGCCTGAAAATCAAGCCAGGGCAGGGCATGGTCGCACGATGGACCAGAACCTGACCATGAGGGAATGGCTGGATTGGCTGACGCGTGTCCGCCTGCTGCTGATCGCGTTGATCCTGGCGGTGGGTGTGGTGTGGCGGCAGTACGTCCCGGGTCCGACAGCGGGGCACTACTTCCTTCCGCTGATCGTCTTGTGGATAACCTTAGGCACCATTCATATCATTCTGTTGCGCTGGCTACCGAACGCCCGATGGCACGGGGCACTGCAAGTTATCAGCGACGTGACCATGGTGTCGGCGCTGGTGTACGCGACCGGACTACAGGACAGCTACTTCGTTTCACTCTACCTGCTGGTGATCATCGTAGGGAGCATCCTGTTTTCGCGAGGGGTCGCGTTTACGATTGCGGCCATCTGCATGGTTATCCTTGGAACCCTGACGGCGCTGGCCCACGCCGGAAAAATTCCGCGCACATTCACCAGCGTCTACACCGCAGAAGGGCTGCGGTTCTGGTTCCTGAACAATACGTTTGGTTTCTTCGCGATCGCTTATCTGGCGAGCTTGTTGGCGCAGTCGTTGCGGCGAAAAGGACAGGAACTCGAGAGAAAACGCGAAGAATTACTGGACCTGCAGGACTTTACCGAAGACATCATTCACTCCATGCGCGGTGGGTTGATCACCACAGACATGGCCGGACGCATCGTGCTGCTAAACCGCACCGGCGAGGAGATCCTGGGTTACCGGTTCGCGGATATTCGGGGCCGCAGGCTGTCTGAGTTCAGCGAAGCGTTCTGGCCGCCGGGAATGCCAGAGATGAATGACAAATTGTCGCTGCGCCGGGAAATTGAATTCCGGACTTCGGAGGGGCAGCAGCGATACCTGGGAATCAGCATTTCTCCGCTGCGTTCGCGCGACAATCAACGCAACGGATTTGTATACAACTTCCAGGACTTGACGGATTTCCGGCGTTTGGAGCAGGAAGTAGCCACCAAAGAACGTATGGCCGCGCTGGGAAGACTGTCGGCAGCCATTGCCCACGAAATTCGGCAGCCGCTGACCGCCATGGCTGGCGCGGTGAAAGAGCTGGCGAGGCTTGTACCTCTGGAAGAGGATCAAGTGCATCTGGTGAACATCGTCAGCAGGGAGTCGGAGCGGCTGAACCACATCATTACCGACTTTCTGAACTATTCCCGAGAGAAGACTTATGAATTCAAGGAAGCGGACGTAGCATCGCTGCTGGACGAAACCATTACGTTGATGGAGAAGAAACCGGAAATAGGGGCGAAATACCAGATCGCGCGAGCCTTTAACGGACATGCCATGCGCGCGCGTGTGGATTGCAGCAAGATCAAACAGGTGTTCTGGAATTTGTGCGACAACGCTCTTCGGGCCATGCCTGAAGGGGGCACTCTTACCGTGGGTTTGGAAGAACGGCCGTTCTGGCTACGCATTGCATTTCGAGACACGGGCATCGGGCTCGATCCCAAGCAGAGGGCCAAGATTTTTGAGCCGCTGCAATCAGGGTTTCCAGGCGGCACCGGTCTGGGACTGTCGATCGTGTATCAGATCGTACAGGCCCACAGCGGGCGTATCAGTGTGATTTCACAGAAAGATCGCGGCGCGGAATTCATCGTGGAAATCCCGCGAGTGGCTTGAGGGGTTATGCAGGCAGCTAAAACAGCAGCGAAAGATCACAGCAAGGAAATGCCGCACATCCTGGTGGTGGACGACGAACGCTCCATCTGCGAACTGCTGGAGATCACTTTCCGCAAGGAAGGGTATCGCATCGAGGTGGCACACAACGTCGAGGCTGCGAAGCGCAAGCTCGAATCGCAGATCTTCGACATCGTGATTTCCGACGTGCGCATGCCAGGGGAAAGCGGCGTCGATTTGCTGAAGCTGACCAAGGAAATCGCGCCGGACTGTTTTTTCCTGCTGATCACCGGTGTGCCGACCGTGGAGACGGCTATCGCGGCGATCAATTCCGGCGCGGACCGGTATGTGATCAAGGATCACGAGCTGGTAGATCAATTGCGCCGCGCGGTGCGCGAGGTGTCGGAGAGCCTGAAGTGGAAGAAAGAGGCGGGCTATCTTCGCCGGGAATTGCGGCGGCTAACCGGGCTGGACAATATCATCGGGCAAAGCCCGAATATGCGCTCGATTTTCGAGCTGATCCAGACGATTGCGCCGCAGACCAGCCGGGTGCTGATTACCGGAGAGAGCGGGACCGGAAAAGAACTGGTGGCCAGAGCGATTCACGAGAACAGCCTGCGCGCGCAGGCGCCCTTTATTACCATCAACTGCGGCGCGTTTCCGGAGACGCTGTTGGAGTCGGAGCTGTTTGGGTACATGAAAGGGTCATTTACGGGAGCGAACGAAAACCGCCTGGGGCTTTTTCAGGCGGCGCACGGTGGGACGCTGTTCATGGACGAGATTGGCAACATGAGCCTGACGATGCAGGTGAAGCTCTACCGCGTCCTGCAAGAAGGCAAGGTGCGGCCGATCGGGAGCAACGAAGAGAGCGATGTGGACGTGCGCATCATCGCGGCCACCAACAAGAATTTTGAGAAAGAGATCGCGGAGGGGCGATTTCGCGAGGATTTGTATTACCGGTTGAGTGTCATACCGATCCAATTGCCCCCGTTGCGGGAGCGGCGCGAGGATATCCCGCTGTTGGCGAGGCATTTTCTGGAGACATTCCGCAAGGTGATGGAGAAACCGGTGGAAAGCATATCGCCGGAGGCGATGAGCCGGCTGGAATCGTACGACTGGCCGGGGAACGTGCGCGAGCTGGAGAACACCATGGAGCGCGCGGTCGCGTTGGAGACGACCGGTGAGATTACCCTGCGAGTGCTACCGGACCGAATCGCAGGATATTCCGGAAATCCGGCCCTTTCCGGGCCAAATGGCGCGGCGGCTTTCCCTGCAGAAGGGGTCGACTTTGAGAAAGAAATCGCCGCGGCCGAGCGCCGCTACTTGCAGTGCGCGCTCGAACGAGCGAATGGAGTGGGTACCCAAGCAGCTAATTTGCTGAACATCAGTTACCGGTCGTTCCGGCACTACGCGAAGAAGCACAATTTGTAGCGCCTTGGCTGATTGGCGCTCTTTAGCACGACGAGGAGGGTGCGATTTGAGGGCACACGCGAGGGCACACCCACTGTCCAAGAGTTCCTGCCTGTTTTGGTCGTTTTGCGGCTGACAAAAAGCGTCACTTTTGGGGGCCTGACGGGTTTCGCGTCCCAGGTCGCAGGGTACGGCGTCCGCCATTAGCATTAAACATCTCATTTTCAATGAGTTAAGCTGGTTCCAGCCACTGGTACCACTGGTTTGGCGAATGGCCTCTGCCTTGCCCTAGTGTATGGCGTGCTCTGGCACTTACAAAACTCTCAAGGAGATAGCATGAAGAAGCAGCAGAAGGGTTTCTCTCTTATCGAGCTTTTGATCGTCGTGGCGATCATTCTGATCATCGCGGCTATCGCGATCCCGAACCTCATCAAGTCGAAAATGGCCGCCAACGAAGCGTCGGCGGTGGGTTCGGTTCGCACCATCAACACGGGTGAAGTGAACTACGCCGCGTCTTGCCCAGCAGTTGGGTATTCCGCGACGCTGGTCGAGCTGAACACCGGAGCCATCTGCGCAGGCGGGACGGGCATTATCGACAACGTCCTGGCAGGCGGCGCCAAGAGCGGCTACACCTTCACCTATGCCCCGGTTAAGGGCGCTGATGGTTTGAACGATACCTACACCTCCGCGGGAACGCCTTCCACGGTGGGCACCACGGGTCAACGTCAGTTCTGCTCCAGCCAAACCGGCGTCATTCAGTACAACCTCGCCGGCGCGGGATGCGTCACTGGCGCGGGCGGCAGCCCGGCCCTGCAGTAA
>JBEKWY010000105.1:0-17057 GCA_049512575.1 Candidatus Acidiferrum sp.
CGATCGCCGATGCATACGACATCGTCGGCCAGCCCTTCGACTGTGAAGTTCTCGCCGAACTGTCCGTCGACGAAATCAGTCCTTTTCAACTGCTCCTGCCAGTAGCGATAGGATTCAATCTGATAAACGAAGACGGCTCGATGCTCACCTCCGTGTCCCGCCAGGTCGCCTTGACCGTCTCCCTCGAGATTCAAGCGGCCGACGCGACAGCGACCAGTCACCGGATTCTTCCAGACGCTGGTGTGTACAGTGCGGCCTTTCCACGCGATGTCCCGTGGAAACCCGACGTTCACCGATAGAAGCCGAGCCATGTCTTAGGAAGAGCTCCCGAACCGTTTGGTCAATTGAAATTGTCCCTCACTTAGCCGCGGCGCCCTTGCGGTCTGCCTCACGAGCGATGAACCCAAGAAGGCTGGTTTCGACGACTTTGTTGAATCGATAGCGGGTCGTGATTCCTTTGATCGCCTCCATCGCACTTTCCGGAAGGGGCGACACGTTAAGGCTTTGGCGAATATGATCGGCGTTTGTTCATAGGGATTTCTCCGCAACGAAGTTCGCTCTGCCCACTCATGGTTCCTCCTAGCTATCGAGCCAACTCTTCCCGCTCGTCGATGCGCAGGGTTTGTTCCGTAGAGTAGCACTGGCTGGTTCGTCCGAAAGGGTCGCGATTGCCACGCTCGCGGGTTAGATGTGCTTGTTCTAAAGGCGGCTATGTGGATTTTCCCGCTGCCTGGAAGGCCCATCCGATTGCTAAGAGAGGAGAAATGCCCCGTCTTTTAAGGGTCAAGCGCGGGAGCACAATAACAGAGCCCTGTGGATTCAAACTGACGCACCCTCGAAGCGCCGGTGTTGGGTAGCTTCGGATCAGGCGCCCGCTTTCGTAGGCCGAGGCACGTCCGCTTTACTCGTGCCTGAGCGCGTCCATCGGATCAATGCGGCTCGCCCGCCGGGCCGGAATCCAGCAGGCCAGCGTCGCGACACCCAGCAGAATTGCGGGGACACCGATGAAAACAGGAAGGTTGACCGCGCCTTTCGTAATCGCGTGTACGGAAATCGCGAACGCGAGTATCCAGCCAATCGCGGCGCCCCGGGCGATCGCGCCCAGGTTCTCGCGAATAATCTGCTGGACCACACGCCCGCTGGTGGCCCCTAACGTCAGGCGCACGCCAATCTCTCGCGTTCGCCTGGACACGGCGTAAGAAACCACGGCGTAGATTCCGATCGCCGCCAGGCCGAGCAAGAGCGGCCCGAGCACGACGAACATGCGCGCGGGAATTCGGCGGAGGTAAAGATTTCGATCGATGTGCTGGGAGAAAGTTCGCACGTCGTAGAGGGGCAGCATCGGATCGAGATCGCGCAGGACGCCTCGCGCCTCCGAAGCAAGTGCGGTTTCCCTGCCGCCGCGCGTCCGCAGGTGAATCTCGCCTTGGCCCGATGGAAGGTCTCGATATGAGAGATACACCGCCGGCTGCGCGGGCTCGCCAAATGCGTCGTAGACCGAATTGCGCGCCACGCCGACGATGGTGAAGGCACCACCGCGTGTCTGCAGGCGGCGGCCAATCGCAACCGCGCCATTCAAGTAGCCGCGGACAAACTCCTCATTGACGATGGCCTGCGCGGGCGCGGCCTTATCCCGCATGTCGGCAAAGTCGCTTCCTTCAAGAATGGGGATGGCCATCACTTTGAAATATCCGGGCGTGACCGTGTTGGTGATGGCTCGATCCTGCCCCGCCTCCGTGCGCACCCGGCCTTCGACCGTGAAGGGCCGCGCCGGAATTCCATGCAGGTCGAGCGGAACGTTGGTGGCGATGGCGGCGGCCTCGACGTCGGGCAACGCTCGCAGCCTTTCCAGCAGCCGCGCGGCAAATTCGCGCTCGGAGGCATCGTCGGGATTCCGTCCGCTTAAGTCGTAGGCGGCCAGCAGAACACCTTCGGAGTGGAAGCGCGGATCGGTTTGGCGCGCGGAGCGAAAACTCTGCAGGAAGAGCGCAGCTGCGATTAGTACGACCATCGCCAGTCCGACCTCCGCGCCCATCAAGAATTTGCGCGCGCGGCCGCGAGGCGCGGTGTTGAAGCTGGAGCGAAGCCCGTCCTGCGGGTCGAGCCGGGCCAGATGGACCGCGGGCGGCGCGCTGAAAATCAAACCGCACATAACGCCGAGCAAGATCGCAAAGGCGAGAGTAAACCCATCGACGCTGGTCTGAAACTGGATGGGAAACGCGCCGATGAGGGGCGCCAGGCGCAATGCCGTGGTGCCCCAAACGGCGAAGGCTACTCCGAGGCCCGCTCCCAGCAGAGCCAGCAGCATATTTTCGGAGAGCACCAGGCTGGCAATGCGCCAGCGTCCCGCGCCCAGCGCCAGGCGGACGGCCATCTCGCGCTGGCGCGTGCTTCCCCGGGCGAGCATCAGGTTTGCCGTGTTCCCGCAGACCGCCAACAACAGAAGCAGCATGACGCCTTGCAAAATGGCGAGCCCGCTCATGAGCAGCCGCTGGGGACCGCGCGGTGATTGCCAGAAGGAGAGAATTTCACCGCTTACTCCGGCGTTAGCCTCGGGATAGTCGCGCGCGAATTGCACCATCGCGGTGGTGAGTTGGGCTTGGGCCTCCTCGCGCGTTGCGCCAGGCTGCAACATGGCGATCAACGAGAAGGCCCGAGCGGTACGATCTTCGAGGTCGCGCGCGCCGGCCAGCAATGCCGGCGTCATCGTTGCCGGCACCCAGAGTTCGAACTTCAATGGAACCATGGTGCCCTGGAAATGCTCCGGTGCCACGCCGATGACCGTCAGATCGCGATCGTTGACGCGCAATTTCTGACCCAAAACGCTGGGCGCGCCTCCAAATCTTGTCTGCCAATAGTCATAGGAGATGACGACGACAGGCTCAGTTCCGGGCCGCTCTGCCTCCTCCGGTTGAATGAATCGTCCAATCGCAGGCTTCAGTCCCAGCGCCGAAAAATAGTTGCCGGAAACGAGTTGGCCGTGCGTCCGGTCCGTTTGGCCCTTCTCACCCACGTTGAACGGCACCATTTCCCAGGCCAGGATGTCGCGCAACGCGGGAACTCGCGCTTGCAGGTCGCGGTATTCCAACCAGGAAGTGCCGGGATACCCGCCCGTTTCGCCGTGCGGTTCGATCAGCAGAAATTTCGATGCGCCGCTCACCGCGGGCATCGGCTCGAACATCATCAGCTGAATCCACGAAAAGATCGTCGTATTCACGCCAATGCCGATGGCCAGGGAAAGAATGATCACGGCCGCGAGTCCGGGCATTCGGGAAATGGTTCGCGCGGCGTTCCGCAAATCGCCAAGCAGGTGCTCGATGAATAGCAGTCCGCGCTCGGCTCGATAATCCTGTTTCATGGCCTCCACGCCGCCAAACTTGAGCATGGCTTGGCGCCGCGCCTCGACTGGTGATAGACCGGCGCGGAGATTTTCCTCGGTTTGCAGTGCGATGTGCTGCTCGATCTCTTCGCGCAAGCGCTCGTCTTGCGCCCGCCGAGTCGTCGAGTTGACTACGCGCGTCAAGAGCCGCCGGAGAGATTTCATGGCAAATCTTCCGCTTTCACGTCGAAAAATCGGCCGATGATCGCGGATGTCTGTTCCCAACCCTGGGTCTCGACCTGCAACTGCTTGCGTCCTTCCCGTGTCAGCCGATAGAAGCGGGCCCGGCGATTATTTTCGGAGGCGCCCCATTCGGATGCGATCGCACCCTCTTGCTCAAGCTTCAAGAGCACGGGATACAACGTTCCTTGATTCACGGCCAGCAGATCCCCGCTGATCTGCTCGATGCGCCGCGCGATTCCATAACCATGCAGAGGCCCCAGGACATCGAGGGTCTTGAGGACCATCAACGCCAAGGTGCCCTGGAGGACGTCGGTTTTTTGTTTCATAGCACCTATGTGTCCGTGTTGGTTCCCAACAGGGAGGATGTCATGCTTCCTTTGGGAAAGCAACAGGTGAGATTCGACGTTACTTGGCGCCTAGGTGCAGGGCGGTCTTGTGCTTGGGTTGGTAGAGGCCGACTTCCGCGCCGCTGGGGAGTCGGAGTTTCGTGATCGAGCCCCACCGCTCGTGGTGCACGGCTGAACACGCTACGCCTTTTTTCGCGAGCGCCGCCATTTCTGCTTGCAGATCGTCGCACATGAAGTAGAGCTCGTGACGGCCGCTGTCGTCAGCGGGATGAAATGCAGCTTCCGCAGCGGGCATGCCGAAAATGAGCCAGCCGTGGCCAGCATCCACCGAGGGGAATCCGAGAACATCGCGGAAGAAGGCGCGGTCAGCATCGGCGTCTTTGCTGTAGACGATGATATGAGCCCCAGAAATCATGACATCCTCCAGGGGACCGGTTTTCCGGCGTATCTTAGCAGCATCTTCTGTGCTTGATGTCCGTTGTGAAATAAGGGTCCGGCTGAGCGCGGAATGGCGGGAACGCGAGGCGGCTTCCATGTGAACAATTTGCCACGGCGTGGCGATGAGTTTGGATGGATACATCGCGGGGCCGAACGGCGAAGCGGACTGGAAAACCCTTACATTCACAAGAAGACCGGGATTGTCAGGCTGACGTACGCGGTGAAATAACGTCCTAAACCGCTCGCGGAGCCTGGGAGCGGCCTTTCCATTGGGCGCCGCGGTTGAGCCAGTAACGTAGCGCGGAGAGCCATGTGGCGTAGGCGTAGAAGACGGCGGAGAGCGGGAGCAGCGGCGCCCAAAGTGGTGAGAGGCGATAGAAGCGGACGGTCGGAAGAAGTAGCAACGTCATGAGCAGCCAGGAGGCCAGCGCCAGAATGCGTGCCGCGTGGTTGTGCGCGAAGAGAAACGCGATTGGCGCCAGGTATGTCAGAAACATTCCTACCAGAGTGCCCAGCAGCAATAGCTTCGAATAGCCAAGCTGCGTGAAGGCGGTGCGGGCGATCATGTCGCGGATTTCGCCGAACGTGACGTAGGCGCGGAGGCTGCGGCTTGTTCTGGTGAGGCTCATCCAGATTTTGCCGCCGCTCCGCTTTACGGCGCGGGCCAGGACGCAGTCGTCGATCACTTCGCCGCGGATCGCGGCCAGGCCACCGATGCGGTCGAGGGCTTCGCGGCGAAGGAGGATGCAGCCGCCTGCGGCTCCGGCGGTGCGGGATTTTGGGTTGGCGATCCAGCGCGGCGGGTAGAGCTTCAGGAAGAAAAACAGGAAGGCGGGGATCAGGGCGCGCTCCGGCAGAGTTTCTGTATGGAGAAGGACCATTAGAGATGCGAGGTCGAGTTTGTTTTGTTCGGCGCGGGCGACGAGGCGGCGGAGGGTGTCGGGGGCGTGGACTATGTCGGCATCGGTGAACCAGAAATAGGTGGGGGCCGGCTTGTGAAATGAGCCCTCAGGGGCTAAAGCCCCATAGTCGGGGGCGCGTTTCGGCACGGCTGAAGCCGTGCCCTCCCGCAAGACCAACCCTTCCCGCAAGAGCGAACCTTCCTGAAACACCGTGCCCTCGCGTGAATGTTTTGCTAGAAGGGAGGAATTGAGCAGGCCTTCGTTAAGGGCCCAGAGCTTGCCGGTCCAGCCCGGGGGTAGTGGTGATGCGGCGTGAACGATGACGCGCGACTGCGCGCCGTTGTCTTTCGCGGACTGTTGCGCGATTTGCGGGGTTTGGTCTTCGCTGTGGTCGTCTACCACGATCACGGAAAATTCGCCTGGGTAGTCTTGCTGGACTAACGCGGCAATGGTTTGGCCGATGGTGTCGGCCTCGTTGCGGGCGGGGATGATGGCGGTTACGCGGGGCCACGTTGACGGTGAGGCGTGGATTGCTTCGTCGTCGTTGAATGGGCCCAGGCGCCAGAAGATGCCGCGCGCCAGAGTTAGATAGATCCAGATCGCCAGGGAGATTGCGGCGAGGAAGAGGGAGGTTGCGGGCACGGGTTATTTTGCAACGAATGGACAGATGGCGGTAGGTGGGAAGGGCTGGAAGGGAGAAGGAAGGACTGGTCGTCTGCGTGGTCGGTGAGCGACTATGGTGTTTGCTTGGTTGTGGTCGCCGGAGCACAGGCCCTTCGACCATCTCAGGGTAAACGAGAGTGCCTGTGCTACTTGGGCCGGTACACAACTGAGCATACGAACCAATGTTGGCAGTCTGAAATCTAGACTAACTGCTATAGTGACACTTATTCAGAGGAGGGCTATGCATACCAGGCGAGGAGTCAAGGTATGGGTGTCCCTGTTGTCCTCTCGACGCGCCACAGACGCTTCTCCTTCCTAGCCGTTGATCCCTTTCGGGGGTCGCCAATCTTCAGTTCGGGATTTCGTACGGCCCTCGATGGCCCCTTGGGGCCGCGCTCGTGAGCTCGCAAACCTCGGTTTTGGGAGCGGCGGTTCGGGGTACCCGTGCGCTGCCGTTTCGGCTGATCCCGCGCATCGAGACCTATCCGCAGGTGGTGTCCTTTGCACAAACTCTTCCAGGCCAAGCTTCGCTGCTGGTCGTTTTTGGGGCGCTCTACGCGCTGACGAACCCTGAAGCGTTGCCTCTGGTGCTGTGCTTGGCTCTGATTACGTGGATGCCATTCAAACGGCACCAACTTGTCAGCGTCTCCACCGTGGTGTTTGCCGTGTTGGTTCCATGGACGCAGCTTTCGCAACCGGTGTACAACGCATTTCTGATCTTTGCGGTGGTCGCCATAGCAGGGGTTCTGATTTGGAGCGCTACAGCGCGGCCCTGGTCCTGGTATGGTCGGCGGCCAGCCACGGTCCTGCTGGTGGGGTTCACAGTGTGGATTGTGGCCATTTCCACGATTCCCTGGAACGTCTTCCGCCTTGCCCCGATCTGGGATTTCACCATTATCTTCGGCAGCTACATTTGGTTCGTCGCGTATGTGTTGGTGGACCGGCAGGCCGCGCCGGTAACCCAGTTCGGTTTGGAGATCGGGTCGCTGCGCCCATTTTGGGGTGCGCTCTACACGCCATTTCCGAACGGCACCGCGTACCTGCGCCGCATCGAGGCGAAGAATGCGGAGGAACTGGCGGTCACGCAACTCAAAGGGCTGAAGCTGCTGAGCTGGGCAACGTTGATCTCGCTGTTCTCGCGAGTGTGGGTGAACTGCTTTCACGGATATTTGAGGATTCCGTACTTCGCCACGACGCTTTCCATGAGCGCGCACCACGCGGCGGCGCCGTGGTTTGTGTGCTGGGCCAGCCTGATTCTTCACTTTTTGGAAAACGTGATGGCCGGCGCGATTCTGGGTCATCGCATTATCGCGTGTTGCCGGATGGCGGGATTCGACGCGCTGCGGAACATGTATCGGCCGCTGTCGTCGGTGACCGTGGCGGAGTTTTTCAACCGCTACTATTTTTATTACAAGGAACTCCTGGTTACGTTCTTTTTCTTTCCGGTTTTTCTGGGACAATCGCCGCGATTCCCGAAACTCAGGCTGGCCATTTCGATCTTTGCCGCTGCTTGCTTCGGGAACGTATTTTTTCACTTCATCCGCAACCTGCTGTACATCCACGACTTCGGTTTATGGACAGCGCTCAAGACGTTTCAGGTATTTTTCTTCTACACCGTAGTTCTGGCCACTGCCATTACCGTATCGCGGTTACGCAAGCGAAAACCTCTTCCAGCGGGTTTCTTTCGCGGAACCCTTTGCCCGGCGTTCTCCGTGTGTTTCTTCTACTGCCTGCTCAGCATCTTCGCGGAAACCAATCGCCAGTATCCGCTGGTGGAGCATCTCCGGTTCCTTGGACATTTGTTCTTTCTCAATTAATTGAGGTCTGTATGGATTCCAAAGGCGCGATTCGAAAATATCTGGCGGCGCTGCTCGTGCAAAAAGGGGATCCTCGCGCGTTCGATGATGACACCCCGCTGCTGCTGGGCGGCCGGCTCGATTCCATTGATACGGTCGAGATTATTCTTTTCCTCGAAAACGAGTTTCAGATTCAGATCGCCAAGGATGGATTTCAACGAACGCAGCTCGACACAGTCAATTCGATTGATGCGCTGGTCCGCGCGTCTCGGCCCGCTGCTGATTAGCACAATGTCGGAGTTCATCGGATCCGCTAGCGTAAGTCCGGGCGCGGCGTTCTTGACAACGTAGCGGCTGTCTATTCCTGGTAGTGACTACTCTCTGACTTCGCTCTACTTTCGCCACATTAAATATGTAAGTCGTTTCACCGCATCCTTTCGAATCTCGGCGCAAGCACTGCACACCGAGAGAGGGCTGAGTTCATGAGGGCCGACCGCTGGTCAAAGGTTATCGTCCCAATTTGAGACAGTACGTCGGTTCCGGCGAAATGAGCCCGCAGTCCCATTGGGAGCCAACTATGGTACCGCTACTCTTGTGGAGGCCGAGAGGCCTCGAATTCATCTGGTTCGGCGGCCGAGCGGCGGCGGGTTGTGGAGGCTCAGGGAGTGGTTGGGGGAAATTTGAGGAATATATCTACGTTAGCTGAAATCATACCTCTGCGGCATTCCGACGCTTGGCTGAAGGCGGAGTTGGCCGAAGCTCCCGATTCCATCCGCACATCGGAACTTATCTCTGCGCTGTCTTACGCGCTGGACTTGACCGAAGGGCGCTCGATGGGACACTCGGTGCGGAGCTGCGTGATCGGGATGCGACTAGCGCAGCGCATCGGGATGACACTGGAAGAGCAAGCGGACCTCTATTACACGCTACTGTTGAAAGACGCAGGGTGCAGCAGCAATTCCAGCCGCTTGTTTCACATCCTGAACGCCGACGAGATTCGCGCCAAGCGGGACGTCAAGACGACGGATTGGACGAAGATGGGATTTGAGAGCTTGCAGTTCGCGGTCACGCACGTGGCCACGAATTCACCCCTGCCACAGCGGATATGGAAGCTGCTGCAAGTGGCGGCTACGCAGCAGCAGGATTCCCGCGAACTGGTGAAAATACGGTGCGAGCGCGGCTCTTTCATCGCCAAGAAATTGGGATTCTCCGATGCGGTCGCCGCGGGCATTCACAGCCTGGACGAACATTGGAACGGCGGAGGTTATCCGAACCATCTTCGCGAGCAGGAAATTCCGATTTTCTCGAGGATTGCGAATCTTTCGCAAACTTTGGAAGTGTTTCTAGCCGCACGAGGGCCCTATGCCGCAATCCATGCGGTGCAGGAGCGTAGCGGCAGGTGGTTTGATCCGGAACTCGTTAAAGCCGCGGAGTCGCTGTGTGCGGAAGAAAGCCTGTGGGAAGGGCTGGAATCCAAACAGCTTCTGCAGGACGTCCTGACGCTAGAGCCGGAGCAACGGCGGTTGATCGCGGACGAAGCCACGATCGACAGCATATGCCTGGCGTTCGCTGACATCATCGACGCCAAGTCTCCCTTCACGTACAAACATTCCAACGGCGTCGCGGCAGCCGCGCTGGATATCGCCGGGCATTTCGGCATGAGTGAGGCGGACAAGAGGCAGTTGTGGCGCGCGGCACTGCTGCACGACATCGGCAAACTGAGCGTCTCGAACGACATTCTGGAAAAGCCGGGAAAGCTCACGAACGAGGAATGGCAGGTCGTTCGGGATCACCCGTACTACACGCTGCAAATCCTCAAGAGGATTCCCGCGTTCAAGTCTTTCAGCAGCGATGCGGCAGCGCACCACGAACGGCTGGATGGCTCGGGATATTGGCGCAACCTGGCCGGAGAACAACTCTCTTTGCGGGCGCGTATCTTGTCGGTGGCAGACGTCTTCGATGCGCTGCGGGCGAAGCGGCCGTATCGCGACGCGCTGCCGCTGGAGAAGGTTTTCAGCATCATGCGCGAAGACTCCCCGCGAGCGCTTGATTTGCCATGCCTTGAGGCGCTGATTTCGTCGGCCTATGGTCACAGTTTGATCCAGGGAGAAAAAGATATTCCGGGCCGGTTAAAATAAGAATCCGCTATAAGAAAGGTGAGCAAAATGAGGTTTCGTCCCCGTCTCGTTCTGTGGTTGTCTGTGTTGCTGCTTTCCGCGTCCTGCGTTCGTGGACAAGATTTCTTCTCGAATACTTCGGGCGCTCGCTCCACCGCGCTTGCCGGAACCTACGTCATTTCGTCGTCGGACGTATTGGGCGCATTGTCCGCGAACCCGGCGGGCCTTACCGTTCTCCGAGGGCATGAGCTGAACCTGGAGGCGGACGCCGATTTCGCGCGCGGGTCGTTCTCCGATACCGTGAATACAGACGCACCGCTGCAGACGTCTCCCGGCGTGATTCCCTACGGCGCTTTTGGAATGCCGATCGGCCATTCGCGGTTCAGCTTTGGCGTCGGGGTGCTTCCGGAAATGGCATCGGTTGCGAATTGGCGGTATGTGGATGCGCCCGGGGTGGCCGGCGCCTCGTACGGCTTGCAACAGCAGAAATCGGCCATTGTCAACGCGCGGGCTGTAGCCGGCGTTGGATTCACGGTGTCGTCGAGACTCTCGATCGGCGCGACGCTGGGCGCGAATTACAACCAGAATACGATGGACGCGCCTTACATATTCCAGAGCCAGCCGGTCCTCGCAGGTCTGAAGACGCTTCTCAGCATGCACACCGAAGGCGTCGGATGGAATGCCGGGGCAGGCGTGCTCTTCCGCGCCACCAACAAGGTGCATATCGGCGCAGCATGGAAATCACGCACCGTGATCGACACGACCGGGCACGCCACGGGTGACGTTGGCGCGCAATTCGCAGCGCTGGGCGTGAACGCGCCTTCGCAGTTTGCATACACCGCCCAGGTGCAGAACGTTCTGCCGCAATCGGTGCTCGCCAACATTGCATGGCAGGCCACTCACCGCTGGGTTTTCGCGTTCCAGACGGATTGGACGAATTGGAGCGATGCGTTCGTCAGGCTGCCGGTTACGCTGACGAACGGAACGAATGCCACGATTAACAGCCTGGTGGGATCGGATTCGCTGCAGGATTCTGTTCCGCTGCACTGGAAGGACCAGTACGGATTCCATGTGGGCGCGGAACGCAGCTTGACGGAAAGCACCGTTGTGCGGTTTGGCTACGCGTATGCCAACGATCCGGTGCCGAGTGCGACGCTCACGCCACTTACGGCCGCGATCATGTCCAATCAGTTGTCGACAGGTTTTGCCTACCAGCCTGGCAAGTCGAAATGGGAAATTGCGTACACCTTTGACCCGACTGCCCAAGCGCATGTTGGACAAAGCTCGCTATTGTCCGGCGAATACGACAACAGCACGGTCCACGTTGGCACGCAATCGCTGGTGGTGGGTTATTCGCTGAGATTCTAGCGTGGGAGATTCGCTCTTGGAAAAGAGCGACAACTGCCTACCGGTTGCCTAGATGGGGCGCAGCGGTGCTGCGCCCCTACAAGGACTTTGGTCGCCCTTCTTGGTCAGATAGCTTGAGGATCTCGCCTAGCCTTTGTTGTGCTTGAAGTATTCGACTTGTTTTAGTCTTTTTTTCGGCTTCCTTTTTCGTTTTGTAAGGCCCGCCCAGATTCTTTCCCTTTTTCTCTGAAACTACTTTGTAACCGCCGCTTACCTTCTTGATCATGGATCACGTCCCAGGGCAACGTATTCACGCCGAATGCAGCGGCGCGTTCCGACGGAAGTCATTGTTGCTCCGGTGGAGTGTGGAGGAAATACCGAGTTCTACTGAAGCGGCCTGAGTTGCGAATAAAGAGCGGGACGGATCCGCGCTCCCATGTCTTTTGTTTTTGCGTCCTTGTGAAAGCCGCAAATTGAATACGATGAAACGATGGACTAAAGTACGGCAGGTATGACGACCGCAGACGGCAGAAAACTAAAAATGAAATCGCCCATCCAGGAACACTACAGCGAGGAGTTCTCGGAACGTGAGCGGCTGGAAAAATATGCGCAATTGGAATTTTTTCGCACGAAAGAAATCATCTCGCGCCACCTTCCAAAGAATCGGACAGTGATCCTCGATATCGGTGGCGGGCCGGGCCACTACGCAATGTGGCTCGCGAAGCGAGGGCATTCGGTGCACCTGGTGGATCCGGTTCCGCTGCACGTGCGGCAGGCCGAGGAAGCCTTTCGCTCCGCTGGACGAAAACTGACGGCGAACGCAGCGGTTGGCGATGCGCGAGATCTGCGATATGAGGATGAAACGGCGAGCGCTGTGCTGCTGCTGGGGCCGCTCTATCACCTGGTGAAGCGGGCCGACCGCGTAAAAGCTCTGTCGGAGGCGTGGCGCACTCTGAAGCCTGGTGGATGGCTATTTGCGGCTGTAATTTCGCGATTCGCGTCCGCGTTTGACGGATTGTTCCGCAACTTCGCGGAGGATCCGGCATTCTTCCGAATCCTTCAGCAGGACTTACGAAACGGGCAGCACCGGAATCCGACGAAGAACCCTCACTATTTCACGACGGCGTTTTTTCATCATCCCGACGAACTGCGAAACGAAGTGGAAGCCGCGGGTTTTGCAAGGCCGCGGCTCTATGGTCTGGAAGGGCCGGGATGGCTGATGCCAAACTTTGGGGACGTTTGGCGCGACCGCAAGTCGCGTGGAAGGCTGCTCACCATCGTGCGGTCCATGGAGAGCGACACAGCCCTGATCGGACAGAGCGCGCACATCCTGGCGGTTGCGCGGAAGCGGTAGCCAATTGCACCGTTTTTTAGTGCCATTTACAAATGGCATTTGGCACACTGAAATGGTACGATGACTCTATGAAACTCACTATCGACCGAGCTGGCAGAATCGTGCTTCCCAAGCCGCTGCGCGACGAACTGCAGTTGGCGCCTGGGGATTCACTCGAAATTGACAGCTCCGGTGAAGAAATCAGGCTGCGCCCGGTGCGGGGTACCGGGCCGTTACGGAAGAAACGAGGTGTTTGGGTTTTCCGAGCCGGCGAAGCGTTGACGGCGAGCACCGTGGAAAAGACCATGCGCGAAGTCCGAGACGAGCGTGAAGAGAGGAACCGGGGAACGCGGAAATGAGAGTTTTTGCCGTCCACGGAAACCCTTCATGAGAGTGTTTTTCGACACATCTGTATTGATACCGGCGTTTCTCGAGGATCACGAACATCACGAAGCCAGCCTGAACGCGTTTCTAAAGACCGATAAGAGCCAGGGAGCTTGCGCAGCCCACACTCTGGCGGAATTCTATGCGATCGTAACTCGCCTTCCGGGGCCCCATCGGCTGAGTGCAGATCAGGCTCTTCTTCTGATAGAGGAAATCTATCAGCGCCTCACAATTGTCGCGCTGACGGCGGAAGAATATTTCGCCGCGCTGCGGTCGGCCGCGCCCACAGGAATTGTAGGAGGCACAATTTATGATGTGCTGCTTGGGCGTTGCGCCCTGAAGGCCAAGGCGGAGACGATTTACACATGGAATGTGCGACACTTCCAACGGTTTGGGCGAGATCTAGCTGAGCGAATCCGAACTCCCTGAGATCGAGGCGCGCTAATTCTGCTGTAATGCGAACAGCCGAGCGCGACGCCGGTGAAGACTAGCGCGAGAGGCGGCGGTCGATCAAATAGCCGGCGAGGGCGAAGATCGAGAAGTAGAGCAGGGCGTTGACGCCGATGGCGACCCGCAGGAATCCGCCGAACGTGGAGCCGAGCGACTCGTGTCTTCCGGGAGTGAACATTTCCGCGATTTTCAGACCGGGTGAAACAACCGCGAGCACCGGCACGGGCAAGGCCGGTTCGTTCTGCACTGCGAAAGCCAGGGCCAGAAAGCCGAGCGCGGCCCCGAAAATCGCAGGCAGGAGTACGCACAAGATTACACGCCTCAGCATCGAGCCCGATTCTAGCAAATTACGACGGCGGACCGATTTTCCGGTTTTGGCATGGTTCTTTGCTAGGCCTTGCCTGCGGGCGTCGCCGAGTCCGAGTGGTTTCCTCCTGCTTTCGGATGGCAACCGAGATAATACGGCGCGCTGAGCGTAAAGATGCGTTCGTTTCCTCGCACGAGCAGCATCCATTCCAGCAAGCGTCCGCGCTGGTTGTGGAGGAAGTATTCATACCAGCGGTCTTCCACCAGCTCGGGAATAACCACGACGATGCGGCGGTCCGGGTGTTTCTCCGACAATTCCAGTATGTACTGGACAAGGGGGATGATCACGAACCGATACGGCGAGGGAAGCATCACCAGCTCTGGGTGCCGATCACCGCACGCCCGAAACGGCTCAAGCACGTAGCGTTCCCAGTCTTCCCGGAGCAGTTCCGAGTGCTCTTCCGGGTCCACATGGATCGCAATGACTTCCGGCGTAAGCCGGGAGGCCAGTTCCAGGCCCTGCTTGGTGATACGGCTCCAGCGGTCGATGGGGACGACGACGATCGGCGGCGCTAGCTGGCTGCCAGGCTCTACCGGAATCGTGGAGCGTGTGCTCATCGATACCGAGTGGTAGTGGCGCCGCACGGCCACAAAAAAGAAAATCAACATGGGAATGAAGAGCATGGTGATCCAGGCGCCTTCGACAAATTTGGCGACTAGAACCACCAGGACGGTGATACCCGTCACGGTACCGCCAAGTCCGTTGACCATCGCGCTCTTCAACCAATGCGGGCCGCGCTTTTTTCTCCAGTGCACGACCATGCCCCACTGAGAAAGCGTAAACGCAAGAAATGCGCCAACGGCATACAGCGGAATCAACCTGTCGGTGACGCCTCCGAATAGGATAAGCAGAGCGCCCGTCAGCACGGCCAGAACCAGAATTCCGTAGGTGTAAACCAGGCGGCGCCCGCGGAAACCAAAAACATGCGGCAGATAATTGTTCTGCGCGATGGCGCGGCAAAGTCTTGGAAAGTCAGCGAACGCAGTGTTCGCGGACAGCGAAAGCACCAGGAGGATCGAGCCGATCGTCAAATAATAGAAGATGCCCCTGCCGAAAACTGCGGCGATCAACATGGAGAGGATGCTCTGGTACCCGGGCTGACCGGGATCGGTGGCAACGATGCCGTAAACTTTCACGAGATAGGAAATTCCCGCGAGAAGCACGGCCAGGATAAAGATGATCACCGTGAGGGTGCGCTGCGCGTTTTTTACACCGGGCTCGCGAAAGGCCCTGACGCCGTTGCTCACCGCCTCCACGCCGGTGAGCGCGGTGCAGCCGCTGGCGAACACTTTCAGGAGCAACCAGTAGCTGACGGCTGCGGTAACGGGAGGCGGGGCGGGCAGCGGAGTCAGCGGATGCGGATGGCCGCCGCTGAGAACCATATGCAGCAAGCCTCCCGCGATAGTGATGAACAGGGTGCCGACAAAAAGATACGTCGGCAGCATAAAGGCGAAGCCGGCCTCGCGGAGGCCGCGCAGGTTCATCAGCGCAATGAGGACCAGGATGCCGACACACAAACTAACGGTGTACGGCTGCAAGCTCGGAACCGCGGAAACCAAGGCTCCCACGCCCGCGGAGATTCCCACGGCAGCGGTGAGGATGTAGTCGGTCAGCAACGCTGCGGCCGCCAGCAGACCGGGGAAGGGTCCGAGGTTGAACCGCGCGACGGTGTAGGATCCACCCCCCGTGGGGTACGCGGCGATCGTCTGCCGATACGAAAAATAGACGATAACCAGCAGAATGATAATCGCGGTGCTGATCGGGAGGATGTACTGCAAACCCAGGAGACCCAGGGGGATGAGCAAGCTGAGGGCGGCTTCCGGGCCGTACGCGGCGGAGCTGAGCGCGTCCAAACCGAAAATGGGGATGCCCCGGCTGGGACCGACCTGTTCGGCGCGTTCGTCTGAGGTGGCGAGCGGCTTTCCGACAAGGAGATCAAGAATATTCATAAGGAATGCGATCCATGGACAGCGAAATTGGAGAGACCATTTGTAACGAGTAGAACTGCAAAGTCAACCACATTGCTGCTTCTTGAGGGGTACGATGGTGGAGAATACTGTTCGGGCTTATTTCGTGACGACAAATAGTATCTTGCGGCGGTGCGAGTAACCTGCCGTTCACAGCTTTGTTATACCGTTGTAAAGTTCCTGAGGAATGTTGGATGAATCGGCGCCACTCTCTGGTTAGTCTGTGCTCGTTCTGTTTAGCGATCGTCTGCGCGCTGTTGGTATGCACTTCGGCCGCTACAGCTGCGCCTGCCCCAGATCAGAAGTCGCGACCCGCGGTTATTCTTATCTCGATCGACGGCCTCAAGCCTGAATATGTGCTGGACGCCGAAGTTCACGGGCTGAAAATTCCCAACCTGCGACGTTTTCTCCGCGAAGGCAGTTACTCTACGGGCGTGCACGGCGTAGTTCCCACGGTAACCTATCCGAGCCACACGACGTTGCTCACGGGAGTGGCTCCTGCCACGCACGGCATCTACGCCAACAACACCTTCGACCCGCTGCGCAAGAACTACGGTGGATGGTATTGGTACGCGGAAGACATCAAGGTGCCGACGCTGTGGGACGCTGCTGCGGCTGCCGGCCTGGTCACCGCAAACGTGCACTGGCCGGTTAGCGTTGCCGAGCCGCACATCAAATGGAATCTGCCGCAGTATTGGCGCGCCGGCAGGCCGGACGATCGCAAGCTCCTCCGCGTGCTCGCAACGCCCGGTTTGCTCGACGCGCTCGAAAAAGATCTTGGCCCGTACGCCGATGGCATCGACGAATCCATCACCGGCGACGAAAACCGCGCCAAATTCGCTGCGCGATTACTGGAGCTCAAACGTCCCGCTTTCGCCACCATCTATCTCACGGCGCTCGATACCGAAGAGCACGCCTCCGGTCCTTTCTCAGCCGAAAGCATAGCGACGCTGGAGCGCATTGACGCCGCGCTGGGCAATATCCTCAAATCGATCAAGCATACCTACGGCAAGAACGCCGTCGTCTGCATCGTTTCCGACCACGGCTTCGTCAACGTCGACAAAGCGTTCAATCTCGCGGTCGCATTCCGCAGCGCCGGCCTCATCGACTTCGACGAGAAGAACCAGGTCAAATCGTGGAAGGCCACCATCTGGGGAGCCGGCGGCTGCGAAGCCATCATCTTGCAAGATAAAAACGATTCCGCCACCAAGACGCAAGTGCCTACCCTGCTCGCCACACTCGCCGCCGACCCTGCCAACGGCATCGATCGCATCGTTAGTGAAGAGGAGCTCCACGCCCGCGGGGGTTTTCCCGACGCGACATTCCTGGTCGCGCTGCGCCCTGGTTTTGTCACCGGCGATGGCATTTCTGGCAACCTCGTCAC
>JBEKWY010000106.1:0-17032 GCA_049512575.1 Candidatus Acidiferrum sp.
GATAGGATGAGCAAGGCGCGCTTGCCGTTCTTGGCACCCCTCATCTGGCTAAGACCTAGATAAATGGCATCCAGCAGCGCGGTCCGCCCCTTGGGCGCCGTCAGCATCATGCGGCTCTGCAGATCTTCGACGCTGTTGGTAAACGCGCTCGTCAGTTCGGCGCGCTCGTTAAAGCTCACCAGGAAAAACTCATCCTGCGGATTGGCGGTCTTAAAAAACTGCACGGCGGCTTCCCGCGCTTTGCCGATCTTGTTGGCCATGCTGCCGCTGAAATCGAAGATCACGCCGATGGATATGGGCACATCCTCGGAAGAGAACGTTACGACTTCCTGCTCGATATTGTCTTCGTAGACGCGAAAATTGTCGGGATCCAGGCCAGTAACCAGGCGATTATAGGGATCGGTGACCGTGACATTGACCAGTGCCAGATCGACGTCGAGATGCAGCCCTTGTGACGGCTTGAAGCCCGCCCCGGCAGTATTTTTCTTTACGTCGTCCTTTGCCGCGGCAGGCTTGGCGGCATCAGCAGGCTTCGCATCGTCTTTGGCTTTAGGATTCGCATCGTCGGAGGCGGAGCCGGTGGACTGTGCTGCGGCGGGAACAGAGAAAACCGGCAGGGCAACAAAAACGAGCGAAAAGATAACCAGCAAACAAGGCAAAACGCGAAAAGTATGTACCTCGCGCTTCACGGCTCTCTCCCAAAAGATTCCTGGCCTGCCGGGAACGGCCGCGCGGTTCAGGACTGAAATGGATTGTAGCACCGCAGTGGAAGAAGACAAGTCCAATTGCGTTCGTCCCCCGGCGATCTTTGTCATACCTTTGTCAACGCGAGTGCCCAATGTCCGTGCAACCCAGTCGCCACGGTTATCGACGGTCAGCCGCGGTTGTCAGATGACGGCACCCACTGTGGTAGCATCCCGCGAAGACGGTAGGACGCCGGATCAAGCCGTGGGAGTCTATGCCAACATTGTGGTTGGAAGAGTGGTTGGAAGAAAGGTCGGGCTATGAGTCCCGGTAAAGTCGTAGTGGTAATACCAGCGCGTTACGGCTCAACGCGCTTGCCCGGTAAGCCGCTGGTGTCACTGAACGGGCAGCCCATGATTCAAAGAGTGTACGCCCGCGCCAAATCGGCACGCCGCGTCGATCAAGTGATCGTGGCCACCGACGACGACCGCATCGTCAAGGCGGTGGTCGCATTCGGCGGCGAGGCTCGCATGACCCGGCCGGACCATCGCACTGGCACCGAGCGAGTTGCGGAGGTGGCCGCCCATGTCGAGGGCGATATCTTCGTCAACGTGCAAGGCGACGAACCTCTCCTCGATCCTGCCGCCGTCGACACCGCCGTGGCGGCGCTACTGGAAGACCCACAGGCAGCGGTGGCGACGGTCGCCACGCCCATTAAAATCCCTGGCGATATCATGGACCCCAACGTAGTCAAAGTCGTCTTGGACTTCGACGACAATGCGCTTTACTTCTCCCGGGCGCCCATTCCCTGGGTACGAGACACCGGCAGCACAATTCAAGTGCGCCACCTGAAGCACTTGGGTCTCTACGCGTTCCAGCGAGAGGCCTTATTGGAGTACCCCACGTTGCCGCAGGGCGAACTGGAGCGCATCGAACAGCTCGAACAGCTGCGCTGGATTGAAAACGGCACCAAGATTCGCGTAGCGGAAGTCGAGCACGACGCCGTCAGCGTGGATGTGCCCGAAGATGTCGCCCGCGTCGAAAAGCTCTTAAAAAAGTGAAATGACTTCAGCCGTTCGAATTGCTCCGATTCGTAATCCAAATGCGGCCCGGAACCCAAGCCTGCTACATTCCGATGTGGCAACGTTAGACAAATGCTAGCGCAATTGGACGAGGTGAAGGGGTGCAAGCATCACGACGACGCGTAGAGGAGCTACTTTGGGTCCTCGGACTAAACAAGGTAACCAGTCCAATATGGGAACGGCTGCGGGGCGGCCGCGCGATGCAGCAATCGCGCCTCATGCGCGCGTTTTACTCTTCCCTTTTGCCCAAGGCCGCACTCGTCTTTGATATAGGCGCCAATGTTGGCACCATGACCACGATTTTCGCTTCCTTGGATGCCAAAGTCGTGGCTGTCGAGCCCAATCCTGATTGTGCTAGACACATTGAACTCACCACATCGCGAGACGCGGTCGAAGTCGTGCAAGCCGCTGTTGGCGAAAGGAACGGACTTGCCGAATTGGAAGTATCGGACCGCAAGGACAAGATGAGCTCTCTCTCCGTGGAGTGGTGTGAGGCTGTCTCGCGAGGCAATCGAGACTATGTCGGGATGTGGAACCGGAAACTGACTGTCCCGATGATCACTCTGGATTCTCTAATCCAGCGCTACGGGCTCCCTTTTTACATAAAGATCGATGTCGAAGGATATGAAGAACAGGTCCTCAAGGCATTGTCGAGATGCCCGCCATTGCTGTCGTTCGAATTCAATAGGACGTTCCTCGAGCCCGCTCTGCGGGCTCTCGATAGCCGCATTTTTAACGAGGCGACTTTCAACTACACGTTGGTCGACCCAGTTAAATTCGAGCTTGAAAACTGGGTGGACCGAGGTGAACTAAAGAAAAGCATGCTTGGCTCAAAATGCGCTCCCGGATTGGGGGATATTTTTGTGCGCAATCCAAATCGAACTCACGTGTCGCAGGGTGACCGCCAGAAGTAATGGCGGCCCTTCTCATCTGGCTGTCTCGCGCTTCCCGACTATCACTTGCGACTGCCTTCGCGACCACTATAGTTAAATCAAGAGACTCTGAGTGGCATCGAAAAACTCTTACAAAGCTAGACCGCCCGGCCTGTTTTGGCCGGGCGATCTCACTTTCTAAAGACAGAATCAAGGGCTAGAAATTACGCAGAATCGATCCCGTAATCGTCCTATGCGTGTCGACGCCCACGACGAAGATGGTGTTGGCATCCACCAGGTAGGCGGCGAAGTTGAGCGTCGCCGCCGGAGATGTCGCCAACGTAATCGAGTACGTGTTGCGCAAGGTCCCGTCTCCGGCGACGGTCATCGTTCCGCTGAACGCTCCTCCGGTGACCACGCTATTCGCCGACAACTCCGTGAAGTCTACGCCTCCGGAAATACTCCCGGCGCTGGTCTGCGTGTACTGTCCGACGAAATCCTCCTCGCCGAACGCCTCGGTGCTATTGTTCACGCTCTCTCCACTCCAGTTGAAGCCCCAATTCCCGGCCTCCCCGGCAGTGGTGAAGGGGTTACCCGTCTGCATCTGCATCGACCCGTCCGACGTGACAATCGGCCCCGTCGTATTGCCGGTGCTAACGTCTTGAATTACGGCCTGGGTAGGAGAGATCAGATAAAAGATAAACGAGAAAACTCCGGCACTGGAATCGGTAAAGGTTAGAGTTCCGCGTCCGTCGCCGCTGGGATCGACGGTGTAGCTTGCGGCGCTGATCGTACCTTCTGGAATCGCCGTATGATTGCTGTTACCGGAGCCGCTGGCACTGTCATTGTCGTCGTCCAGTTCCACATTACTTGCGGTGCCACCGCTCAAGCTCACGCGGCCGGCACGAACGTCCTCGCCGACCAGGTTGGACCCAGCCAGGATAAAGGCGAACCCGCCACTCAAGCCGCTCGTGGCGGTCGGAATCGTCCCGGTCTGGGCGACCGCATCGCCGAGGCTGGTGGCAGGGTAGTTGGTCCTAAGCATCCGAATACGGCCGACGCCAACCGTGTAGAAACTGAAATTGACTGTAGTTCCGTTAATGATAAAAGCCGCCGTCCCCCGGCCGTACGAAGGACCGTAGGTGGCGTCTGCCGTAAACGTACCTGTCACCGGTAGCTGACCCGAGGCCGTGAAGTCGTCATTGACGTCCACCACTCCGGCTGTAACGCCGCCAGCTCCATTTGCCGTGAATTGGCCGACGAACGATTCCGCGGCTCCGTTCGGATCCAGGCCCGAGACATCAAAAACGTAGGGGCCGGTCAGATTGTTGGGTAGACCAGCAAAGGTAGTCGTGTCCTGCACAGTGAAATTACCGCTGGCCGTGGCATTGCCGTCCGTTTCGGTGATCAGGCCGGCGGTGGTTGAGGTCATTACAATGCTGAGGCCGACGGTTTCACCTGCCGAGTCTATTAGGCTTACCGTTCCTAAGCCGTTCGTTCCGATGCTGTAGGTGCCGCTGGTGATTGTTACGGTCGCAACGCCGGGAACAATTCCGCTGCTGAGATCCAGGACTCCGCCCGTGATCCCGCCCGCGCCGTTCGCCGCAAAGCTGCCAATGCGCGCAAAAAATCCGCCCGCATCTTGGCCGCTCATCACAAAAGCGTAGTTACCGCTCAGGGTCGACGCGGAATAGGGTCCGGACGTGGGCGGCGGCGCCGGAGCAGAGCTAATCGTCCCCCCTCCCCCGCAGGCACTCGTGAAGCAAGCCAGTACGATCGCCGCGAATAGGGCCATGTACTTCATGATCGAGCCGTTCACAGGGCACCTCCCTGCGATTGCGTCTTTGTGGCCGATTGCAGGCGCGTTCCGTTGCGCCAAAGCGGCATACCTTTCGGCGAGCGCACTGCCACCGCGGTGGTACCTTTTTGCACGATGCGCGCCACGAAAACGGTGTTGGAACCTGAGGTGAAGTTCTCACCAATGATGCGCACGCTGTCCCCCGCGGCCAATTCAAGGTGATTCGATTTCAGGTAACTTGCGCTGCCAACGTGAACGTCAACTAGACCAGAACCTGTTTGCACCATTACGTTGGTTCCCAGCGGTCCGGTTTTCGAGTCCTCGACAATGCTCGAAACCGTTCCCACCAGGTTTACTTCGCGCGCCAAGCTATATCCCGAGCGAATCGAGGGTGCTTGCTGCGCGTGGGCGGCCATCGTCAATAGAAGGGCCCCACCGAGCCAGGCAGCGCCGATGCTCATTCGAATGATTCGTCTCATTTTCTTCTTCCCCAGATGGAAAGCTCGCTAGCCGAGCCTTTCGAGTACGCGGACCGAATCGGCTCCCCAAAACCGCATTCCGCGCTACTACTTACGTATTCCCTAGTTTGATGAACTTAGTGCCCGCGGCGTTTCCCTTGCCCTCCATGTATTTGCTTAAAGACAAACTATTTACACGAGCGGCAAAATCACACCAAACTTCCTACATGGTTACCAACACCGATTGTGGAAAAAGGTTTCGGTCCACGATCAAGATGGCGATGGAGTGAAGAGAATTTTTGATTGCAGCAATGCGCGGAGTCGCATTGACAGTTTCCCGGCTTCCGACCATAATTGTGTGTACGTCACTCCTGTGGAGGGTTAACAGGCCCGGTAAGCTGGACAACCCAAGCGAACCTAGGGCTGCAAGGATGGCGCCAAAATATATTTTTGTAACCGGCGGTGTTGTTTCCTCACTCGGAAAAGGCGTAGCTGCCTCCTCCATCGGCTGTCTCCTCGAAAGTCGCGGCTTCAAAGTCACCCTCCAAAAGTGCGACCCATACCTCAACGTTGATCCAGGCACCATGAGCCCGTTTCAACACGGCGAAGTCTTCGTCACCGAGGACGGCGCGGAGACCGATCTCGATCTCGGCCACTACGAGCGCTTCACCCACGCCAAACTCAGCCGCGACAATAACTGGACTACCGGCCGCATCTACGAAACCATTCTCGGCAAAGAGCGCCGCGGCGATTATCTCGGCAAAACCGTGCAAGTCATTCCACATGTCACCGACGAGATCAAAGCCACCATCAAAAAAGTCTCCGAAGGCGTCGACGTCGTCATCGTCGAAATTGGCGGCACCGTCGGCGACATCGAGTCGCTTCCTTTTCTCGAAGCCATCCGCCAGATGCGCCTCGAACTCGGCAGCGAGAACACCCTGTTCGTCCACGTGACCCTCGTTCCGTATATCGCCGCCGCCGGCGAACTGAAGACCAAACCCACGCAGCACAGCGTGAAAGAATTGCTGGGCATCGGAATTCAGCCCGACATCCTTCTCTGCCGCAGCGATCGCCATATTTCGTCCGACCTGAAGAAAAAAATTGCTCTCTTCTGCAACGTCGCCGATTCCTGCGTGATCTCCATGGAAGACGTGGACACCATTTACGCCGTGCCCGTGGAACTCGGCCGCGAAGGTTTAGACGCTCAGATTTTGCGATTGCTGAAGCTCGAACATCATCCGCAGGATCTGAAGCCCTGGATCGATCTGGTTCACCGCCTGCATCATCCCGCCGGCGAAATCCGGATCGCCATCGTCGGCAAGTACGTGCAACTCGAAGACGCGTACAAAAGCCTGCGCGAAGCCCTGCTCCACGGCGGCCTGGCCCACAGTCACAAGACCGTCCTCGAATGGATCGAAGCTGAAGATATCGATTCCGTCGAAACCGCTGCTGCGCGGTTGCGCGGCTACGACGGCATCCTGGTTCCTGGTGGCTTCGGCAAGCGTGGCATGCAGGGAATGATCTATACCATTCAGTACGCGCGCGAGAATAAGGTGCCCTTCTTTGGAATTTGCCTGGGCATGCAGTGCGCCACGGTGGAATACGCTCGCGACGTTGCCGGACTGGAACGCGCCGACACCACAGAGTGCGATCCGCAATCCCCGCATCGCGTCATCTACAAACTGCGCGAACTTCTCGGCGTGGACGAAATGGGCGGCACCATGCGCCTCGGTGCCTGGCCCTGCAAACTCGAACCCGGCTCGTTCGCCGCCAAAGCCTACGGAAAGCTGGAAATCAGCGAACGCCACCGCCACCGCTATGAATTCAATCGCGACTTCGAGAAAATCCTAACCAACGCAGGCCTGCGCATCACCGGCCGCACTCCCGACGAAAATTACGTCGAGATCGTGGAAGCCCCCGACCACCCCTGGTTCCTCGGCTGCCAGTTCCATCCGGAATTTAAGTCCAAGCCGCTCGAGCCGCATCCACTTTTCGCGGACTTCATAGGCGCGGCCCTCGAACATAAAAAAAACAAATCGCGCCCGGCGGCTGAGGCGCATCACGCTCAGGCCGTTGCTGTAGCGCCGCACCTCACCGCGTAATCATTGCAAATGCAGTCCGGACTGGTAGCCTGCTATTCTTGCTTCCTTAGGTTCAGCCTCTAGATGACGCTTACTCGAGAAATTGTGCTCGGCTCCCTGCGCCTCGGTGGCGGCAATCCGCTTTTCTTGATCGCCGGACCCTGCGTGATCGAAAGCGAAGCCCACGCGCGAAAAATGGCGGAGCAAATTGCGCGAATAGCTGCAGATGCCGGCGTCCCCTACATCTTCAAAGCTTCCTACGACAAAGCCAATCGATCCTCCGTGAAATCCTTCCGCGGCCCCGGCCTGAAAGAAGGCCTCCGCATCCTCAGCAAAATCAAGCACGACCTCGACCTGCCCATCCTCTCTGACATTCACGAGCCGTCCCAAGCCGCTCCCGCAGCCGTAGTCTGCGACATCCTGCAAATCCCGGCCTTCCTCTCGCGCCAAACCGATCTCCTCGAAGCCGCCGCAAAAACCAACCGCATCGTCAACGTGAAGAAGGCTCAGTTCCTCTCCCCGTGGGACATGACCAACGTGGTCGAGAAAATCGCCGCCTCCGGCAACGAAAAAATAATCCTAACGGAGCGCGGCGCCTCCTTCGGCTACCAAAACCTCGTGGTCGACATGCGCAGCTTCCCGGTCCTCCAAGAGCTAGGCTACCCGGTAGTCTTCGACGCCACCCATTCCATCCAACTCCCCGGCGGTCAAGGCCACGCTAGCGGTGGCCAACCCGAATTCATCGAGCCGCTAGCCCTCGCCGCAGTAGCCGCAGGCGTAAACGGCCTCTTCCTCGAGACTCACGACAATCCCGAAGCCGCCCTCTCCGACGGTCCCAATGCCCTACCCCTTTCGCAACTCCCCGCCCTACTAACCCGCCTCAAAGAACTCTCCACCATCGTTCGCAGCTGGAGCCAGTCATGATCCAGTCCCTCGTCTCGACGAAATCTCAGCCTCGGCAACCTGTGGCCGTCCGCTTAAGAGAGCGGGGATTAGATGAAAACGTCACTCAAGCCCTTACCCAGCCGCCGCCTTTTGTAAGTGTGCAGCAAGCCGCGCCCCAGCTCGGCAACCAGCCCATGAGTTATGCAAGCAACCGCCTTTCACCAGTCACCAGTCACCAGTCACGAGTCACCTCCACATGAGCCTCAACACCGCCCGCCGCGTCCTGCAAATCGAAGCCCAAGCCATCCAGGATGTCCTCGCTCGTCTTGACGCCACCTTCGAAAAAGCCGTTGATCTCCTCTTCGCCTGCAAAGGCCGCGTAGTTGTGACCGGCATGGGCAAATCCGGCCTGGTCGCCCGAAAAATCTCTGCGACATTCTCCAGCACCGGCACCCCATCCTTTTTCCTGCATCCCGCCGAAGCCCTGCACGGCGATCTCGGCATGCTCGCGCGTGGCGACGCACTCGTAGCGGTCTCCTACGGCGGCGAAACCGAAGAAATCATCCGCCTGCTCGAAGCGCTGAAGCGCCTGGAGATTCCGCTGGTAACGCTCACCGGCAAGATCCATTCCACACTAGCCGGAGCCAGCGACATCATCCTCGACGTCAGCGTGCAAGAAGAAGCCTGCTCGCTGAATCTCGCCCCCACGGCGAGCACCACCGTGGCCATGGCGGTCGGCGACGCGCTCGCCGTTTCCTTGCTCGAGCATCGCGGCTTTCGCCCCGACGATTTCGCCGCGCTTCATCCCGCCGGCCGCCTCGGCAGAAAACTTCTTCGCGTCGAGCACAAGATGCACGCCGGCAACGCCCTGCCGCGCGTCTCACCCGACACGCTCATGCCCGAGGTCATCCACGAGATGAGCCGCAAAGGCCTGGGCATGACCACGGTCCTCCATCCCGACGGCCGCCTCGCTGGCATCCTCACCGACGGCGACCTCCGCCGCCTGATGGAAAAACAAGGCGGCGCCACGCTGGAAATGACCGCCGGCGCCAGCATGACCCGCAACGCCCAAACCATCGGCCCGCACGTCCTGGCCAGCGAAGCCCTGAATTTAATGGAGAAACGCAAAATCACATCGATCGTGGTAGTAGACGAAGCCCAAGGAGTCCTGGGCGTGGTCCACCTCCACGATCTATGGACCCTGGAACTAATCTAAATCATCGAATGTACCGTTAGTGGACGCGCTTTTGAGTCTGTAGCGGCGAGCTCGACTCGCCATCTTGCTTTGTAGCCGCGCCCGAAGTGGGGCGCTTTTGTTAGGCCGAATAAACGCGCCATCGTGAATCGCCGAAATCAGGAGCATCCTTTGCCAAAGCCATCATTGAAAATCCCTCAAGCCGTAGCCAAGCGCGCCAAACAAATCAAAGTCTTCCTGATGGACGTAGACGGCACCATAACCACCGGCGCCGTGACCCTGGCCTCCCAACCCGACGGCTCCGCCCTCGAAATCAAAACCTTCGACGCCCACGACGGCCAAGGTCTCTCCCTAGCCCACACGGCAGGCCTCCGCACCGGCGTGATCACCGGCCGTGAAAGCGCCGCAATGCGCCGACGCGCCCGCGAACTCAACATCGAATTCGTTTACGAAAAACAACCCCAAAAAATCGCTGCGTACGAAGAAATCCTGAAGAAAACGGGCGCAGCCGAATCCGAAGTAGCCTACTTGGGCGACGACCTCCCGGATCTGACGGTAATGCGCCGCGTAGGCTTAGCGGTAGCCGTAGGCAACGCCGCCATCGAAGTAAAACAAGCCGCCCACTACATAACCAAAGCCAACGGCGGCAAAGGCGCAGCCCGCGAAGTAGTCGAAATCATCCTCAAGAGCAAAGGCATCTGGGAACAAATGATCGACAAAGCCCGCGCCTAACCACTCTATGCATTCCGAAACTCGAACCTCCGCGTTTGCGCCACCCAGAGCGCAAGCTAAAGCTCCCGTGTCACGTTGATCAGGACTTAGTGCCAGTCCTGCGGCTGAAAAATTCTAACCATGACCATCAAGCTCTTGCCTAGCAACAAGCCGCTTCGTCGATCGATCACTTCAATAACTTGCCGGCGAGCCAGTAATCGACACTGAACTTTCCCGGACCAGAGCAGATCAGCCAGATAAAGAAGAGCACGTACAGGACTTCCGGGAGGTAGAGGAAATCGTCGAGCCAGCTAAGAGGCGAAAGTCCTTTAGGCAGGGTGGAAATCGCGTCGGTCAGGGTGGCCACAATCATATCGATCAATAAAGCCACGCAGGCCAGGCTCGACACAAACCCCACGGTCACCAAGGATCCGCAAACGAACTCGACACCCGCGACGAAATAAGCGGTCTGGCGGGGAAACGGGACTTTGGCCTTAACCAGCGATTCGTAAACAGGTTTCGTGCCGCCGGCGACAAACAATTTGTTTGCCCCGGAGATGGCGAAGAACAGCCCGATCGAAACGCGGATCAGCAGGATGGCATATTGTTCCAAATCACCGCTACCCTGCAGCGCAAACTGGACCAACCGTTTCCAATCCATCTCTTGTCTCTCCGTCGGACGATGTGCTTAACGATCCTTCAAATCATACAGTTCGACTTCTCTGGTAACCACGTTTCGACGAGGTCGTTGACGAATTCTCGCGCCTCGAAGATTAGGTGTCCATCCGTTCGACCCATTGAGCGCGCGATGCAGGAGCCACGAATGGATCCGCAAAGTACTGCGTCTCCCGCCAAACCTTGTCGCCCCTGAACTCCATGATGCTCACGGTGTAGGACGGCTTGCCGTCATACGTCAGAATGAATTCGGTGACCCAAAGATCACCGCCGCCAATGATTCGCCGGATTGAAAACCGCTTTTTGTTCGGCTGACTCGCGCGTTGGCCCTGTATGTTGCGTCGACCGCGGGTTCGCTCGCCCGACTGCGGGTATTCCAGCACCGCGTCTTCGTGATAGATGAGGTGTTCCGTTTCAAAATCGTTGGCATCGGACGCCGCCCAATGCTGATCCAGCGCCGCACGGATTTCTTGATCTCGCACTCCAGGATCCTGCTCTTTCTTTTGTTGACCGTTCATCTTGAGCCTCCAATTTGACAAGAAGCCGAATGCTTTAGCGGAATCGGAATGCACGACTCGTCAAGTCGCGGTGTTTCTTCCATCGCCCAGAGTCTACACTGCGTCGAAGCGTCTGACTCCTGATTAGTCGCACAATCGAAAACTGGACTCATCACCCTTTGGGACCAGTCACTTTGCGTTGAGACCACCGTGAGGCGATAATGGCGAGCTACCTTACACTGCGAGGATCGCGAAATGATGCATGCATGGCACGACGTATCCCCAGGCAACGATCTACCCCGCGATTTTCAGGCGGTGATCGAAATTCCCCTGGGCTCCAACGTGAAATACGAGCTCGACAAGCCCACAGGCCTGCTCAAAGTCGATCGCATCATCCATTCGGCCGTCTTCTACCCGGCCAACTACGGCTTCATCCCGCAAACCTACGCCGAAGACAACGATCCCCTCGACGTCCTGGTTCTCTGCCAGGAAGCGGTCCAGCCGCTGGCCCTAATCAAAGCCCGCGCCATCGGCCTGATGACGATGATCGATTCCGGCGCCAGCGACGACAAAGTGATCGCCGTAGCCACCAACGACCCCGAATTCAGCGATTACGTCGAAGCCCGCGACCTGCCGCCCCACCGCCTGCTGGTCCTGAAGCGCTTCTTCTCCGACTACAAACAATTGGAAGGCAAAAAGGTGGAAGTGGAAGACATCCGCCCAGCTTATGCCGCGCTGACCGTAATCGAGCGAGCCCTGGCCCGCTACCAACTGGAGCGCGAGAAACTCCTCAACAAAGTCAGCCGCACGTGACCCGCAGCTTCCGAAGGGCATTCCCAAATGACCTTTCAGCGGACGCCCACCCTGTTTTGGGTGCTTGCCACGAACGCCGGCCGTCGCCAATCCGTCGGATTCGGGCTCAAAATAAAGTGCCTGCGCCATCGACCGTAACTTCTTTAGAATGAACACTTGTAAAGGCAATAATATAGTTGACGAATCAGAGGGTTCCAGCGATGATCCCGATAGTGCGGGTGTGCAATGAATGCTCGCGCTTGGAGTCTGCTTGATATGTTGCGTTTTTATGCCGACAAGTTTGTGGGTATATGTGGCTACCTAACCCAGATGGAATTAATCGTAGGGGCAGAATCTGCTCCTGGTACGGTTCGATCTTCGAATGCATGGGATGGAATAAAGTCCGATCTCGCAAGAGCAAAAGACCTTTGCAATGACATCGGCCTTCCGTGGACAGTACGCCAATTAGAAAAAACCGTGCAGCACCTGTCTCCGAACTGGCCAGCTGAGTCTAGAGGTTTGATCGCGGAATGCCGTGACAGGCTTCAAGAGGAACTTGAAGAGCAAGTATTTCTCAAGTTGGACCACGGCAAAGTTTCCTACGCTGACCAGAAATGGTTGTTGGATACCGATATAGAAACCGCATTCCCCTCGACTATTACAGAATTCCAACATGCCGGTCGATGCTACGCTTACGACGAGAGTACTGCATGTATGTTCCACTTAATGCGCGTAGTGGATTTTGGTCTTCGTTCAGTGGCGCTCTCATTGGGTATCATTTACAACAACCGCGCATGGGATGGGCTCGGTAAGGCAATAACCGCAAAAATGGACGATAAGTACCAGAACAAAGCGGAAGACTGGCGGAAGGTTGAGCCTATGTATGCCGAAATTCTGACCGATATCCAAGCGATTTCTCGCGGCCATCGTAATCCTGTACTTCATGAACTAGAGAAAAAATACGAACCAAAAGAAGCACAGTATATGCTTACGGTCGTGGAAGGATTCATCTCGCATTTGGCAAAGAACGGATTCAAGGAATGACGAGAAACAAAAAAGCTTCTGAATTTGAAAACTTCGATGCGACCTTGCGAGAACTGATGAAAGTCCCGCATAGCGCTATCAAGGCGAAATTAGACGAAGAAAAAGCTGCCAAGAAAAAGAAACGCAGCAATAGAGGTAAAAATGGAAGGTCGAATTGAGAATTTGGATTGGGTTGCAGAACGAGCGGCATGTTCGCTCGCCCTCATATTTGAGAAGTTGAAAGACCAAATCAAGGTTGATGTGGAAGAGCGTAACAAACTACGTCCAGAAGGCGTGGCGTATAAGTTTGTTGCGGCCGTGCAAGGTGACAGCATTACCGTAGCAGGTGAGAGCAATAGGCCGTATATAGCCGTCAAATTCGAGATTTCAGGCAACGAGATCATTGTTAAAGACAAGCGAGATGAGATCACGTTGCGAGCTACCCTGACCTTGAACGATCAAGGAGAATGTAAATTAAAATCCAACGGGCAAGAGCGCGAGTTGTGGCAGTTTCGGAGAGAAGCGCTGGAGTATTTGTTTTTTAATCACTTTTAGAGCGCTTCCCGCGAAGCAAGTGGCCCGGTTTAATCATTCTTCGTTTCTCCCACCTTGCCAGTGACCTCGGCATAGGTGAGACGCTTTCCTAGGATGTGCGAAGCGACGTGCTCGAAACGAGCGCCGTCATGGGGCAGTTTGCGGAAGTTGTAACGGAAAACTTGCTCGTCAAGGTAACGAAAGAGATGGAACGGTTCGACGGAAATATAGGTGCCCTTCAGTTGGCGCTTGAACAAACTCCAGAAGTTTTCGAGGCCATTGGTGTGAACTTGTCCGTCAACGTAGGACTCCGCATGGTCTACAACTTGATGCTCGAATCCATGCCCTTTGAGTCCCTGATAGGACATGAGCGCATCGGTGTAGATCGCGCTGCCTGCTTTGACGTGAGCGCGAATGTTGGTCTGAAGCGCGTGCTTTTTGCGATTGCCGACGACAGCGGCGCGAACTTCGCCACCACGTTCCAAGATTCCCATAACGGCGGTTTTGTCTTTAGTGCCAGTCTCGGTGATCCGGCGCTTGCGCTTGTCGGCGTGCATGAAGCGAGCCGCGCCACCAACGAAAGTTTCATCTACTTCGATCTGGCTACCGTGTCCGCCAAGTTTGAGGAACGAGCGAACCTGCATTGCCAACCGGATGCGATGGAGCATGAACCATGCGGACTTCTGAGTAACGCCAAGAGCGCGAGCAATCTCGTAAGAGCTAACGCCGTTTTTGCAATTGGAGATCATCCAAATTGCGATAAGCCACTTGTCCAACCCAATCGGAGAATCCTCAAAGATGGTCCCGATCTTGACCGAAAACTGCCGTTTGGGATGGACGCTCTTGCATTGCCACTTACCCTGATTCTTGAGGAACACGGCATCTTCGCGCTCGCAGGTAGGGCAGGTAACGACACCATCCGGCCAGCGAACCTTGACCATGAATTTGAGGCAGTTCTCAGGATTGGCAAAGTGGATGACCGCTTCTTGGAGGGTTTTGGGGGTTTTCATAATGTCTCTCACTAACCCCAAGTCTACCGGAAACGGTTTGATTTGTCAAGTATATTATCGCCCTTGTAAAAGTGCGGCATAACAAAGGACTTAAAGCCTCGTAGAATGAACACTTACAAGAAATGGGGGGGAGGGGGGAGTAACCAGAGAGTTACGATCTCCGGCGGTCGGCGCTGACCGCGAAGAGTAGTATATCTCTACTATTTTTGAGCTATCCTCTCGCATGTTAACGTATCGCACGATCTGCCCGAAAGTAGCTGAATGAAAACAATCAGTTTATGGCTGGCCGGAATCCTCGCTGTCCTGCTCATCGCGGGATTCGCAATGTTGTCTCGCATGGCCGGTAGTCCCAAAGACGCCTTTTACATGCTCCGCTACGCCCTGCCACATATGCACCGCGGCAAGCTGCATCCCGGCGACAGCGCTCCCGACGCGCGACTGCTTGCGCTAAACGGTAAAGAATACTTTCACTTGCGGGAGCGCAGCGTCAGTGGACGCCCACTGATGGTTGTCTTCGGCAGTTATACCTGACCGCCGTTTCGTCGCCAGGTCGGCGACATCGTCCAAATCTACGAGGACTATAAGGACCACGCCGATTTCCTGACCGTCTACGTCCGCGAGGCGCACCCCACCGACGAGTGGCAGATGAAATCAAACGTGAAAGAAGATGTTTGCTATGCCCAGCCGAAGACTCTGGAGCAGCGCGTCGCCATCGCCAACGATTTCGTACAGCGACTGAAGTACCCGGTTCCCTTTGGGATCGACGACATGACCAACGCCGCGAACGACGCCTATTCCGCGTGGCCGGAACGTATTTACATCATCGACGAGAATGGCCATATCGCCTATGCCGGCGGCATGGGTCCCTTCAACTATCACCCTGACGAAGCCCGCGCCTGGCTGGCGGCAAAGTTTGGAGAAGTCACGCCGCCGATTCCACCAACGCCAGCCTATCGGCAAAACGACGGCTAGTTCACCGCTGCGGTTTGACCCATGTCGCGGCTGCATCGGCATTCGCCAATCCGCGTCAGAAACCGCCTCTACACTGAAAGCGCTGCCCACACTGTCATCCTGAGCCTATCCGACAAGGATAGGCGAAGGATCTCAACGTCAGCGCCGGCTGACTCGTATTGCGGGTAGGCGAGTTGAACGCTAGGCCGAAGCAGGCAGACTAAGCCGCTCGCAAATCTCGTCGACAATCCGCTCCGGGTCGGGGCGAATATCGACCACCAGCGCATCCGTGGGCTCTTGCAGGTCCGCAAACTGGGCGGCAAGAATCTTGTCATCCGCGAAGTGCCCTTTACGGGCGCGCAGCCGCTCATCGATAAATTCGTAGCTGCCTTTCAAATAAACGAGCCGCACTTGCAGATCGCGAAAAAGCAGGTCGCGGTAGCTTTGCTTCAGCGCGGAACAAGCCAGCACGAGGTTTCGGCCTGCGGCGGTGGATTGCGCTAGTTTCTCGTGAATGGCCGCAAGCCACGGCAAGCGGTCCGCGTCGGTTAGCGGAATGCCGCGATGCATCTTGTCCTTGTTTGCGGCGGAATGAAAATCGTCGGCGTCGGCGTACTCCCAGCCCAAACGCTTGGCGAGCGACTCGCCAATGGTGGTCTTGCCCGATCCGGTCACGCCCATCACCGCGACGATCATGACTTGAGCACCCCTCACTTGTTTCCGCGCAGCAGCAGAATCACGTCCAGGAAAACCAGAACGGCTACGACCACTTCCAGGACGAACATGCGCCGCTCGTTGAATTGCGCGACCATGAATTCGTACAGCTCGCCCGCGGTCTTCAGCTTTTCGGCCACCAGCGTTTTGTAATCATCGACGCCGATCCTTGCGGAGCTGACGCGATAGACGCGCGCGTAATAGGTATCGCTGATGAATTTCACGGCGTATTCGGTTCGTTCGGCGAGATCCATGATGTCTAGGCGCAGCCCGTTCAAGCGGCCCGCGCGCCGCGGCAGCCGCCACAGCGACCGTAGACTCTCATGCCCTTCCAGGGAGCTGTACACGTTGGAAAGCAGATTGGTAAGCACTTCGTCGTAGTAGCGGAATTCCAGCAACTGCGTGTTGGCGTATTCCAGAAGATCGATGACCGCCGAGGTGGCCTCCGGCTTGTCGTAGACCAATGCAGCCGCCCAGCCCACGACCACAAGATCATTCGGATAGTAGGAGAGCGCGGCCCGCACGACTTCGTCGCGCTCCGCGGCGGAAAGTGAAACGAGTTCGCCGCGAACGACTCGCGTGATTTGGTCGCCGCAGGATTGCAGCATCTCCGAACCCAGCACAGCGCGGCCATCGTCATGTTTCGCGGACTGCACATCGATGATCAGATAGTCTTCGTCGAGCCATCTCTGAGAAGGCTTGATCATTGCCGGACGAAAGTGCTCGAGGCGCGTCCGCAGCAGGTCTTCCGCGGCCTTCTCCACTTCCGGCGCATTCATCCAGCGGTAGGAATGCTGCGGTAAAGAATCAAGATGGCACTCAAACGGGGTAATCAGCTCGACGCAAGCAACTCCAAACCAGTAATACTTGATGCGGCTGTCCAGGTTCTCGCCGGTCGGTAGGACGATCGATCCGGTTGCTTCCACGATCGGCGGCGTCTGCGCTTGTGCATATTCCGGGGTGCGACGAACGAATCCGGGCGAACGCGGTCCGGCTTCCGGACCCAATAGCGCGTTCAGTCGCTCCAGTTCAAAGGCTTCGCTGACATCGAAGAAACTAAGGATGCGGAA
>JBEKWY010000107.1:0-16943 GCA_049512575.1 Candidatus Acidiferrum sp.
AAGGAATCACATCATCCTCCAGTTCATGACGGAATCGGCGGTGCTCGCCGCCGTGGGCGGGGTCATCGGCATCTTCCTGGCCTGGGGCGTGGTGTCTCTGGGGCGCGCGGCTACTTCCATCCCCATGAAAATGCCTCTCAGCGCGGTGATTTTGTCGCTCAGCGTCTCCACCGGCGTGGGGCTGTTCTTCGGAATTTATCCGGCGATGCGCGCGGCCAAGCTCGATCCCATTGAAGCCTTGCGGTCGGACTGAGGAATTTATGGCCCAATCTCACGGCGAAAATCTGAAACAAGCGATGGACACGCTCCGTGCCCACAAGCTGCGCAGTGCGCTGACCGTCTTTGGAGTAGTGCTGGGGGTCAGCGTGATTATGCTCGTCGCAGCGCTGATTACCGGCTTCGACCAGGCCATTCAGGAAGACATTAAACAATACGGCGCGGACACCGCTTTTATCTCCCGTTGGGACCAAGGGCCGCACAACCAGAACCGTCCGCTCGAAGAGCGGCTCCGCAAACCCTTGACGCTGGAAGACGCCGAAGCGCTGAAGGCCGGCTGCCCGGCCGTGAAGAACGTAACTGTGTACGTCAATTGGTGGGAGAAGCCGCACGTCATCCGCACCAAGGCCGGCGAAGTTACCGCGATCGATTTTCGCGGCGTGCAGCCGAACTTCGGCGAGGTCTACGCCAACGCCGCCACGCTTTCTGGGCGTTTCCTGAGCGAAGGCGACGATCTGCATCGCGAGAAAGTCGTCATGCTCGGGGAAAATGTCGGGCCCGTGTTGTTTCCTGACACGTCGCCCATCGGCAAGGACGTCATGATCGATGGCGAGGATTTCCAGGTGATCGGCGTCGTGGAAAAGCCCAAAGGCGGAATCGGCGTCGACGATGAGGACCGCCGCGTCCTGATTCCCTACAACACCTTCCGCAAGATCTACCCGGCTGCGTACGAAAATAACATTCGCATCCAGGCCTATCCCAAAATGCTGGACGCGGCCGTCGATCAGGCAACGGAGGTTCTGCGGCGGCGCCGGAACGTGCCATACGACGCCAAGAATAACTTCTCGATTGAGACCGCCGAGATGCAAGTGCAGGAGTTCCACAATATTGTTGGCATGGTAGCGATCGCCACAGTGGTGCTGAGTTCCATCGGCCTGCTGATCGGCGGCGTCGGTGTGATGAACATCATGCTGGTAAGCGTAACCGAGCGAACTCGCGAAATTGGTTTGCGCAAAGCCGTCGGCGCAAAGCGCAGCGATATCACCTGGCAATTCCTGCTGGAGGCCATGACCCTTACCGGCGCGGGCGGCCTGATCGCTCTGATTCTTGTGAATGGCTTGGTGCTGCTGATTCGCTTGACGCTCGAATGGCAAGGCAGCGTTCCACTGTGGGCGGCTGCGGCGGGACTTATCGTGAGCGTCGGTATCGGCCTGATTTTCGGCGTATGGCCCGCGATGAAGGCAGCAAAGCTCGATCCCGTGGAAGCGCTTCGCTACGAGTAAGCTTCCAGGCTTGATTTGGCGGCGCCAGGCCGACCAATAAGCTTCATCCCTGACGTTCGGTTTTTCGGAGTCGCCCGCCCGCGCCTCAGATCTACCGGCGCAAAGTAATCGCGAAACTTCCAGGCCCTCAATTATTTCGTAGATGCGGACAGCTTGGCGGATGTGCTGCCCGCGGGCGCCACCGCGCTGGGCCACAATACATCCAGAGTGGTTTCGCGACGCACCAACATCTTCGCCTTCTTGGTGACATGGATGTGCAGCGTGTTCGCACTGTCGGTGCGAATTTCGCCGAGCCCTTCCTTGGCCACCTGCATACTCTTGTCCGGTCGATACAAGGCCACCCGAAGCTGATGCGGGCCCGCCGGCAGCGCGTGCTCCAGCCGAATGGGTGCTCCGGCGGCGGTGGCACGCAGATCGGCGGTGAACAGCAGGGTCTGGTCGGCAAAGATCCCTAAAGCGCCTTCTCCTACGGTCGAATCGATTTCGATTTTCAGGGTGGCGTGATCCACGTGGGCGATGGGGACCGGTAGTGGTAGCGCGGTCAGCACGGGCGCCGCCGCAGAAGAGCTTGCATTCGCAATAGTTGCCGCGGGCACGATACCGTGGTTCGCCGCGTTCCGTACCATCGCAGCTCCGGGACGCCGCGGGCGCGACTTGGGCGCAACCGTCTGCGATTCGTCGGCAGCCTCAGCTCCCACATCCGGCACGGTTGTTTCTTGAGAGTAGCCCAGCAAGTCCAGTGGTGGTGCCGGTGCAACTTTCGCAATCACCGGAGCTGCCGGTAACCGCAAACGAGCGGCCACGGCGCGCGACACGGGCACGCTGCAGACGGCAAGCAGTGCGATGACTGCCACGACCCAGAGGTCGCTGGGCTGCAACGGTCGCGCTAACCACGGAGCGTTCGGCTTGGGGCGCACCGGCGCTTTCGGTTCTGGTGCGGGCGCCTGCCGCGCGAATGGATAAAGCGAAGCGGCCAGCGCCTCGGCCGACGGATACCTGTCCGCGGGAATCTTCGCCAAACAGCGCATGATTACGTGATCGATGCCCGTGGGAAGCGCGGGATTTCGTTGCGATGGAGGAATCGGATCGGCGGAAAGAATCTGAGCGCAAACCGCGCTGACCGAACTGCCATCGAACGGAGGAACTCCGGTAACCATTTGATAGAGAACGATCCCCAGGGAAAATAAATCCGACCTGGTGTTTTGCGCCTCGCCGTGAATTTGTTCCGGCGACAAATAAGCGGGAGTGCCCATCAGGCGCCCCGACCCGGATACCTGTGTGGACAAACGAGCGATCCCAAAATCGCCCAGCTTCACGTTGCCGTCTTCGGTAATCAGAACGTTCGCGGGTTTTACGTCGCCGTGGATGATGCCGGCGCGGTGCGCGCGGTGAAGAGCGCCGGCCAGATCCGCCGCCCAAGCACAGGCGCGCGGAAAAGGAATCGGCGCTTCCGAGAGCACTTGCTGCAAAGTCTTTCCCGGGACGTATTCCATCACCAGGTAGGCGACGCTTCCCTCTTCGATGCCGACATCGTACAGGTTGACGATCGAAGGATGCGACAGCTGGCTGACGATTTGCGCTTCGCGCAAGAATTGCTTCTGTTCGGTAGGCGCTCCAAACGCATGGACCAGGGTCTTCAGCGCCACCGTGCGTCCCAGCACCGTGTCGCGAGCTTTATCGACACGGCTGGTGGCACCGCAGCCTAGCGTTCCGATGACTTCGTAGCGATCCTTTGGCATCGTCGGGACAGGCATCCGCACTTGTTTAGCTTCACGACTATATTCCGGCTCGCACCGGCGAAAGGAAATGGCCCGTTCGTACAGGTGTGTCCAATCCCGCGTACTACGGTAATCCTTGTAGAGAGTTGAGCTTAGCGCCAAGTGCGCGACGCATCCGGACGCTCCAGGGCCGGTTAGGCCGAGCGCAAAAGCCGAGCGGCGCGGTTGCGCAATGACGACGTGGGCGCCACGACTTGCGACGCCACCTTGCGGCGCGCGAACGGATACAGATCGTCGGCGAGATCCTCGGCGGAGTTGCGGCGCAGCGCCGGATCTTTCTCTAGGCAAGACAACACCAATGCGTTCAGGCCGGCCGGCAACGACGGATTTGTCTGAGAAGGCGGCAGCGGTGTGGAGGACATGATGCGCGCGCAAATTCCTTGCAGCGAATCGGCGTCGAACGGCCGGTGCCCGGTAATCATTTGATAGAGCACGACACCCAGCGAAAAAATGTCCGAGCGCCCATCCTGCGGCTTGCCAAGAATCTGCTCGGGGCACCAATACCCGGGGGTACCCAGAAGTGGCGTGTCCTTCGAATCGCGGCTGGAAAGTCGAGCCATGCCAAAGTCTGTCAGCTTGATGCGCCCTTCGTCGCTGATCAAAATGTTTGCAGGCTTTACGTCGCCATGGATGATGCCTTTGCGATGCGCCACGCCCAGTGCTACGGCCACGTCGGCAATCCACGCGCAAGCTCGCGGAAATGGGATACTTCCCTTGTCCAGCAGGCGCTCGAGCGGCTGGCCTTCCACATATTCCATCACCAGATAGGGCGTTGAAGACGATTCCTCAATGCCCATGTCGTGCAGCGCGATGATCGCTGGATGAGAAATCTGGCCGACGACGCGCGCTTCCTTGATAAAACGATCGCGGCCGTCGCCCGCAGCGAGTGCGGGCGGAAACAGCTTAATGGCGACGGTGCGCGCGATCATCGGATCGAACGCACGCACGACGCGGCTGTTCGCGCCTGTTCCAATCGTGTCGAGAATCTGGTAACGGCCAACTTGCACGGATTACAACCTTCCCCCGAGCAACCGGGTTTCAGGGAACAATAGCGAGATAGGCCGTAGATGAAAACAGTACGAAAGTACTTGATTAGAAAGCGTTAACGAGGGTCGAGAAAGCTAGCTTGCCGGGCTGGGATCCCGGATCGCTGTAAACGCCGGGCTGGCGGCGAAGTTGGCGGGAAAATCTTTGACGTAGTGACCCATCAGAATCAGGTAGGTATGGAAGTGAAAGAATCGCATCTCGTTATACGCCTGGTCGGCGGTCCAATGCTGCTCCGCCATTCTGTATGCGGCGATCATGACACCCGTGCGATCATCGCCGAAATAGCAGTGCACGAATATTTTCTGTTTTGGATTGTCGCGAATCAGTTTGAGAAAAGTCGCGACCTCGTTGTCGGAGGGGCCAAAGAAGGAGCTGGTGGCGAGACTGACGTAACGCATGCCGAGACCCTCGACGATAATCCGCTCGGGAGAGTTGGGCTCGGTGTTCCGCAGATCAACAACGATGTTGACGCCGAAATTTTTCAGTTGCTGATACCCGAGGTCACGGGGCTGCGCGCCGCGATACAGCATGTCGCCAACCCTGCCTGCATTAGGAACGCCCTGCACTCTCAATTTTTCGGCGAATGTCAGGACGGAGCGCGGGTCGGGCGCAGGTGTGACGGCGTCCTGCGCGCTGCAATTTTGCAGAGCGAGATTGCCGAGCAGTAGAACAAGCGCGAGAATCGCGACGCTGCGCTGACAGAATGGAGAGGTAACGCCTGAGAAGATCAAATCAATCCGATCGCGAGAAAAAATTGGGCATGTGCAAGGCCATCACGAGTTTACGCGCCTTCGGGAGCGCACGCTTGCGGAAATTTTGCGTTCGAATGCCAAAGTCGGAAAGAAAAATAATTCTGTGCGCGAAATGACACCACTACTGGTAGAGCATTTTTTTAAACAACTCACCACATTTTGCGTTTTTCTCTTGACAGGATTTTCCCACCCGACGATACTGCGATTCCAGATTCGGGGGACGTGGAAGCGCCAGGCGGACCGGGTCGAGGATGTTAACGCGAGTCCGCACGGGCCACGACACCAGCCGGGTTCTAAGCAAAAAAATCGAGCGCGAAGTTCCAGCTCCGCGCCCGCATGCGATGCGCGAAGCGCTGCTGTGAAGGCTGCGTGGTAACACCAACACCGGCCGGAGGCAGGGCGTTGCGCTTTGCATCGGTTTTCGACTCCTTTCGACCGCCGGTCGCGGTCGAATTTTTTGCTTTGTAACCACGAACCAGCGAATCGAGTTGCCGCCGCCATGGTGACTGCGGGCAGCGCCTCTGAAAAATCAGAGGAGTATAATAATAGGGTGACCTCCGCCACTTGGGGGAGCCCTGGAGGGCGGAGGAATTAATGGCTACGGTGAAGACGGCATTGCACGGCAAATCGCTACAAACCGGGGTGAGCCCCGAGAAAGCCACGAATGAGAACACCGGGCTGGTGTTCGAGCGATATTTTACGGACGGCAGGGTTGCGCCATTCGACGCCGTCGAATGGGAAAAACGCACCGCGCTGATCGGCAATGAAAAGGGCGTGACCATCTTCCGCCAGGAGGGTGTTGAAGTCCCCAAGAATTGGTCGCAGACCGCTACCAATATCGTCACCAGCAAATACTTCCACGGAAAACCTGGCTCCCGCGAGCGCGAAAACTCCGTGCGCCAGTTGATCGGCCGCGTGGCGGGCACGATTGTGCGTTGGGGTGAAGAAGGCGGCTATTTCGCCGACGAGCAGTCCCGCGACGCCTTCCGCGACGAGCTGACCCATCTGCTTGTCGAACAAAAGATGGCATTTAACTCGCCGGTGTGGTTCAACGTCGGCGTGCAGCCCAAGCCGCAGTGCTCGGCGTGCTTCATCAATTCCGTGTCCGACAGCATGGAATCCATCATGGGCCTGACCCGCACCGAGGGCATGCTGTTCAAATGGGGCTCGGGAACGGGCACGAACTTTTCGACTTTGCGCGGCAGCAAGGAAACCCTTTCGGGCGGCGGCATCGCTTCCGGCCCGGTCAGCTTCATGAAGGGCTTCGATGCCTTCGCGGGCGTGATCAAGAGCGGCGGCAAAACGCGCCGCGCCGCCAAGATGGTGATCCTGAACATCGATCATCCGGACATCGTCGAATTCATCGAATGCAAAATGAAGGAAGAGCGCAAGGCGCACATCCTGATCGAGCAGGGTTACGATTCCGCGATCGACGGCGACGCTTACAGCTCCATCTTCTTCCAGAATGCCAATCACTCCGTGCGCGTTACCGACGACTTCATGACCGCCGCCGAAGAGGACCGCGATTGGTGGACCCGCAACATCACCGACGGCCAGCCCAACGAGAAACTGCGCGCACGCGACCTGCTCTTCAAGATCGCCGATTCCACGTGGCGGTGCGGCGATCCCGGGATGCAGTACGACACCACCATCAATCGCTGGCACACTTCCAAGAACACCGCGCGCATCAACGCGTCGAATCCGTGCTCCGAGTACATGTTCCTGGACGATACGGCCTGCAATCTCGCGTCGCTGAACCTGATGAAGTTTCTCGAGCCGAACGGACAGTTTGATGTCCAGGCGTTCAAGCATGCCGTCGGTGTGACCATCACGGCGCAGGAAATTCTGGTCGACAACGCCAGCTACCCGACGCCCAAGATCGCCGATAACTCCCACGCGTTCCGCCCGTTGGGCTTGGGCTACGCCAATCTTGGCGCGCTGCTGATGTCCATGGCGCTGCCGTACGATTCCGGCGAAGGCCGCGATGTGGCCGGCTCGGTCACCGCGCTGATGTGCGGCGAAGCTTACGCGCAGTCGTCGCGCATTGCCGAGCGCATGGGTCCGTTCCCGGGCTACGAAGTCAATCGCGAGCCGATGCTCGACGTGATTCGTATGCACCGCGATTCCATGCGCGGCATCCGCCCGGAACGCGTGCAGCCGGAACTGTACATGACCGCGCAGGAGTCATGGGACACTGCGTTGAGCCACGGCGAAAAGTTCGGCTTCAAGAACTCGCAGGTCACCGTGCTCGCACCCACCGGCACCATCGGCTTCATGATGGATTGCGACACCACCGGCATCGAACCCGACCTGGCGCTGGTGAAGCACAAGAAGCTTGTCGGCGGCGGCTTGATCAAGATCGTCAACAACACCGTGCCGCAAGCGCTGATGAAGCTGGGCTGCACGCCGGAACAAACCAGCGAGATCGTTTCCTACATCGATAAAAAAGGCACCATTGAAGGAGCGCCCTATCTCAAGCCGGAGCATCTGCCGATTTTCGATTGCTCGCTGACTCCCGCGGGCGGCGGACGCTCGATTACCTGGACCGGACACGTCAAGATGATGGCTGCCGCACAGCCGTTCCTCTCCGGCGCAATCTCCAAGACCATCAACATGCCTGAGGAATCGACCGTCGAAGACATCATGGACGCGTATATCGAGTCCTGGAAGCTGGGACTGAAGGCTGTCGCCATCTATCGCGACAATTCGAAACGCTCGCAGCCGCTCTCCGCAGCGGGACAAAAGAAGGACGAAAAGAAAGTCGAAGTCACCGTCGCGCCGGGTGCCGCCGTTCCCGTGCAACAGGAACTCTTCGGCCGCCGCCAGCGCGAGAAAATGCCCACGGAGCGCGCCTCGGTAACCCACAAGTTCAGCGTTGGCGGGCACGAAGGCTACATTACCGTCGGCATGTACGAAGACGGCCGCCCCGGCGAAATCTTCATCAAGATGTCCAAGGAAGGCTCCACGCTCTCCGGCGTGATGGACGGCTTGGCGCTCACCATCTCGCTCGGCTTGCAGTACGGCGTGCCCCTGAAAGTATTTGTCGACAAGCTGGTGAACACGCGGTTCGAACCGTCGGGCATCAGCGCGAACCCCAACATCCGGTTCGTCTCTTCGGTGCTGGACTACATCGCGCGCTGGCTCGGCGGGCGCTTCATCTCCTCCGACTATCTGAAGCTGACCGGCGAACAAATCGCCGCTGCGGCAGCTCCTACGTCCGCAAACTCCGCGATGGTGGAATCGATGCTGGCGGCTATCTCGGCCGGCAATCCGGCGACCTCAACAAAGCAACGCGATGCCCACGAAGGCGCTCCGGCGTGCTCGGAGTGCGGCATGCTCATGGTGCCCAACGGCGCCTGCTACAAGTGCGAAAACTGCGGCAGCACCTCGGGCTGCAGCTGAAACACGCTCACCGTCGAGGACCCACGACGAAATGAGCGCGACCCCAGCCCGCCCGGCGACGGATGCAGGGCTTGTCCAGGACAAGCCCAAAACCCGCGGCTTCTTACACATCGTTCGCCACGGCGCAGGCGCCGGTACGACGTATGTGGTGACCTATCATCGCTTGGATCGCGCGCCGAATCACACGGAACCGCATCCGCATCCGATGCTGGCGGAAGGCGCGCAACCCCTCATCGAATTGCTCGAACAGCTTGGCGTAGACTTCCGGCTCGGCGAAGTGCGCGGCGCGCTCGAAGATGTGCTGCGCTTCGGCTCCGCCAACATCCCCGACCTGTGGTTCAGCGAAGAAGAGATCGCCCGCAAAGGCCTGATCGACAGCTAAGTCACCTGTAGCTATAGGGAGTTGTTTAAGCGGAGTTCGACAGGCTCCGCGCGGGCCGCTGTTTCTTGTCGCGCTGTCACAAAGAGTCAGCGTCGAAACTGTTAGTGAGTGGAAGTTGGGTTTCTAGCGCGGACGGGGACGAAGGGGAGGTCGGCCCGTCAGGGGACGCGGGCGCATACGGAATCGGGGGCCGAGTGGCGGAGGCACGTTGCGCAACATGTCACCACAGCAGGGACAGCGGCCGTCATCGCTGATCGGGCCGGTAGCGTCGGCGCGCAGCCAGTGACCGCGCAGATCGCATTGAGCATTGATGCATTGAACGGTGAAACCGGGCATGTACTGCATCGTCTTCTTCCCCCAGCGGCGCCGCGCGGCACCCAACCACCTGCAAACGCCTTCCCGACCAAAAAAAACAAAACCTTGCCGCGAATTGTGCTGCCAGCTCACAGTGGTGTCAAGAAAAAACGCCACAACATGTAGGGGTTAGGTTACCGCGCCTGTGGAAATGCTGCGCCTCTGTGGAAATACGACTTCGCCGAAAACGTTCCCGAGTCTCCCGGCCGGATACTTCAGATTAATTCGCGCGAAGCTGCCGCGCCCGTCCAAACACAGCAGCGGCGACCAACACAGCGCTCAGCCCAAAATAAATTAGAGCGTAGTGGTTGGCTTGAGCACCACTGCCCGTTCCCGTGAAGTCGATGCCGCGCGAATGGTTCATCGGCCCGACGTACCACAAAGCGGTGAGCAGTCCTTCAAACGGTTTGCCCGTGCCGCTCCACACCCCAAGCGCCAGGGCCAGCGAAGGAAGAAAGAGCGCGCCGGCAAGCCACGGCACGAGCCCAGGCCAGCCCTGCGCCAGAAGCAGCCGCGAACCCGCCCCGATGCCCACGATCGCCGCAATTGCAACGCCTGCGAGCCAGCACGCCGGCAGTTGCCGCGGAAGAATGTGCGCCGACGAAAACAAGAGAGCTTCCGTGCCGAACCGCGATTCCCGCGCGCCCATCGCCGACCACACCAGCACGAGCCACATCCACGCTGTACCCAGAATCGGTCCGCGCGCCACCTCCAGTGGCGCCGCGAATTGCGCCACCAAGAGTCCCACGACGACGGCATACCACCACCAGCGCAATCCTTTCACCGCCAGGCGCAGTTCGGCGAGGAAAAGCCGTCCGAAGGCATTCGTGGGCGCCGAATTCGACAAAGGCGTCAGATGCGCTCCACTGCGCCCGGCAACAGCTCCACCAAGCGGTGCCACCGCGGAAACATCTTCGTCCGAAGACACCGCCGGTTGCTTCGGCCGGCGCACCGGCGGCGCGAACCAGCGTGAGGAATCAAATCGATCGAAGAGGAGCGCCGCCAGCAACACAAGCAGAATCGCGACACCCACCCATCCTAAGCGAAGTATAAGCTGCGAAGCGTTCCACGGAACTCCCTGCCAGTGAAACGACTGTACGATCTGCGCCGGCTTGTCCGCCTTGTCCACAATAGTGAAAGCGAAGTCGCCTTTGTAGCCGGGAATGTGCGCGCGCGCACCGGCCATCATGCTGTCGGAGACGGTCACCACTCCCATCGGATCGAGCCAGTGCCTGCCGGTAATCTCCGGCAGCGCTATGCTCATGACCCACACGAAAAACCAGGCAACATTGCCAGCGCCGCCGCGAAGGATCGGCAGCGTCTCGAATAAGACCGCCAAGGCCGCCGTCAAAACCATGGCCGGGAGCGCCACGATAAGAAAAGGACTAAGTAGCGCCACGCCGTCAAGATGCGGATCTTCCCCGGCAAACAGTTGCATCAGCACCCCGGCGATTGCGAGCACCACGACCATGGAAGCCAGGACAGCGACGTTGCTGACGAACTTACCGAGCGTGTATGCGCTCTTAGAGAGTGGTGTCGCCGCGAGGATCTGGCCGACCCGCGTCTGGCGGTCGCGGTCGATTGCATTTTTTACGATGTAAAATCCAACCAACGAGACAAAGCATGTGGTGGTAATGGCCACCAATGCGCCCATCCACGCCGAGGTATAGACGCCGCGGTATCCACCGAGCTGGATGGTGATCCTCCCGGTTGCCGCGGCATAGCCGAGAAGTGTCGCGAAGAGCAGCGTGAGCAGAAAACTATAGCGGCGCACGCGTTCCAGGAAGTCCGCGCGCGCGATCGCGGAAATGGCGCGGATCGAATTCCTCACGCAGCGATCCCGTTCGCGGCGCTTCGCTGTTTGGCCAGCGCCGCCAGGTAGGCGTCTTCCAGCGAAGGCTCGAGCTGGCGCGCTTCCCGGCCCGGCGCAACGTCGGCGACCACGCGGGCATGCACGCCATCGCTGCGGTGCGCGGTGCTGCTGATCAGGTGCTTTTGCCGCAGCGCGTTCATATCCGCGCTCGGAACGATGACCTCCCACACTTTTCCGGAAACGGAGGCGAGCAGCGCTTCCGGCGCCCCGTGCGCGAGAAGCTGCCCATGCGCGAGGATGGCGATGCTGGTCGCGACGGCTTCGACGTCGGACACGATGTGCGTCGAAAGAATCACGATGCGCTCGCCGGACAGCTCTGACAGAAGATTGCGGAAGCGTACGCGTTCTTCGGGATCGAGCCCGGCCGTCGGCTCATCGACGATCAGCAATTGCGGATCGTTCAGCAGCGCCTGCGCGATGCCCACGCGCTGGCGCATGCCGCCGGAATAACCGCCCAGCGGCCGCTTTGCGGCGTCGGTAAGATTCACGAGCTCCAGTAGTTCGCCGATTCGGCGCCGCGCCGCGCCCGCGGCGATGCCCTTCACCGCGGCCAGATACTCCAGGAATTCCAGCGCATTCAAATTGGGATACACGCCGAAATCCTGCGGCAGATATCCCAGCACGTTGCGAAGCGCATCAGGACTACCCGCGATGTCGGCGTCGTTCCACAAAACTCTGCCGGAAGAAGGCCGCGTGATCGTGGCGAGGATGCGCATCAGGGTGGACTTGCCCGCGCCATTTGGCCCCAACAGGCCGAGCACGCCGGGTCCAAGATTCACCTCCACACCGCGCAGAGCGTGCACGTCTCGACCATACGTCTTGCTCAATTTCACAACGCTAAGTTGCATGGGTTCCTATTCAAGAAAAAGGCGTTCGGATCAACTGGATGGAATACGGATCCTCGGAGGGAAAAGTTTACGTGAAAACGCGAGATTATCTAGCGAAGCCTGAGCCGAGCACGCATTCCAGCGGCAAAGGGACCACAGGAAATTACGACTGCGGCGGGTTCGGAGGTGGTTCGGTGGAAGCAGGCTGTGCGGCGGACGCGGGCGCCTCGGCCGGTTTCTCCGCCTCGGGTGCGGCAGCACTTTCGCCGGAAGCCGCTTTCGCCGCTTTCCAAGCTGCTTCCAACTCCGCGACGTGCGCCTTGGCCTGATCCAATTCCTGTTGCTTTTCGGCGATCTGCTGCTTTTCGGCGTCCAGCTTGGCCTGGCCGTCGTGGTCATCGGTGTAATCCGGTTTGGAGTAATACGTGTCCTGATCGAGCGCGTAGCCGCGCTGCAGCAGGTCCAACTCCTTTGCTACCTCTACAACCTGTTCCTTGGCTCTCGCGATCTCTGGATTCTCGCCGGGCTTCACCGGCGGATTCTTTTCGGCCGCCGCTGCAGCAGCGTCCGTGGCTTCGACAGCCGCAACCGCCGCAGCACTCGGTGGCTGGGCGTCGGTCGTGGGTTGCGAGCCCACATTCAGACCTTCCGCGCCGGGCTTCAATTTCGTGTCGATATCTTCGTCGCTGATGACTTTGGCGAGCTTTGCGGCGTTTTTCTTTGCTTCGCGCGCTTGCCGCGCGGCGTCAGCAACAGATTGGTCCTGTGGAGGCTGCGCGTCCTGCGCGCTCGCGACCCCCGAATAGAGAAGCACCGCGCCCCAGGCCGCAAGCAGCGGAACCACCCATTGCATTGTCCTATCGCAACGCATCGTACGACTCCTCAAACAAACCTCGACCCGCATCCAAACGCTTGCCAAATAGTAGGATACGCCCGCGCTACACACCGGGCAAACCCGCCGCAAATCCCCGCCGCGAATCAAGCAACGCCAAGTGTAGCGGCGAGTTTAGCTCGCCATGCCGTGCGGTCGGCTTTGCCGTCTGCGGAAAAACTCGAAAATATGTCATTCCGAACCCGTTCGGTTTGTGAACGGGGTGAGGAATCTGCTTTTTCCCCGGTTTTCTGGCGAACAGCAGCATCCCTCACCTGCAAACGACGCGGGTTAGGGATGACAACCGCGCATTTTTCCGAAGGCTGTTTTAACCGTACCGCAGGAGCTTCTTTCGGACCGGCTTTAGCCTCTCGGGGCCCATTCTCGCGCTGTCATGCGGATTCGTCAGCGCCCCGCCGCTGCTCGCTCGGACGAGGGAATATCGCGGAACGAAAACGTCTTCTTCAGATCCTTGACCGGCTGTCCGTTCACTTCCGCATAAGGATAAATGAAGTAGTTGAGCGCATCGCCCTTCTGCTCCGCCGACAACCGAATATCGCGCCCATAGGTGAACAGCACGCGATTGGCATCCACCGTGCCGAAGAAATAATCCTTTTTAGCTGGATTCTTCGACGCCTCCGAAGCATCTACCGGGATCCAGCCGATCCCCTCAATATAAAACTCTGCCCAACAGTGATACCCGGGAATCTCGCCCTCGCTTTTTCCTTCAGGCAAGGGAAATCCGATCTCAAATCGCGCCGGAATGCCCGACGATCGCATCATGCCAATCAACACGGAATGAAAGTCCGTGCAGTTGCCGCGCTTCGAATCGCACGCCCACATTTCGTCTCCGCGCCCCCAGCCCTCTCCAGACTTGTCGTAGCGCATCGTCGACGCCACGTAGTCGTAAATCTTTCGCGCCTTTTCGAGCCGCGTGCTCGCCCCCGAGGTCTGCTCTTTGGCAAGATCGGCGATCGCGCTGTTCAGCGGCACCAGCTTGTCCGGCTGCAAATAGCGTTGCAGCATCGAGGCGCTCGGAGGCGCGTACGCTACTCTCGTCACCGCGACGCCATCGCGCAGCGCCACATATTCCTTACGGGTGACCCTGAAACGAATGCCCGCATCAAAACCCGAGGCAACTTGTTCCGCGGTAGGGCTGAAGACGATGAATTCGTTGCCGTATTCCGGGTCTCGGCCCACCGCGTGCCGAACATTTTCCGTGATGGTCACGCCCGTCGCAGGGGTTTGGTACACGTCGAGCTTCGTTGGATATGGAATCCAAAGATGCACAGCGCCCTTCGCCTCTGGACTCGCCGGAAAGTGCACCTGGTAGTCGAATTCGAAGGTTCGCGATTCGGGAGCGGGGACCGACGAAGCCGCAACCGCGCGGCTGCCGTGTACCGCGAGCGCAACATCAAGTGCAGCAATCAATAACGATGACAGAATGATCTGGAAGCGCGTCACGCGAGAACTCCTGCTCGAACGAGGTGGAAAACGATACGAACCCTGCGAGTATACTGCGTTGCGCCATAACGCGAAAACACTAGGTCAATGACGAAAGAGTGAAATATCCTCGGACAATTCGAACAGCCCTGCTATTGTCAGCCGCTTGCGCGATCTCCGCGCCATCGCTCTGCGCCCAGGAAACTTCCCCTCCACAGGATACCAAGCCCGCAGTCACTGCGCCCAGGGTTCCGTCCGCCAAAAAGTCCGCTGCCAGCAGCGACGAGCACCGATTCTGGGACAAAACCAACGATTGGCTTTTCGCCGGCGTAGCCGCTTCCCGCACGCTCGACTATTTTTCCACGCTGAACATGCGCCGTCGCGGCCGCCAGGAAATCCTTCTCACCAACGATGTCGTCGACAATCACGCGGCCTTCGCAACCATCGAAGCTGCTGGCACCGCGACCTCCATCGGAGTCTCCTATCTATTTCACCGCTACGGTCACCACAAGCTCGAGCGCTGGACCTCCATCGTTCATATCGGCCTCGCTTCAACCGGCGACGTACGCAATTACTGTCTCAAGACTTTCCATCGCCTGCCGGCCAGCCCATAGCTCAATTTCATTTGCGAACTGGCGACGTCATGATGCGTGCCGCCTGACGCTCTAGCTCCACTTGCAGTCCGGCCCGCCGCGCTTCATACTCCCGCTCCAGAGACAATGTTTTCATGCCGGACACCAGATCCGCCGTTGCGAACACGATGCCACTCGGCGAAGCCTGGTTTTCTGCCGCGTCATTCGACGGCCCTGCTCTCCCTCGCTCTCCTCTTCACGCCCGCGCTCGTCTCGCCGTCTAACGCCGTCAAACCTTCGCCGCAAGCCACCCAAATCCAATCCTATCCGGAGCGCCCCACGCCCTCGCAGCCCGCCCTTCCCGGGTCGCCTTCGAAACAACGCCCCGTGCCCGAGCCTTCGAAAACCGAGCAGTACACCCTGTCTCACGACCGCTACGAAAAAGCTGTGGCCTATTCGCGCGCCGAATACCTTCTGTATTTCGTCTCTTACATCCTCAGTGTCGTCGTCCTGCTACTGCTCTTGCGCCTGGGTATCGCCGCGAAACTCCGCGACTTTGCGGAAAGCGCAAGCGGCAATCGCTGGCTGCAGGGCCTAGTGTTTGTCCCGATGTTGATCGCAATCCTCGACCTCTGCGATCTCCCCGTCCACCTCTATGGACACTCGCTCTCGCTGCACTACGAGCAATCGGTACAAGGTTGGGGTTCGTGGTTTTGGGATTGGTCAAAAGGCGAACTCCTCGGCATCGCCTTTGCCTACCTGCTGGTGCTGATTCTTTTCGCGGTCATGCGTTGGAGCCCCAGGCGGTGGTGGTTCTTCTTTTGGCTCGCGGCGCTGCCCATCCTGCTCTTTGTGGTTTTCGTCAGCCCCTGGTTCATCGATCCGATGTTCAACACGTTCGAACCGCTCGAAACGAAATATCCCCAGCTGACGGCGGAAATGGAGAAAGTGATCCAGCGAACCGGTCTCAACATCCCGCCGGATCGCATGTTCCTGATGGAAGCCAGCAAGAAGACCAACGACCTCAACGCCTACGTAACCGGACTCGGCGCATCCAAGCGCGTCGTCGTCTGGGATACCACCATTCAAAAGCTGACCACCGACGAGACCCTGTTTATTTTCGGCCACGAAGCAGGCCACTACGTTCTCAATCACGTTCGCAACGGTTTTCTGTTTTTCGCCATCATGCTGCTCGTCGCCTTCTATGTCGGCTATCGCGGCCTGCATTGGGCGTTGGGCCGCTGGGCGCAGGACTGGAGAATCTACGGCCCCCAGGATTGGGCCTCGTTTGCCGTCCTTCTTCTACTCCTTCAGTTGATGACGTTTTTCGCCATGCCCATCGCGAATGGTTTCAGCCGCGCACAAGAACATGCCGCCGATGTCTACGGCCTGGAAGTAATTCACGGTATCGTTCCCAACGCCGCGGAGGTAGCTGCTCACGCCTTCCAGGTCTTAGGCGAAGTCGGCTTGGCCGATCCCAATCCTCCACCGATCATCACCTTCTGGCTCTATTCCCATCCGCCATTAGCCGACCGCCTCGTCTTCGCCTACAGCTACGACCCCTGGTCAAAGGGCGAATCCCCCAAGTACGTCAAGCCCCACCTGCCATAGGACCAGATCCTCCCACGCCGCGAACCTCCCTCGCCCATCAACCTCGCCGCCGCGCAAAACTCGCCACCTTCTGCCGGTTCCCGCAAATCGCCATCGAACACCACCGCCGCCTGTGCGTCCGCGACTTGTCGCAGAAGAAAAGCTCGCACCCCGGATTGGCGCACCGACGAATACGCGCCTCCGCGCCCTCCACCAGGATTTCCGCTGCCGACCGCGCCACCGCCGCCAAGAGCCAATCCAGGCCGCCTTCCCGCGCAATAAACTCCAGCTTCCAGCGCCCGTCCTCCTGAACCAGCTCGTCGTGTCCTTCCGTAATGCGCAACACTTCATTGATCGGTTCAGAACACTCACGAGACACCCGCTCGTTCCTTACCAATGCCCCAAACGCTTTACGCAGCGCGTCGCGAAGACGCACCGCTCGTGACAGCACGGCGAATGCTGCCTTGGGATCGCTTTCGGAAAGCGTCAGCAGTTGCGTGCCACGTTCCGCCGAGACGATTCGCGAAGCCTCCAGGAAAGCCACGAATTCCTC
>JBEKWY010000108.1:0-16928 GCA_049512575.1 Candidatus Acidiferrum sp.
AGTATGCATGTTGGCCTTGGGCAGGCCGTCGTGAGTAATTTGAACAGAGCCCGTGAACCTGGGGAGCGGAGCTGGGGTAAGCAGCGAGGCAGCGGCCGCGATAAGGCACGCTATGGCAAGTACAGCGGACATGCCGAGCCAACGACGGTTCGTTTTCTTCGGCAGGATTTCAGGACTCTCGTTTTGATTTCTTTGCTTTCCTTCGACGGGAGTTTGCGTGCCTGAAACCGCAGAAGTACGGAAAGCCGGAGTCCGGACGGCAGCTTTCTCCGTGCTTTCTAGTTCTTCGGCAACGTCCGCAGCGAACTGATAGCCCTTCCGCGGAATGGTCAGGATCAAGCCGCTGTCCTCTGACTTTTGTGCCAAAGCCTTGCGCAGAAGAAAAATGTTCTGCGTCAGATTTCCGTCTTCCACAAAGCTACCCGCCCACACCGCCGAGATCAGTTCCTCCTTCGTGATGAGCCGGTTAGGGTTTCGGACAAGAAACAAGAGGACGTCGAAAGCTTTTGGGGTGAGCAGGACGGGTGATCCGCCCTGCGAAAGTGCGCGCTTTCTCTCGTCTAGTAAATAGCTCTCAAATCTATATAAGCTGCCCATTTATTAGTCATCTAGACCGTGTTGACAATTCCTGAGGGTAGTTGATCAATCGCTTGAGGACTCTGAGGCACCGTTTCTTGCAGAAGTGAATGCATGCGTGAAACGCCGGACCCGGGAAAGCTGGTGCCATCCTTTCACCAACACCATTGCACAGAGGGCGCTAAAAAAGTCCTGCGGAGTTCATCAGGAGTTTGTTAGGACGCGATTCTGGCGGAAGGACTCGAAATCGTGGCGCTGGCGTTCAGGAGGCTTGAGCGCAACTTGGCTCGCAGGAATCAGTAAGGAGAAAAGCCGCCTAGCGTATTTTGGGGATTGGAGATTAACTAGCAACCTTCGGTTAGCAGGTTCGATTTCAAATCCATAAGTCATTGTTCAGCCGTCGCTTAGGTTTATTGGGAAGCCAATCTTTTCCCTCAAATGCTCCGAAGTTATTCCACAAGCGATCCAACCATCCTGTTGGCGCGTTCCCGTATACGGTGACAGAGATTTGGCGTGCGTGCCAAAGATCCACACCTCCAGTGATGGGGTGGGGCTTGCCAGATAGCTTCCGGTTGCCCCGTCAACTGGCACGTCGAAAGCTTTTGGGGTGAGCGGGACGGATGATCCGCCCTGCGAAAGTGCGCGCTTCTCTCGTCTAGTAAATAGCTCTCGAATCTATATAAGCTGCCCGCTTATTAGTCATCTAGACCGTGTTGACAATTCCTGAGAGTAATTGATCAATCGCTTGAGGACTCCGAAGCGCCGTTTCTTGCAGGAATGAACGCAGGCGTGAAAGGCCGGACCCGGGAAAGCCAGTTTGAGCGGCGGACCTTGGAGTTCGAAGTTGCAATCCTAGACTCCGTGCACTCTCGCTGCAAGGAGCAATAGTGTTAACAGATCATCGGGCACTAGGAGAAAGTGGGTCGTGGACCGGGAAGCCGCAAGTTTCCTACAACCTGTGAAGCTCGGGGAATCAAACTAAAGAATTGCCCTACTTATATTCGCGAGTGGATAGAAACAGGGAGTGAAACAAACCATGAACCCGGATCTCAATCCGTATACGCATGCAGCGAGTGGTGAAGCCGTTGCCAGCAATGATTTGATGGCACAGGCCACCGACCTAATACCAAGAGTCTTTCCACGCTCCGATCACCAGCAAGCAAGCTGGGATGTGAAAGTTCGGCTGGAAGAACGCCGCAAGGAGCGCGGGCGCATCGCGCGCGACTTGCACGACACTCTGTTCCAAGGCTTCCTGGGTGCATCCCTGCTGCTCCAGGGAGCCATAGACCAAACGCCTGCTGATTCGCCCACTAAGCCCTCGCTCAGCCGTGCTCTGCGCTTGATGTATCGCGTCATTAACGAAGGTCGCCTTACGCTTCAAGAACTGCGCTCGTCCGCAAGCGCGTCACCGAGTCTCGAACAGACCCTGCATGACCTCTGGGATGAACTAACTCCGGGAGGGGTTCAGTTTCGAATCTTGGTCGAGGGGCAGCCGAAGGCATTGAAGCCCGCGATCCAGGAACAGATCTACTTGATCGGGCGGGAAGCGGTGCTCAACGCGTTGCGACATTCCCGAGCGGCAGCCATCGAAGTTGAGGTGGAGTATTCACCCCGCCGATTGCGCATGGTCGTGCGCGACAATGGCTGCGGGATCGATCCGCAGACGCTACGTTCGGGGCGCGATTTGCACTGGGGTCTTCAGGGGATGCGCGAGCGCGCCGGAAGTGTTGGAGCGCAGTTGAAGTTATGGAGTAGGCAAGGAGGCGGGACAGAGGTGGAAATTTCTGTACCGATCCAAGTCGTTGCCGATCCCCAGGCGCAACTCCCGAGCGCCAGCATGGAACCCTTGGATCGGTGATACTGCTAAGATGCCGGTCTTCCCGGACGTGATCACGCGAAGGTGAGGGCGACGGCTGCAGGCTCTCATCGACGGTGAAGCTTTGTAAGTTTTGTTCCTATCGAGCAGTGGACTTCATTTCTGAGACTTCCCGCCGTTCAGCAGAACGGCTAAGTCCTGGTAAACGCGGTAATCGGAAAATGGCCCATTACCGGGCAGCTTACTGGCGGTACTTTTCTCGCAAACGGACGTCTAAGTTTGGACAGGGGATACCGAGTGCACTCTGGGAGCGATAACGTGGAAATTGATGCGGCATCGCTACGCTCTTGGGGTCGTGATACCATTTCGCTTTTGGAGGTGATTTGTGCCTCGGTATACGAGACGTGAATTTGTAAGGACCGGCCTGGCGGCAGGGGCCCTGGCTGTTACCGGAAGCTTGCCGCTTCGAGCGGAGCGTCAGACGGCGACGGATTGGGTGACGCTGGGAAAATCCAAAGTGCAGGTGACGCGGCTGGCGTTTGGCACTGGGAGCTTCAGCGGGCAAGTACAGCGCGACCTCGGACAAGACGCGTTTACCAAGCTGGTGCGCTATGCGTACGACCACGGCATTCGTTTCTTCGAGACTGCGGAGTCTTACGGCGACATGCACCGGATGCTGGGAGTGGCCCTGAAGGGGATTCCGCGGGACAGTTACCGGATTATGTCGAAGGTGACTACCCGGCAAGGCGTGAATCCGCAAGAGAAATTCGACGAACTGCGGAAACTCGCGAATACCGAGTACTTCGACATCATGCTGCTGCACTGGCAACACACGGCGACATGGCCCGCAGACACCAGCCGTTGGCAGGACGGAATTCTGGAAGCAGAGTCGAAGAAGGCCATCGTAAGCCACGGGGCGTCGGTGCACGGCTTGCCGGCGTTGCGGCAGGTGCCTGCGAACAAGTGGCTCGATGTCGCCATGATCCGGATGAACCACAAAGGCGCCAGCATGGACGCTGAGGACTACGCTACGCCCGGTCTGGGGAATGTGCCCGAAGTGGTCGGCCACGTTCACGAAGCCCGCAAACAGGGAATGGGAGTGATCAGCATGAAACTCGTGGGCGAGGGTACGTTTGGCCGCGAGGACCGCCAGGCGGCGATGAGGTTCGCGTTCAGGAACGCCGGGGTCGATTGCGTTACGGTTGGGTACAAGAATACCGCAGAGATCGACGAGGCTATTGAGAATTTGAATATGGCGCTAGCCTAGCAGGGCGGCGATTCGGGCCGCCCAACCACCCGCTGTCGTCAGGTAAGCCACTTCTAATTCTGCACCGAGAACTCGCCGAGGAAATCAACTTAAAGGCCGCACGCTTCTGCAAAGAACCGCTGAAAGCGTGGGGCACCCGAAGAAGGAAGTCAAAAAATCCAGGCGCAACACGGGCGCCTGACACCCGGCATGTCTGTATGCTTTTTAGGGGACGCACTTCTTTCGGCAAAACGCCGCAAAAAATCCAAGCAATGAATCCGGGCCAACCATCGGGTTTGCGATCGACTTAGCGGACGACGAGTGTGCCACGCGGCATTGCTCGATTCTTCGCAGAACACAAAACTTTGAGCACCTTCGAATTTCAGCAGGCTATGCTGATGGTTGACCTAAACATGGGGGTAGATATCTTGACGAAAGCCTTATGCCGGCTCATGGTTCTGTCCGCCATGTGCGTTGTACTGCCTAACGGACAACTTGCGCGGGCCCAAGATGCGAACAACCTACAAATAGGCTTTTCCATAGAAGCGATGAAGGGAGAGCGTTGGCAGACGGACCTGGATTCCTTTCATGAGCGGGCCAAGCAATTAGGCGCAGCGGTGATCTCGCGCGACGCCGATGGTGACGATGATCGTCAGTTCCAGCAAGTGAAAGACATGATCCAGGCAGGTATCAAAGTGCTGGTCTTACTGCCCCACGATGCTACAAAGGCCGGCCGCATGGTGGACGTCGCAAAGTCGGCCAACGTGAAAGTCATCAGCTACGATCGCCTGGTCTTGAACAGCGATGTCGATCTCTACGTGAGTTTTGACCGCGTGACGATTGGCAGGATGCAAGCGGAGTATCTGGTAAAACATGCGCCCAGAGGGAACTACGTGCTGATCGCGGGTTCGCCAAATGACGAAGGCGCCAAAGCTCTGCACGACACGCAGATGAAGGTTCTACAGCCTTACATCGATCGCGGCGACATCAAGGTGATCGCGGATGGATATACGAAAGAGTGGCTGCCTTCCGAGGCGTACCTTTTCATGCTGAAGGCAATTGACTCCATCCAAGGCAACCTCGCTGCTGTTCTCGCTTCCAATGACGGATTGGCGGGAGGTGCGATACAGGCCCTCCGCGAACATAATCTGGCCGGCAAAGTGGCGGTTTCCGGACAAGATGCAGATCTGGCGGCCGTTATATGCATTGCCCAAGGCACGCAGGCCATGACCGTATACAAGCCGGTCACAAATGAAGCGGTACGAGCCGCAGAGGAAGCGGTTCGGTTGGCGAAGGGTGAAAAGCCACACGCGGATGGGATAACGAGCAATGGGAAGATAGAGGTGCCGACCATACTGCTGAAACCCGTGCTGGTGACAAAGGACAACATCAAGACGACCGTGGTCAAAGACGGATTCCAGAAATTAAAGAGCATCAACCAGGCGCTGCCGGCAGACCAACAGATCAAGTGAGGCGTTTCCTCTGTGGCGTCGAGCAATGGCTCGGGTGACATGCAGGCGGAATAGGCGGAAAGAGGCGGCAGCGCGGGCTTAGACCTCCAGAATGACGGGGAGGATCAGGGGGCGCTTGGACGTGTGTTTGTTGATATAGCGCTTCAGATCAACGCGGATTTTTTCTTTCATTACCGACCAGTCCATTTTTTCCTCGGAGTTGGATTGTTCGACGGTTTTCAGGACTACGTCGCGCGCGCCGGCCATGAGTTCCTGGCCGTTGTCGCTGAACATGCCGCGGGTGACGATTTCGGGTTGCATGTCCATGCGGCCGGTGTGCTTGTCGATGGCGATGATGGGGACCAACACGCCGTCTTCGCTGAGATGCTTGCGATCGCGGACGACTGCTTCTTCGATTTCTTCGAGCGAGCCAGAGTCGACCAGCACGCGGCCTGCGGTTACCGGGTCGCGGCGATAGGCTCCGTCATCGGTGAATTCTACCGCTTGGCCGTCTTCCATCAGGAGGATTTCGCCGGATACGCAGCCTAGTTGGTGGGCGAGGGCGGCATGGCGGAAAAGGTGGCGAAATTCCCCGTGGACCGGGATGAAATACTTGGGTTTGCAGAGCTGAAGGACCAGTTTTTGTTCTTCCTGGCTGGCGTGGCCGGAGACGTGAATGGTTCCGCCGGAATTGTCGTAATAGACAAGGGCTCGGCGGCGGAACATATTGTCCAGCATGCGGAAGATGGGCTTTTCGTTTCCGGGGATGATACGGGCGGAAAGGATTACGGTGTCGTTTTCATCCACCGAGACAAAGCGGTGGTTGTCCACGGCGATGCGCGACATGGAGGACATGGGCTCGGCTTGGCTACCGCTGGCTAGAATGACCAGACGCTTGGGGTCAAAGCTGCGAATATCCTGCGGGCGGACGACCATGCCGTCGGGAATGCGCAGATACTCCATGGAGTGGGCGATTTCGATGTTGTCGACCATGCTGCGGCCGACGAAGGCAACTTTGCGGCCCACGCGGGAGGCGATGTCGATGACCTGCTGGATGCGATGGATCGAGGAGGCGAAACACGACAGGACTACGCGCCGGGGCGCAGAGCGGCAGAGATCTTCGAGGCGCGGGACTACGGCCCGTTCCGAGGGGGTGAAGCCTGGGCGCTCAACGTTGGTGGAGTCGCTGAAGAGGGCTAGGACGCCTTCATTGCCGTAGCGGGCGAAGGTATGCAAGTCGAAAGGGGCGCCGCCTACCGGCGTTTGATCGATCTTGAAGTCGCCGGTGTGGATAATTACGCCTAGCGGTGTCCGGATGGCCAAGGCGACGCAATCGATGGTGCTGTGGGTGACGGTTATGAATTCAATCTCAAAGGGATCGATTTCCACCAGGCGGCCCGGGATTACTTCGCGCAGGGTGGTGGAATCGATCAAGCCTGCTTCCTCCAGGCGTTTCTTGACCAACGCTAGCGTGAAGCGCGTGCCATACACGGGGACGTTTAGGTCGCGCAGGATGTACGGTAGCGCGCCGATGTGATCTTCGTGGCCGTGCGTGAGCACGATGGCTTTGACGAGCGAGCGATTTTGCTTCAAGTAGGTGATGTCGGGAATGACCAGATCGACGCCCAGGAGTTCGGACTCGGGGAACATCATCCCCGCGTCGATGACAATGATGTTGTCACCGAGCCGCAACGCCATCATGTTCATTCCAAATTCGCCGAGGCCGCCTAGGGGGATGGCTGTAAGGGACTGCGAGGTCTTACTCAATGAATGATTGTCTCCATTTTCTCAACGTTGATCGTATCACACGCGGGCAGTGCGGGGTGCGAGCGGGTTGTAAGATCGGGGATATTCGGGATCGAGGTAGCGTCGAAACCGAGCGGATGTTAAGTATATCCAAGCAGTGAAATCTGAGGAGAGCGAATGAGCGCGGAAAACGGAGACGTAACGCGAAGAAGATTTCTGGAAGTGGGGTCGGCGGCGATGCTTGCGGCGGCTGCGGCAAAAGTGGCAGGCGGGCAGGAAGCGCCCCAGCCGCCGCGGTCACCTGATCATCATTTGCCCAATGAACAGAATCACGGGCCGCAGAATCCGCCGTTGGAAGCGGAAAATCCCAGCGCGGTGTGGACGACCGAGACGGATTCGGGAACGGTGCCGCCGTTCAAGTATCCGTTCGGGTTTGCGCGGAAGAGAATTGAGAGCGGCGGGTGGACGCGGCAGGTCACGGCGCGAGAATTGCCGATCTCGAAGACCATTGCTGGGGTGGAGATGCGGCTGACCGCGGGCGGCGTGCGGGAACTGCATTGGCACGTGTCGGCGGAGTGGGCGATTATGCTGTACGGAAATGCGCGGATTACAGCGGTGGACACGCAGGGGAAGAGTTTTGTTTCCGATGTGGGTGACGGCGATTTGTGGTTATTCCCGCCGGGCGTGCCGCACTCGATTCAGGGACTCGGGCCGAATGGATGCCAGTTCCTGCTGGTGTTCGACGATGGGAATTTTAATGAATTTGAGACATTTCTGCTGACCGATTGGATGGCGCATACGCCGCGCGAGGTGCTGGCGAAAAATTTCGGAGTTGCGGAAGGGACGTTCGACAAGACGCCGAAGAAAGAGCTGTTTATTTTTCAAACCGACTTGCCGGGAGATTTGAAGCAGGAACAGCAGCAGGCGGCGGAGGGGACCGGGATGGTGCCGCAGCGGATGGACTTCCGGCCTAATCAGATGAAACCTACCAAGGTGACGCGGGGCGGAGAAGTAAAAATTATCGACGCCAGGAATTTCCCGATTACGCCGATTTCGGCCGCGATTGTGAAGTTGAAGCCGGGAGGATTGCGCGAGCTTCACTGGCATCCGAATGCGGATGAATGGCAGTACTACATCAGCGGCAAAGGACGAATGACCGTTTTTACGGCGGGGACGCGGGCGCGGACGATGAATGTGGAGGCTGGGGACGTCGGCTATATCCTGCAGTCCAATCCGCATTACGTCGAGAATACCGGGGATACCGAGCTGATGTTTCTGGAGATGTTCAAGAACCCGCACTATGAGGATATTTCTTTGGCGGAGTGGCTGGCGCATACGCCGGCGCTCTTGGTGGATCAGCATCTCAAGGTGGGCGAAGCGCTGCTGAAGGCGATTCCTAAGGAAGAGGTTGTGAATCGGCCGTTGTGATTTGGGGCGTCTTGAGTGAAGGCGGAAGGAAAAGGAAAGTCCTCGCTTCGCTTGGGACTGCGCCGAATGTGTCGGGCCGGGCAAGCTGGGGTGCAGCGGTGCTGCACCCCTACAAGTAGAGCCTGCGAACCGATTTAAGTCGCCCAAAAGCGAGGAACGATGCTCACGTCGGTTAGCGGTTGCCCGCGAAAAGGTGGACGATGGCGACCAGGATGATTGCACCTACTGTGGCTGCGGCCAAGCTGTAAAGGAACCCGCCGCCGAAGATGCCTAATTTCATGAAAAGCCAGCCGCCGAGGACTGAGCCTACCAAGCCAAGGATGATGTCGGTGATGCAGCCGTAACCTGCGCCTCGGGCGATTTTGCCAGCTAGCCAGCCGGCGATCAGGCCGATCACGATCCAGCCGATTAAACCGCGCTCATATTGGACAACTACGATCCGATCTTGAAAGAGAGTTAAGAAGACTGACGCTAGCATTCGGCCTCCTTGGGCGAAAGGCAATGATGGTGGCGTTGAGATGCCGGCATTGTAGCTTTGAGACGGAGAAATACCAACAGCGAGAGAGAAGTTGCGGAAGCCGGCTGGAAGCCGGCGCTACCACGTGTCGGAACACAGGCTGAAGCCTGTGCCACCGGTGGCGGCGTTCGATTTTCGACTAACGATGGCTTGGCTGCTGTTGGGTCATGCAGTGGAGGGTGCCGAGGCCTAAGACTAAGTCGCGGCAGGCTATGCCTGCTACTTCGCGGTCGGGGAAGAGTTTGGCCAGCGCGTTGAGAGCTACGCGGTCGTTGGCGTCGTTAAAGGTGGGGACGATCACCAATTTGTTGGCGATGTAGAAGTTAGCGTAGCTGGCCGGCAGGCGTTGGCCTTCGAAATAAATTGGAGCGGGCATTGGCAACGTTTCGATGCGGAAGGATTTGCTGTCGGAGTCTTTCATGGTGTGTAGCAGGGCTAGATTTTCTTGCAGCGGGGCGTAGTTCACGTCGGATTTGTCTTGCTCGATGACGGCCACGATTGTTGTCGGATTCACGAAACGGGCCAGGTCATCGACATGACCGTGGGTGTCGTCACCGGCGATGCCGTTCCGGAGCCAGAGGACTTGCGTGGCGCCTAGATAGTTGCGGAAGATTTGGGCGTAATCGTCGCGGGTGAAGCCGGGATTGCGCTCCTGCGTGGTGCTGAGGAGGCATTCTTCGGTGGTGAGGAGCGTGCCGCGGCCGTTGACGTCGATGCTGCCGCCTTCGAGCACGATGCGCCGGCCTTTTTGCATCGGCTGCCAGACACGGTGTTTGAGCTTTTTATTTACTTGGGCGGCGGCCACCGAATCTTTTTTGTGATTGCTGTACTTGGCCCAGCCGTTGAAGAACCAGTGGGTGTAGGCGACTTCGCCTGCGTGGTTGCGGACGGCGATAGGGCCGGAATCACGCATCCAGCCGCGATTGGTAGGCACGCGGAAGAAATCGACGGCGGCCAGATTGGCGCCAGATTTTTTCAAGATGGCGCGGACTTCGGATTCGGCGGCGCGATTTTCTACGAGGAGGTAAACGCGCTCAACGCGCGTGAGGTGGCGTACAATTTCAGCGAAGGCCCACGGGATGGTCTGGAACTTTCCGGGCCAGTCGGATTGTTCGTGCGGCCAGCCGAGCCAGGTGGCGTGGTGACGTTCCCACTCGGCGGGCATCCAGTAGCCGAGGTCGAACGGGGTTTGCGGGGAAGCGAGAGTTCGCGTTGGCTTTCGCGGCATGCGGATTATTCGCCGAGCCAGCGATTGAGGATGGGGCCGTAGGCGTCAATGCGGCGGTCCCGCAAAAACGGCCAATTGCGGCGGGTGTCTTCGGTTTTTGCGGGGTCGCACTCGACGACGAGAATTTCCTCTTTGTCGTTGGACGCTTCACTGACGACTTGGCCGAAAGGATCGGCGACGAAAGAATTTCCCCAGAATTCGAGACCGGGATCGCCACTCGCGGGCTTGCCTTCGTAGCCGACGCGATTTACGACCGCGACGTAGACACCGTTAGCGATGGCGTGGGCGCGTTGGATGGTGCGCCATGCGTCGAACTGGGCGGCGCCGAACTCCGCCTTTTCGTGGGGATGCCAGCCGATGCTGGTGGGATAAAAGATGACCTGCGCGCCGCTGAGAGCGGTGAGACGCGAGCCTTCGGGATACCACTGGTCCCAGCAAATCTGGACTCCGATTTTTCCATACTTGGTGTCGAAATTCGGGAAACCGAGATCGCCGGGCGTGAAATAAAATTTCTCGTAGTAGAGCGGATCGTCGGGGATGTGCATTTTGCGGTATTTGCCGAGGAAGCTGCCGTCGGCGTCGATGACCGCGCAAGTGTTGTGGTAGACGCCTGCGGCGCGGCGCTCGAAGAGCGAGACGACGAGGACGACTTTCTTTTCTTTCGCGATTTGCGCGAGGGCTTCCGTGGCGGGTCCAGGAACGGGCTCCGCAAGATTGAAAAGTTCCGCATCTTCCTTGCGGCAAAAGTATTCGCTGCGGAAAAGTTCGTGAGTCGAAATGATTTGCGCGCCGCGGGATGCGGCTTCGCGGATTTTGTCGATCGCGCGGGAAAGATTCTCGTCGGCGTTTGCGGTGCAACGCATCTGCACGAGACCGATTGTAAATTTGTCTGCCATAGAAATTTAGTTTAGCATGAGGCGCAAGGATGCTTATTCGTGTGATTGTTCTTTTCTTCCGCGCGCATTTGTATTATCAATCTCCACGAGCACGGATTTGTGAATGAGCTTTAACACGAATTAACCGCGTGGCGTGACGAGCAAGCGGTAACATCAAAATCCGTTTCGCGGATTTTCAGGAGCGTAAATGGCAAAGCAGAAGAAGACGGTCACCGGACGGGTGCTGCACGATCCGGTCAAGGACAAACTCCGGCCGATCTTCCCGTTGGACCTGTCGAAATGCCGGACCATCGACGAACTGGTGCGCGCGATGGGAGATACCGCCTATACGGCCCGGCAGATTGGCGATGCGGCGGACGTGTTGGAAGCCATGGCACGCGACAAGGATTGTTTCGTGGTGTTGACGCTGTCCGGCGCACTTACCGTCGGAAAGATGGGGCTGGTTTTTTGCGATTTGATCGAGAGCGGAATCGTGAAAGCGGTGGTTTCCACGGGTGCCTTGATGGCGCACGGATTGGTCGAAGCCACGGGGCTTTCTCATTTCCGGTATGACCCGTCAAAGATGGACGACAAGGAACTGTTCGAGGCGGGTTACAACCGCGTGTACGATTCGCTTGAGCCGGAAACGAATCTCGATCACGTGGAAGAAGTCGTCGATCATATTTTTGACGAGTGGGACGCGACGGAGACGGTTTGCAGTTGGAAGTTGCACCGGAGAATCGGCGAATATCTGAAGAAACGGGCAGGTGGGCGGGGAATTCTGAAGTCGGCTTACGAGCACAACGTGCCGGTGTTCGTGCCGGCGTTTTCGGATTCGGAGTTGGGCATTGACTTTGCGTTGCATAAGATCGCGCGACAGCGTTCGAAGCGGCCGCTGCTGCGTTTTGATCCGTTTGAGGATTTTGAGACCTTTGCGGACACCATGCTAGCTACCAAGCGGATGGGAATTTTTACGATTGGCGGAGGCGTGCCCCGGAATTGGTCGCAGCAGTTCGGAGTTTACGCGGAATTGATGGCACGACGGGGATACAAGAAGGTGCCGCTGAAACGATACAACTATGGCGTGCGAATTTGCCCGGAGCCGGTGCATTGGGGCGGGCTGAGCGGAAGCACCTACACCGAGGCGGTTTCTTGGGGGAAGTTCGTGCCTCCGGAAGAGGGCGGGCGTTTCGCGGAAGTGTTCGAGGACGCGACGGTGGCGCTGCCGTTGGTAGTGGGAGCGGTGTTGCAGCGGATTGGATACTTCAAACCCTGAGCAGTACGCGACGATTCGGCGCGGCAGTCGCAGATAATTTTTCTTGACCAACGAATGTCGCCTCATTAGCCTCCCCGGAACCGGGAGAGAAGCACTTTGTGTGAGTGTTCCGTTCGTCTCGGATATCCAAAGGGGGAACTCCCATGGCGAAGACAAGCGCGGCGAAGAGTCAATCCGTCTACGGCGTGCATCCAGGCGTCGCGATGATGCATAAATGGATCGGTGAGCTGAAAGACAAAACGGGTAAAACGCTGGAAGAATGGACGGCGCTGGTGAAAAAGGACGGCCCGGACGGCCACATGAATCGCGTGAATTGGCTGAAGGCCAAGCACAAGGTGGGCCACAACAGCGCATGGGGAATCGCGGAACACGTGGACGGCGGCGGTGACGAGGATACTCCGGAAGCGTATCTTGCGGCGGCGGTTCGTTACGTTGACGAGCAGTATACAGGCCCGAAGGAAAAGCTGCGCCCGCTGTATGAGAAATTGCTGGCACTGGGAAAGGGAACTGGCGCAGACGCCAAGGCGTGCCCGTGCAAGACGATGGTGCCACTGTATCGCAATCACGTATTCGCGCAGATCAAGCCGACGACGAATTCACGGGTCGATCTGGGATTTGCTCTAGCGACGCACAAGGGAAAGCTGCCGAAACGATTGATCGACACCGGCGGGTTAGCGAAAAAAGATCGTATCACGCATCGCATCGAAATCAAATCGGCGGCGGACGTCGATGACGAGGTCAAGAAATGGCTGAAAACGGCTTATGAGTTGGACGAATAGATCGCTTTCAAAGATGCGCTGACCTAGTGGGAATTTTCAGTCGTCTTCGCCGATCAGGATGGCGGCGCCCAGGACCGTGGTCCAGAGGCCGCGCTTGTCTCCTACGGCCGATTGCGTGACGTTCATGGTGCGAACGATCTTGTTCGAGATGCGGTAGACCTCTTTTTTTTCGTCGAAAGAGAGATCGGGGTCAAATTCCACGTTCAGAGTGGTTGCCAGCATTTCCGCGGCAAGCTCTTCCGCGTACTCTCCGGCGACTTCTTCGGTTTCGCCGAATGAATGATGTTCGGAGAGGTACCCGTACATCGATTTGTCGCTGGGTAGCGCCAAACCGATGCTTGCGGCAATTAACCGGTGCGCTTCTTTGGTGGAATTTTCGCTGATTACGGTGAATGCGACTTGACCCGGCTTAATATATTTCAGTCCTTCACTGCGCGAGATCAATTTGCAGTTCGGGGGGAAGATCGAGGAAACCCGTACGATGTTACAAGCCGCAATTCCAGCGTTCCTAAGAGCTAACTCGAAGCTCGAAAGCCTTTCACGATGTTTTCCGACGCCTTTGGTGAGAAATATTTTCTTCGCGACGAACGCCATGGTGCCGGTGTGGGTGCCTCCGTGAGTGGGCTGAGAGCGAAAATTTTACCGCTGTGGAAAAGTAACAAGAAGGTTTTGCAGTGTCAACGCAATTCCCAGACGGTACGCACGAAAAAGGAGAGCGAGGAGAGCCGAATGGCAGAAGATTTACTCCATAACGGAGGCGCGGCGCGGAATTGTTAACGTCTGATGAATTATTCCGTGGCGACGTGCCGCAGCAGTTTGCCAAGGGGCTTGCTGAGGGCCAGGACCTTACCGAGATCGGCTTGCGTGAAATCCGGTCCAGCGGTCACGGGGCTGGAACCTTTGCGACTGATCTGGATAACTCCGATGACTTTGCCACCTGCGAGGATGGGCGCGCTGATAATTTTTTGAATGGCGTCGCCGGGTTCGCTGGAGCCCGTTTTCACGCCTTCGAACACCGTCGCGTGCCGCGCGGTGGAGAAATTGTTGTCGATTTCCGGCCGATTTTCGCGGGCGGTGCGCGCGGCCAGCGCGGAGTTGCTCGTCAGAGGGATAAAACCGACATTCTTCAGTGCTTCCGGCGCCAGAAAGTGCAAATGCCGCCATTTCGCCGATAATCCCAGTATTCCGACTTCGTCGGTCTTCACACTCAAGTTCTTTGCGATGCGCCCGGCAACGGAAGACCACTCGACGGGAGGGGCATCCTCCACAGCTTCATCGAGGGTATCGGCAAGGCGTTCGAGTTCTGTGACTAAGCTCATGTTTTGTCCAGAGAGTTTGTGTAGTGTCGCAACCAGGAGGAAGGTTCCCGGCAAATTATCCTGATAATCATTGAGGATAGCATCTTCATCGACCGGCAAATTGTAAAAAATGCGTAACTCGTCGTTACTGATACGAGTCATAAAAAGCGAGACGCGTGAAAATCGCTTCGAAGCATTTGTACGTTTCGTAAAGCTCGTTAACTTGCATCACTGATCTCAACTCCTTATACTGATTTTGCCGCGATTCTGAGCGCCGAAACGCAAGGACGCGGCGGAGAGGGCATGTCCGCTACGGCAACCCGGCCTGACACCAGTTATTTCCTCCGCAAGCTGCATTCTTTGACCGGCATCGTTCCTGTTGGCGCATTTCTCGCCGAACATTTCTGGTCCAATAGCACCGTACTGGTCGGCGCGCGGCAGTACGACGAAACATCACAGACGTTGCAGACGATTCCATTCCGCATTTTCGTCGAGTGGGCTTTTATTTTTTTGCCGATGCTCTATCACGGAGGGTACGGCATTTACATCTGGTTACGCGGGCAGTCGAACGTTTCGGAATATCCGTGGGTGAAAAACTGGCTGTATACGCTGCAGCGGTACACCGGACTGATTGCTTTTGCTTATATTGGTTGGCATTTGTACACCGAGCGCTGGCTGACGCACGGAACATCCACGTACGCGACCGTTGAGCACGATCTGCAGAATCCTTGGTATCTGGCATTTTTTCTTGTGGGCGTTTTGGCCTCTTCCTTTCATCTCGGTGTCGGCATCTGGAATTTTGTGTGTAAGTGGGGACTGGCGGCCACGGCTCGCGCGCAACGTGCTGCGGGACAGCTTGGCGTGCTGGTTGGCGTTACCTTCAGCGTAGTTGGCGTGCTGATTTTGATTAGCTTCCGGCTAAACTGGCATCCGTTCGCTTCCTACGTCACCTCAAAATGAGACAACCCAAGATCATTGTCGTGGGCGGAGGTCTCGCCGGCCTGATGGCCACGATTCGCGTGGCGGAAGCGGGTGTGCCGGTGGAGTTGTTCTCGATCGTGCCGGTGAAACGCTCACATTCCGTGTGCGCACAGGGCGGGATCAACGCAGCGAAAAATCAAAAGGGCGAAGGCGATACCACCCAGAAACATTTTGACGACACGATTTACGGCGGAGATTTTCTTGCGAATCAGTCGCTGGTCAAGCGCATGTGTGAGGCGGCACCGGGAATTATTGATCTGCTTGACCGCATGGGCGTCACCTTCAATCGCACGCCAGAGGGACTGCTGGATTATCGCCGCTTCGGCGGGACGTTGTATCACCGCACCGCATTTGCGGGCGCCACCACCGGGCAGCAACTTCTCTATGCGCTCGACGAGCAGGTGCGCCGGCACGAATCCGAAGGGTGCGTGACAAAACGCGAAGGCTGGACATTTTTGTCGGCGGTCATCGATGAAAGCGGAGCGGGTCGCGGGATTTGCGCCATGGATCTGCGCTCCATGGAAGTGAAGACGTTTGCCGCGGACGCGGTGATCTTTTGCACGGGCGGCATTGGCGCGATTTTTGGCCGCTCGACGAATTCGGTCGTGTGTACCGGCTCAGCGCAGTCGGCGCTTTTGCAGCAAGGCGTCGATTACGCCAACGGCGAATTCATCCAGGTGCATCCGACGGCGATTCCTGGTGAAGACAAGTTGAGATTGATGAGCGAATCCGCTCGGGGAGAAGGCGGGCGCGTCTGGGTGCCGCGGAATCCGTCAGATAAGCGTGCGGCGAAGAGTATTCCGGAGGCCGAACGATTTTATTTTCTGGAAGAGTGGTATCCGAAGTACGGCAATTTGGTGCCGCGGGACATCGCGACCCGCGCGATTCATCGCATCGTCTATCAGGAAAAGCTGGGCATCAACGGGCAAGCGGCGGTGTATCTCGATGTCACGCACATTCCGCGCGAGACGCTGGACCGAAAGCTCGAAGGCATCCTCGAAATCTATGAAAAGTTTGTGGGCGTCGATCCGCGCGACGAGCCGATGAAGGTTTTTCCGGCGATGCACTACACGATGGGTGGGATTTGGGTCAACAACGACGATCAGGCCACGAGTGTCCCCGGCATTTATGCCGCTGGCGAATGCGAATATCAGTATCACGGGGCGAACCGGCTGGGAGCGAATTCGCTGGTGTCGTGCATCTTCGGCGGCGGCATTGCTGGCCCGGCGGCGGTGAAATACGCTCGAGGTGTTGAAAAAGGTGCGGAATCCGTGGATTCGAGCGTCTTTGCACGCGAGCAAAAGCGCCAGGAGGAAAAGAACGCGGCGCTGATCGCGCAGGACGGCGCCGAGAATCCAATCACCATCTGGAAGGAGCTCGGCAAAGTCATGACCGAGCACGTGACCGTGACGCGCATCAACAAGAATCTCGAAGGCGCGTACGCGAAGCTCGGTGAATTGCAGTCGCGGTATCGGAAAATCAATCTGAGCGACCGTACACGGTGGTCGAATCAAACGCTCAACTTCGCGCGGGAACTGGAAAACATGCTGATTTTGGCGCGCGCGATCACGATCGGCGCCTTTTACCGCAACGAATCGCGCGGGGCGCACTACAAACCCGATTTTCCGGATCGCGACGACGCCAACTGGCTCAAGACCACGCGGGCAAAATGGGTGAACGACGATATTCAGCTCAGCTACGAGCCGGTCGA
>JBEKWY010000109.1:0-16420 GCA_049512575.1 Candidatus Acidiferrum sp.
CGTCCAACGCAGAAGAAAGTGGTGACCGGCGTGGAAATGTTCCGCAAGCTGCTGGATGAAGGTCTTGCGGGAGACAACGTTGGGTTGCTGCTGCGCGGCACGGAAAAAGAAGACGTGGAGCGTGGGCAGGTGGTGTGCAAGCCGGGATCGATCACGCCGCACACGAAATTCAAGGCCGAAGCGTACGTGTTGACCAAGGAAGAAGGCGGGCGGCACACGCCGTTTTTCACGGGGTATCGGCCGCAGTTTTACTTCCGCACGACGGACGTGACCGGGGACGTGAAGCTGCCGGCGGGCGTGGAAATGGTGATGCCAGGGGACAACGTGAGCTGCGAAGTCAGCTTGATCACGCCGGTCGCTCTCGAAAAGGGCTTGCGCTTCGCGATTCGCGAAGGCGGCCACACGGTGGGAGCAGGCGCGGTTACGGAGATCATCGAGTAGTCGGGTTTCAAGAGAGGGTTTTGGAATAATTAAATGAGACAAGGCGACAAAATTCGCATTCGTTTGAAGGCGTACGATCACCGGATTCTGGACCAATCCACGCGGGAAATCGTGGAGACCGCCAAGCGGACCGGAGCTGATGTTGCAGGCCCGATTCCTCTGCCGACCACTATCAACCGCTGGACGGTGCTGCGGTCTCCGCACGTGGACAAGAAGTCGCGCGAGCAGTTCGAGATGCGCACGCACAAGCGGCTGATCGACATCCTTGAGCCGACGCCGGATACGGTCGATGCGTTGATGAAACTCGACCTGCCCCCAGGCGTGGACGTGGAAATTAAAGCGTTCGGGCACGCAGGAAAATAATGGAAATGTAGGGGCGCGGTTTAGCGCGACCTCTGGTAGCGAAAGCCAGCAGGCGAAATCAAAAGCAGTACGCAGCCAATATCCGCAGTGCGCGACATGCTGCGAAAGAGAGAGACGAAGCGATGGCGGTCAACGGGATTATCGGAATCAAGCTGGGAATGACGCAGGTCTTCCAGGACGACGGCACGCTGGTGGGTTGCACGGTGTTGCAGGCCGGTCCGTGCGTGGTGGTGCAGCGCCGTACGAAAACGATTGACGGTTACGAGGCCGCGCAACTGGGACTCGTGGAATTCGTCAAGCCGCAACGCGTCAACAAAGCGATGACCGGGCACTACAAAAAAGCCGGGGTGGCGCCGATGAAGGTGCTGCAGGAAATTCGCATCGAAGAGTCGGCGGATGAAACCAAAGTCGGCGACCGCGTGCTGGTGGAAAATTTCAAGGCTGGCGAGCTGGTGGACGTCAGCGGCGTCAGCAAGGGCAAGGGCTTTGCCGGCGGCGTGAAACGCTGGCATTACGCCGGCGGCGACGCGACGCACGGTTCGATGTTTCACCGCGCGCCGGGCGGCATCGGCGGCAGTTCGTTCCCATCGCGCGTGTGGAAGAACCAGCATTTCCCCGGGCACATGGGCAACGAGCGGGTTACCGCGCGGAACTTGAAAGTGGTGAAAGTGGACACCGACGAAAACCTGTTGCTGGTCAAAGGATCGGTGCCGGGCCCCAGCGGAACGTACATTTTTATCAAAAAGATTCGTAAGACGATCAAGGCCAAGCAAGGCAAGAAATAAGTGTTGGTTGCAGGGGCGTTCCGGCTGGCCGGAACGGTGTTACGCAGTGAGTTTTTAGCTCGCGATAAGGAAACGAGATTATGCCGGTCGTGGATGTAGTGAATCTGGAAGGCAAGAAGGTCGGGCAGGTGGAGCTCGCCGACGCGGTGTTTGGCGCGAAGGTGAATCAGAACCTGCTGCATGAAGCCTCGCGCTGGTACATGCGGGAAATCCGCCGCGGCACGCACAAGACCAAGGACAAGAGCGAAGTGAGCGGCGCAGGCCGCAAGCTGTGGCGGCAGAAGGGCACCGGCCGCGCTCGTGTCGGGTCCATTCGTTCGCCTCTCTGGCGGCATGGCGGAACGGTGCACGGGCCCAAGCCGCGCGATTACAGCTACGCGCTGCCAAAGAAGATGCTGCTGGGCGCGCTGCGCTCCGCGCTCTCGGCGAAATTTGCGGAGCAGAAACTGACTGTGGTGGACGAATGGTCGCTCGAAACGCCGAAGACCAAGGCACTCAGCGTGATTCTCGGCAAGCTGAACCATACGAAGTCGGCTTTGCTGGTGGCGTACGGCGAAAACCGCAACCTGGAACTCGCCAGCCGCAACCTCGAGCGCGTGAAGCTGGTGGCGCCGAATGTTTTGCAAGCGTACGACCTGCTGAACCACGACTTGCTGTTGTTGTCGAAGGACGCGGTCGCGCGGCTAATTCGCACACTCGATCCCGAAGCAGCAGCGGCGGCGACACCGCATGTCGAAACAATCGCTCCGGCGCCGGCAGTAAAGAAAGAAGCGGCGCCAAAAGCGAAAGCTGCGGCCAAGCCGGTCAAGAAAGCAGCGGCGAAAAAGGCCGCGAAACCGAAGAAGGGGAAGGAATAAGTCATGGCAGCCCCTCACTATCAAATCATTCGCCGGCCGATCATCACCGAAAAAGGCCTGGGCGTAAAAGAGCTGTATCACACAGTGGTCTTTGAAGTGGCGGCAGGCGCGACCAAGACGGAGATCAAGGAAGCGGTGCAGCAGATCTTCAAAGTAAAGGTCGACGACGTGCGCACCGCGAATTTCGTCGGCAAGATGCGGCGCCGCGGCCAGAGCGTGGGCTACCGCAAGGACTGGAAGAAAGCGTACGTGAAGCTCGCCGAAGGCGAAAAGATGATCGAGTACGCGGAGAATTTGTAACGCTCAGATTTTAGTAACACTCGGCCCAGTGCAGTGAGCAGTGAAGTTGAGGTTGCGCGGTAGTGGCAGCAAGAACGCGCAAAAAGGTAAGAGGTTGCGATGGGACTGAAAAGCTTTAATCCATACACGGCGTCGCGGCGGTTTATCACCGTCCTGGACAAGAGCCATATCACCAAGGAAACGCCGGAAAAGGCGCTGCTCGAGCCGAAAAAGCGCTCCGGCGGGCGGAACAACCAGGGCGAAATCGTCATCTGGCACCGCGGCGGCGGTCACAAGAAGCAGTACCGCCAGGTGGACTTCCGGCGCGACAAAGTGGGCGTGCCCGCGAAGGTGGCGTCGATCGAGTACGACCCGAACCGCAGCTCGAACATCGCGCTGCTGCATTACGCTGACGGCGAGAAGCGCTACATCCTGCACGCGGTGGGTCTGGAAGTGGGCGCGACGGTTTCGACCGGCGAAGGCGCGGACATTCTTCCGGGCAATGCGCTGCAGATCAAGCACATTCCTCCCGGCACGATGGTCCACAACCTCGAGCTGTATCCGGGGCGCGGTGGACAAGCGGTTCGTTCCGCGGGCGGCGCGGCGCAGCTGCTCAGCAAAGAGGGTGACCTCGCGCTGGTGAAGATGCCCTCGGGCGAAGTACGAAAGTTTTCCGTGGATTGCATGGCGACGGTTGGCCAGGTCGGCAATCTCGACCATGAAAACGAAACCTACGGCAAAGCGGGACGCACGCGGTGGCACGGTATTAAGCCTACCGTTCGCGGCGTGGCTATGAACCCGGTCGATCACCCGCACGGCGGTGGTGAAGGCAAGGTCAAGGGCAATCACCCGCAAACACCTTGGGCTTTCCCGACGCTCGGCAAGAAGACGCGACGCAACAAGCGCACGGATAAGCAGATCGTGCAACGAAGGAAGTAACGAAGCGAAGTAAAGACGCAGCGAAGCGAGGAAGTAAAGATAAGGCAAGCGGTGGATGCCAGTACCGGACGGCGATGGCAGAGCAGTCCGGTGAGAGCGCAAACGATGCGAGCGACACGAACAACTCGAACAGGACGCAACGCCAGCCGGAGAACATCGTTGCGCACGGCGGCCAAGCGGTCGAGACGGCGGCCCGTGAAGCGCGCACCGGCAAAGCGCGCGGCGGTGAAAAGCAGCAAGCCGGTTCGGCCGGTAAAGGTTGTGGCGGTTCCGCTGGAGCCGGTGCTGTACAAGCTGTGCAAGACCGGATGGGCGGTGATCGTGGAGCGTATCCCGAACGCACAAGGCACGCGCTTCGTGTGCCCGTTCTGCCCGAAATCGCACCGCGTACCGGGTCCGGTGCGCGGCTTTAAAAAGATGCGGCGCGCGCCGTGGGTTCGGTTGCGCCGCGTGGAGGAATAAGGAATCGATGGCACGCTCACTGAAAAAGGGGCCGTTTGTTGACGGCCACCTGCGCGAAAAGGTCGAAGGACTGAACACGCGAAACGAAAAGAAAGTCGTGAAGACCTGGTCGCGGCGCTCGACGATCGTGCCGGACATGATCGGCCACACCATCGCCGTGCACAATGGGAAGAAATTTATTCCCGTGTACGTGACCGAGCAGATGATTGGTCACAAGCTGGGCGAGTTTTCGCCGACGCGCACGTTCAAAGGCCACGCCGTGAAGGCAGCGCTCGAGCGCGCGGCAGGCGCGGCTCCGGCGGCAGCGGGCGCACCCGCGGGAGGCGGCGCGGCTCCGGCGGCGCCGAAGGCATAAGACATGGCTGACGTACAGACACAAGCTGGTTCGATTGAAGCGCACGCGCTCGCCAAGCACGTGCGGATGTCTCCACAAAAGGCGCGGCTGGTGATCGATTTGATTCGCGGGCGCAAAGTGCAGGACGCGCTGCAGACGCTGCGGTTTACGCCCAAGCGATCCGCGAAGCACATCGAAAAGGTGCTGCGCAGCGCCATCGCCAACGCGGAACGCAAGGCGGAGGACGCCGGCGCGCCGCTCGACGTGGACGAACTATTCGTCGCGAAGTGTTTCGTGAACGAGGGCGCGCGATGGAAGCGTTTGCGGCCGGCGCCGATGGGCCGGGCATTCCGCTACCAGAAGCGCACCGCGCATTTGTGGGTTGGCGTGGCCGAGCATCACGTGGCCGCTGCTGAACGCGTGGCGGCGATCGAAGCGGAAGCCGCAGCGCAAAAGGGCGTGCGCGGCACCGCGCGCCGTGTGCGCAAGGCACTGACCGGAAAGCAAGCGCCCCCGAAGAAGGGCAAGAAGTAGAGAGGACCTGAATGGGACAGAAAACACATCCGTACGGATTTCGTCTCGGTTACAACAAGCCGTGGAAATCGCGCTGGTATGCCGACCGCGACTACGCCGAGCTGCTGCACGAAGACGTGAAGCTGCGCCGCGAGCTGAAGGAAAAGCTGAAGAGCGCGGGCATCAGCTCGATCGACATCGAGCGCGCAGCCAACAAGCTGGTGGTGCGCATTTACACCGCGCGCCCCGGCATCATCATCGGCCGCAAGGGCTCGGAAATCGACAAGCTGAAGCAGGAAGTGCAAAAGCGCACCAAACGCGAAGTGCACATCGACATCCAGGAAGTGCACCGCCCGGAACTGGACGCGACGTTGGTCGCGGAATCGATTGCGTTGCAGCTCGAAAAGCGCGTCGCGTTTCGCCGCGCGATGCGCAAAGCGGTGGACTCAGCGCTGCGTTTCGGCTGCAAAGGCATCAAGGTGCGCGTCGCAGGCCGCCTGAACGGCGCGGAAATCGCGCGCAAAGAATGGTACCTGCAAGGCCGGTTGCCGCTGCAAACGCTGCGTGCGGACATCGACTTCGGCACTGCCGAAGCGAACACCACCTACGGCGTGATCGGCGTGAAGTGCTGGGTTTATCAGGGCGAAAACGTGCCCAAGCGCGTCTCGAAAATTCAAAAGGAACGCGAAGGCGTAGCCGCAGTAGCGTAACGAAAATGGTAGGGGCACGGCACGGCCGTGCCCGTCCGAAGGCCAAGATGTAAGCCGGGCAGCAAAGATTGACTGAGCGGTCGGGTAAAGAGGAAAAGAGAACACAACGATGTTGATGCCCAAGAAAGTGAAGTACAGAAAGCAAATGCGCGGCCGGCGCAACGGAAAAGCCTGGCGCGGCGGAGATTTGGCGTTCGGCGAGTACGGCCTGAAAGCCATGGAAGCCGCGTGGATCACCGACCGTCAAATCGAAGCGTCGCGCGTCGCCATCACCCGGTTCATCAAGCGCGGCGGCAAACTCTGGATCCGTATTTTTCCGGACAAGCCCTTCACCAAGAAGCCCGCGGAAACCCGCATGGGCAAAGGCAAGGGCGCGCCGGAAAAGTGGGTCTCGGTGGTGAAGCCGGGACGCATCATGTTCGAGATGGCGGGCGTTGACGAAGCGACGGCGAAAGAAGCTTTGGGGCTCGCGGCGCACAAGCTGCCGATCCCAACGAAATTCGTCACCCGTGTGGGGACCTTCTAACATGCCACGACGCATCGAAAAAATCCGCGAAGCGGGCGTGAACGAACTGGAAGCCCAGCAGAAAGAGCTCACCGAGCAGATTTTCCGGCTGCGCTTTCAGCTGACCACCGGCCAGGCGGAGGCGCTCAAGCGCCTGCGCGAAGCCAGAAAAGATTTAGCGCGCGTGAAAACACTGCTGCGCGCGAATGAACTATCGGCTCAGACCAAGCCGGCCCAGACCCAGTCTCGGCCCGCGGCAGCGAGGAAAGCGTAATGGCAACCGAAACAACGGCACCCACAACCGCGCCGGAAGCGCGCCACGAGCAGCATGTGCTCACCGGGCGCGTAACCAGCGCGAAGATGGAAAAAACCATCGTCGTCGAAGTTTTGCGGCTGGTGCAGCACCCCAAGTACCGCCGCGTGGTGCGCATCTCCAAGAAATTTTACGCGCACGACGAAAAGCGCGAAGCCAAGACGGGCGACACCGTGCGCATCGTTTCCGCGCGGCCGCTCTCGAAGCTCAAGCGCTGGCGGCTGAAAGAAATCCTGACGCGAAACACGTCGGCGGAATAACGGAACGGGAGAGCAGACCAAATGATTCAGATGCGAACTTGGCTGACCGTCGCCGACAATTCCGGCGCGCGAAAGCTTATGTGCATTATGCCGGTGGGCGGCGATGCGGGACTCCAAGCGGGTCTCGGCGACGTCATCACCGCGTCCGTAAAAGAAGCGACGCCTGAGAGCCAGGTGAAAAAGGGCTCGGTGGTGAAAGCCGTCGTCGTTCGGATGCGCAAGGAACGCCGTCGCAGGGATGGCACCTACATCCGCTTTGACGACAATGCCGCGGTACTGATCAACGATGCGGGCGAGCCGGTGGGCACGCGCGTGTTCGGCCCGGTAGCGAGAGAGCTGCGCGAAAAGAAATTCACCAAGATTGTTTCGCTGGCTCCGGAGGTTTGGTAAGCAATGACTCTTAGACACGAGCGAACGGAACGCAAGCGCATCCAGATTCGCAAGGGCGACCAGGTGCGCGTGATCGCCGGCCGCGACGCGGGCAAGAGCGGGCGCGTGCTGTCGATCAATGCGAAAACGAATCGCGTGGTGGTCGAGCACGTGGCCATCGTAAAGCGCCACACCCGGCCGAACCCGCAAAAGAACATCAAGGGCGGCATCGTGGAGAAAGAAGCCGCGATTAACGTTTCCAACGTCATGGTCGTCTGCGGAAGCTGCGGCAAGCACACCCGCATCGGCCACACGGTTCTGCCGGACGGCACCAAGACGCGAAGCTGCAAACGTTGCAACGCAACGCTAGATAAGTAAAGGCGAAAAGTAAAAGCAAGAAGCGAGAGAAAAGGCAAAGATGGCGATCAAGAGTAGATTGCAGGAAAAATATCGGAACGAAACGGTGCCGGCGCTGATGAAGCACTTCGGCTGGAAGAACATCATGGCCGTGCCGAAGCTCAAGAAGGTCACGCTGAATATCGGCCTCGGCGAAGCCAGCCAGAACGCCAAGCTGCTGGATACCGCGGCGGTCGAACTCGGGCAGATCACCGGACAGAAGCCCATCATCACGCGGGCGAAGAAGTCCATCGCGAACTTCAAAATCCGCAAGGGCATGCCCATCGGCTGCGCGGTCACGCTGCGCGGCGACAAGATGTACGAATTCATCGACCGTCTATGCAATGTGGTTCTGCCGCGCGTACGCGATTTCCGGGGCTTGCCCTCGAACGCCTTCGACGGCCGCGGCAACTACACGCTGGGCCTGAAAGATCAGCTGGTGTTTCCTGAAATCGATTACACGCGCGTGGACAAGATCAAGGGCATGAACATCACTTTAACCACGTCCGCCAACAACGACGAAGAAGGCCGCGAACTCCTCAAGGGTTTGGGCTTTCCGCTGCGAACTCCGGGGGTGCAACAGTAAATGGCACGCACAGCAAAAATCGCCAAGTCACTCAAGAAGCCGAAATTCAAGGTGCGCGTGCGCAACCGTTGCCGCGTTTGCGGCCGCGCTCGTGGCTATATTCGCAAGTTCCAGATGTGCAGAATCTGTTTCCGCGGGATGGCCCTCAAGGGCGAAATTCCCGGCGTCACGAAAGCGAGTTGGTAGACGAACCATGCAGACTGATCCCATCGCCGATTTTTTGACGCGCATTCGCAACGCCGCCGCCGCCAAGCACCAGCGCGTGGACGTGCCGGTGTCCAAGCTGAAGACCGAAATCGCCCGCATTCTCAAGGAAGAGGGCTACATCTCGACCTTCAAGCTGGTGGACGAAAACAAGACGCGCAAGCAGTTGCGCGTTTTCCTGAAATATACGCCCGATCGCCGCAGCGTGATCACCGGCCTGAAGCGCATCTCGCGCCCCGGCGCGCGCCGCTATCTGGGGACCGCTGACATTCGCCCGGTCGTTGGCGGGCTCGGCATCAGCATCATGACCACGCCGAAAGGCCTGATGAGCGGCCGCTCCGCCCGCAAAGCGAAACTCGGCGGTGAAATTCTTTGCGAGGTCTGGTAGCTCAGGTTTTGTAGGGACGGGGCTTGCTTTGCCCGGCGTAAGAAATTAAGCACGTTGTTAAGGATAAGGGAAAACAGATGTCACGTATCGGTCGCAAACCAATTCCGCTGCCAAGCGGCGTAAAAATCGCGCTGCAAAGCGATCGCGTCGAAGTGCAAGGGCCGAAGGGCAAACTCACGGTTCCACTTCCGCACGGAATCACCTTCGAGCAAAAAGACGGCGTGTTGAACGCCATCCGCGCCACGGAAGATCACCGCGCGCTGCACGGTCTCGCGCGCGCTCTGGTGGCCAACGCTGTCACCGGCGTCACCACCGGCTTCAAAAAGGATCTCGATATCGTCGGCGTCGGCTACCGCGCGGAACTGAAGGGCAAGATGGTGGCCTTCGCGCTCGGCAAGTCGCATCCCATCGAGTTTCACATTCCCGAAGGCATTCAGATCGCCGTCGAGAAGCAAACGCATCTGGTCGTCAGTGGCGCCGATAAGGGCCAAGTCGGGCAAGTCGCGGCGGATATTCGCTCGCTGCGTCCGCCCGATCCGTACAAGCAAAAGGGCGTTCGCATCACGGGCGAACGGCTGAAGAAGAAGGCCGGTAAAGCCGGAGCAAAGGCCGGCGGCGCGTAAAGCGTCGCGCAACATGTAGTGGCGGGTCTTTAGACCCGTGGTTTTGGAGGCCGCCAGAAGCGGCCGCAGTTTCGAAGGAGAAGCAACAGTGGCAACGGCAAGAGTTCGCAACATTTCGAAAGACGCGCATCGGCGCCGCGTTCACGAACGCGTGCGCACCCGGGTTGCCGGCACACCCGAACGGCCGCGCCTCTGCGTGTACCGCTCGCTGGGCCACATCTACACCCAGGTGATCGACGACCGCACCGGCCAGACGCTTGCGTCGGCCAGCTCGGTCGACAAGGAAACGAAAAAGAATCTCAAAGGCGGCGGCAATATCGCGGCGGCCAAGGTGATCGGTAAAGCGATCGCCGACCGCGCCAAAGCAGCCGGCGTCACCAAGGTAGTGTTCGACCGCGGCGGGTACAAGTACCACGGCCGCGTCAAGGCGCTCGCAGATGCGGCGCGGGAAGCGGGGTTACAGTTCTAAGCCTATGTCGAAGCAACTTTTGCGGGACAGTTTATCAGTACGGCGCCTGTTAGAGGTGAATCCGTCCGACCTGAAAGATGACGTCATCGCCATCAATCGCGTCACCAAGGTCGTCAAGGGCGGCAAGAACCTCAGCTTCTCGGCGCTGGTGGTTGTCGGAGACAATCACGGCCACGCGGGTTTCGGCATGGGCAAAGCGCGCGAAGTGCCCATGGCCATCAAGAAGGGTATCGAGCAGGCTAAAAAGAATTTGATCAAGCTGAATCTCAAAGGCACCTCGATTCCGCACCAGGTTCTGGGGCGCTACGGCTCGGCGCAGGTCTTGCTGAAGCCCGCCTCCGAAGGCACTGGCGTCATCGCCGGCGGCCCGGTGCGTAAAGTTATGCAAGTGGCTGGGATTCACAACGTGTTAACCAAGTCGCTGGGCACCTCCAACCCGCACAACGTGGTGAAAGCCACCTTCGCGGCGCTGCTCAGCCTGAAAGACATCTCTCAGGTCGCGGAAACGCGCTCGAAGACGGTGGACGAAATTCGCGGCAGGTATCCGAAGGCCGCCGCGGTTGAGAGCGCATCATGACCACGAAAAAGAAATCGGAAGCGGCCGGGAAGGCCACCGGCACCGTCAAGATCCAGCAGGTGGTCAGCTTCATCGGCTCTACGGACGACATCCGTCAAGCGGTTCGCGGGCTCGGCCTGCGAAGAATGCATCAGGTAGTTGAGCGCGAGGACACGCCGTCGATTCGCGGCATGATCCACAAAGTGCGTCACCTCGTGAAAGTGGTGGAATAGGGCCATGGCGAAAAAAGTATCCAAGAGAACCGGACCCCGAAGCGAGCGCACGGCGCGCAAGTCTTCAACGAACCGCCGTCCGTACAGCTTGTCGAACCTGCATCCGCCGAAGGGCTCGCGCATCAAGAAAGTTCGCGTCGGCCGCGGTATGGGCTCGAAGCTCGGCAAAACCGCCGGCGCCGGCAACAAAGGTCAGAAATCCCGCCGCGGCTATTCGCGCCGCCGGGGTTTTGAGGGCGGCCAGATGCCGCTGCATCGCCGCATGCCCAAGCGCGGATTTCACAATCCGTTTGGCGTCACGTACTCCGTTCTCAATCTGGAAGAACTCAACGTTTTTCCAGCGGGCGAGACGGTGACTCCCGATCTGCTTCGCGCGCACGGCTTCATCCGCCGCAAGACCGATCGCATCAAGGTCCTCGGCGACGGTGAATTGACCACCAAGCTCGCCATTCACGCCCACGCGTTCAGCGCATCGGCGAAAGAGAAAATCAGTGCGGCAGGCGGCACATTCGAGGTTGTGGCGTAACCCGGATCAAGTAATTTGGCCGGCGAAATTTGGCTGTGGACATAAGGAAATAACGTAAGCGCATGAATCGATTCTTCGAAGCCTTCAAGAACCTCTTCCGCATCCCGGATTTGCGGAACCGTGTGCTCTTCACACTGGCCTTGCTGGCGGTGTATCGCATCGGTGCGCACATTCCCACGCCGGGCATCAATTGGCGCGTGCTGGAAACCATTTTCCAGCAGGGTGCGGGCTCGTTCCTGGGCATCTTCGACCTATTCAGCGGTGGCAACCTGCGCCGGCTCACGATCTTCGCGCTCGGCATCATGCCGTACATCACCTCGTCGATCATCCTGCAACTGATGACCGTGGTGTTTCCGTATCTCGAAAAGCTGCAAAAAGAAGGCGAGCTCGGCCGCCGCAAAATCACGCAGTACACACGTTATTTGACGATCGTGCTCAGCATTATTCAATCGACGACCATCGCCACCGCCTTGCAAGCGCAAACCTACGGCGGCGAATCGCTGGTGTTTCATCCCGGCGTCGGTTTCGTCCTGATGACCATCCTGACCCTCACCACCGGTTCGGCATTCATCATGTGGCTGGGCGAACAAATCAGCGAGCGCGGCATCGGTAACGGCATGTCGCTGATCATCTTCGTCGGCATCGTGGTCGGCCTGCCTCGCGGCATCCTGGACCTGTACGAAAAGGCGAAGACACAGGCGTGGGGCCCATTCACCCCGCTCGCCTTGATTTTCCTCGTCGCGCTGATGATCGCGGTCGTAGCCTTCATCGTTTTCGTGGAGGGCGGCCAGCGTCGCATTCCCGTGCAGTATGCAAAGCGCGTCGTCGGGCGCAGGGTCATGGGAGGACAATCCTCCTACCTTCCGTTGCGCGTCAATTCCGGCGGCGTGATTCCGCCGATTTTCGCAAGCTCGCTGCTGGCGTTTCCCGCCACCGCGGCGCTGATGTTCGGCACCAAGTACGCCTTCGTCAAAAGCTTCAGCCAGGTCATCGCCTTCGGCGAGCCGCTGTACAACCTGGTTTACATCGTCCTGATTATTCTGTTCGCATTCTTCTACGTCGGCATCGTCTTCAATCCGACCGAGCTCGCCGACAACATGCGCAAGAATGGCGGCTTCATCCCGGGAATCCGGCCGGGCCGCACCACCAGCGATCACGTCAGCAAGATTCTGAAGCGCCTCACCTTCATCGGCGCGATCTACCTGGCAATCGTCTGCTTGCTTCCGGAATGGCTGATCACCGGTATTCACCTCGACCACATCGGCTGGGGTATCGGCGCATGGTTTGACCGGCATTTCCCGGTCTGGTTTCTAAAAGGTCTTGGCGTGCAATTCTATTTCGGTGGCACGTCCTTGTTGATCGTGGTCGGCGTGGCGATGGATACCGTGCAGCAGCTTGAGGCACAGCTCGTCATGCGCAACTACGAAGGGTTTGCTCGGAAGGGCCGGCTGCGCGGCCGGCGGTAATGAAGGCCGGCGGAATCGCGGCGGAGCCACGCTCCGCGAAGCCGTTGGATCGCGCCGTGATTTTTCTCGGGCCTCCGGGCGCGGGAAAAGGCACGCAAGCGAAAGAGCTGGCCGGCAAGTTTGGCGTGCCACATCTTTCGACGGGCGACATGCTTCGCGACAACATCGCGAAAGGCACACCGCTCGGGCAGTTGGCCAAGCCCATCATGGCTCGCGGCGAGTTGGTTCCAGACTCGCTGGTGCTCAAGATGGTCGCGGAACGCATCGAGAAGCCGGACTGCTGGCACGGTTTCGTGTTCGACGGTTTTCCGCGGACGGTGGCGCAGGCGCAGTACCTGGGTGTCCTGCTGGCGCAACATGGCTACAAGCCGCCGCTGGTGATTCATCTGGCGATCGACCCGGCGCTGGTGTTGCGGCGGATTACCGGCCGGCGGACGTGCAAGGTTGGCGGCGAGATTTATAATATTTTCGATCGCCCGCCAAAGGTCGAAGGAATCTGCGACGCCGACGGCGGCCAGCTCGATCAGCGGCCCGACGATCGCGAAGAAATTGTGGCGCCGCGGTTGCACGCGTACGAGAAGCAAACCGCGCCGCTGGTCGCGTACTACAAGCGGCTGGGGCGGTTGCACTCAGTGGATGCTTCGCAGAGTGTGCCGGATGTAAAGCGGCGGATCGACGAGATTGTTTGCGGAGCGGCTTGAGTTATCCCGGTTAGCGGGGCTGCTCCGGTAGGGGTTGCGGAATCGACTCCGGTAGTTGCGGGGTCCCAGTGAACGAAGATGGCCATTCATCTGCGCAGTGCGGAAGAGCTGGAGAAAATGCACCGCGCCGGCCTCATCGTTTACGAAGTTTTGACCGCGCTCCGTGGAATTGTTCGGCCGGGTCTGACGACGATGGACCTCGAGAAATTCGCCGAGGAAAAAATCGCCGGCAAGCCAGGCAAACCGGCGTTCAAGGGCTACCGCGGGTATCCGTGCACGCTCTGTACTTCGGTGAACAGCGAGATCGTTCACGGGATTCCGTCGCCCAAGCGGAAACTTCGCGAAGGCGACATCGTCTCGATCGATTTCGGGATGGAAGTGAACGGCTACTTCGCGGATTCGGCGGTGACCGTCCCGGTTGGGAAGATCGCCCCGGAAACAGCGAAGCTGCTGGAAGTCACCCGGGAGTCTCTCGATCGCGCCATCGATAAGATGCGCGCAGGCAACCGGCTCGGCGACGTAGGCAATGCAGTGCAGAGCTGGGTCGAGCAGCACGGCTATTCTGTAGTAAGGGAGTTCGTAGGGCACGGCATCGGCACCAAGATGCATGACGAGCCCAATCTTCCGAACTACGGCGATCCGGGACGCGGTGCGCGGCTGCAGGAAGGCATGGTCATCGCCATCGAACCGATGGTGAACGCCGGCCTGCCAGGCGTGCACATGCGGGACGAGTGGGTAGCGGAAACCGCGGACGGCCAGCCGTCCGCTCATTTCGAGCACACGGTGGCGGTCACCGCCAACGGCCCCTGGATCCTGACGCGCCCAAAAGAAGTAACGGGTCCGTCCTGGTAGTAAACGTCGTGGGTAGCACAGCCACTCTTGGCTGTGCAAACGTAAGCAGCCCCGCGATGTAAGCGGCAGAGCAAGTTCGTAACAAGCGGTTGTAGTGGCCGAGCTTCAGATCGGTCCAGCGAGCATCAGGAGCATATGGCAAAGCCGTTACACGACGACAAAAAGAAAGACGACTCCGGCAACTCGAAAGAAGACGCCATTGAGGTCATGGCCACGGTCATCGAACCGTTGCCCAACGCCATGTTCCGCGTCGAACTGGAGAACAAGCACCGCGTCCTGGCGCATGTCTCCGGCAAGATGCGCAAGAATTTTATCCGTATCCTGGCAGGCGACAAGGTCGCGGTGGAGCTCTCACCCTACGACTTGACCCGCGGCCGGATCGTGTATCGTTATAAGTAAGGGTTTGTGGCACAGGCTTAAGCCTGTGTCCTGTAGGTGCTGGGCTTTAGCCCGGCCAGTCGTAAGATGCAGCAGGATCAGCGTTTAGGGGATTGAATCCCCGCTGCATCTAATATGTAGGGGCACAGCACGGCTGTGCCCCAGCTTGGCAAGCAGTAAGCCGCATCAGCACCAAGGCACCAAGAATTGGGGAGCAAATGAAGGTAAGAGCATCGGTAAAAAAGATTTGCGACAAGTGCAAGGTGATCCATCGCCGCGGCGTTGTCCGCGTAATTTGCATCAACCCGAAGCACAAGCAGCGCCAGGGATAAGGATTCAGGAGCAAGGGAGAACGTATGGCACGTATAGCAGGTATTGATCTTCCGGTGCAGAAGCGCCTGTACGTAGGGCTGACCTCGATCTACGGCATCGGACAAGCCCGGGCGAGGAAGCTCGCCGAAAAGGCCAACGTGGATGCCGAGAAGAAAATCCGCGACCTCACCGAGGACGAAGTCAACCGTCTCCGCCAGGCCATCGAGCAGGAAGGCCGGGTGGAAGGCGACCTCCGCAAGGAGGTTCAGATGAACATCCGCCGCCTGATCGAAATCCAGGCGTACCGGGGCATTCGCCATCGCCGCAATCTTCCGGTCCGCGGCCAGCGAACGCACACCAACGCGCGCACCCGCAAGGGTCCACGCCGCGGCGCGGTAGCAGCCAAGAAGAAGGTAACCGGCAAGAAGGGCTAATTTTCCGCGGGTCCACGGACCCGTAGGGGCACGGCACTGCCGTGCGCGTCTTAAGCATCTCGCAAGATCGAGAAACGGAGCAAACGTGGCAAAAGAGCAGCAAAAAGGAACCCCGGACGCCGGAGCAGCACCAGGAAAACCGGCAGCCGCGACGAAGCGTAAAAAGGAATTCAAGAAGAAGCGCGAGCGCCGCGTCATCCCGCACGGCTTGGTGCACATCGCTGCGTCGTTCAACAACACGCAGATCAGCATCACGGACACCGATGGCCGCATCATCTGCTGGTCGTCCGCGGGCGCCATCGGCTTCAAGGGTTCGCGCAAAGGCACGCCGTACGCTGCGCAGCAAGCCTCGCTGGCCGCTGCAGGCATCGCCCGCGACCAGTACGGCATGAAGAGCGTCGAAGTCCGCGTGAAAGGACCAGGCTCCGGTCGTGAGTCCGCCGTGCGCGCGTTGGCCGTCGCGGGGCTGCACATCGTCGTAATCCGCGACGTCACGCCGATTCCGCACAACGGCTGCCGTCCGCCGAAGCGCCGCCGCGTTTAAGTAGCACAGGCACTCTTATTTTCCCTGAGTGCCGAAGGGCCTGTGCCAACGTGAGCGCGGGCGGCTTTGAGCCGAAGAGCAACAACGTCGCTGGAGAGACAGGCGAGATTTTTAGCTGACGGATCAAGTCAGCATGAAGTTGACCGCGGCACAGGCAAGAGTGCCTGTGCTACCAAAAAAGTTCCGAGAGTTTTGGGAAGGGAGAATCGAAGTTGGCAAGACACCGAGATGCAGTCTGCCGCCTGTGCCGCCGGGAAGGGCAGAAGTTATTCTTAAAAGGACTGCGGTGCTTCACCGAGAAGTGCGCCATTGAAAAGCGCAACTTCGTTCCGGGGCAGCACGGCCAGTCGCGGCGACCAAAGGTAGCCGGCTACGGTTTGCAGTTGCGCGAGAAGCAGAAGATGAAGCGCACCTACGGCCTGCTGGAGCGCCAGTTCCGCAGCTATTTCGAGAAGTCTCTGCGGATCAAGGGCCCGACCGGCGAAAACCTGATCATCATGCTGGAGCGCCGTCTGGACAACGTCATCCGGCGCGCCGGATTCGCCAGCTCGCACGCCCAGGCGCGCCAGCTGACGCTGCACGGCCACGTCCGCGTGAACGGCAAGAAGGTGAATATTCCGTC
>JBEKWY010000110.1:0-16380 GCA_049512575.1 Candidatus Acidiferrum sp.
CGTGGCGGGATAGCGCGCCTCGGCACCGCGACCACCAAAGTTGGAGTGCTTTGGGTTTTCGCCGAGGGCGAACTTGATGCCGGGCAACGCGCCTTCGAACGGCAGCTTGGACGCGGGCTGGCCCCAGCGCAGCTTGATGACCACGGTCTGGCCACCAATGGGATTAGCGCTGCCGTGCAAGATGTTGGCGACTGTGACTCCGCCCGCTAGGTCGCGGTAAATATTAATGTCGTCGGGATTGAGGACGTCGGCGGTGTTGGCGATCGAAGAAACCGCGATGCTGCCTTCGTTGACGTTGCCATCGATGGCGATGTGCGAGTGGCAGTCAATGATGCCGGGCATCACGAATTGGCCGCCCGCATCGATCACCTGCGCGTCTTTGGGCGCTTTAATCGAAGCGCCGACCTCCGCGATCTTGCCATCCTTGATGAGGATGGAGCCATGCTCGATGTTGCCGTGCGAGACAGTGAGAATCGTGGCGTTTTGAATCAAGATGACCGGAGCGGGCTCGGTCGCCACGGCTGGCACGTTTGCGGCGTCAATCTGCGCTGGTGCCAGGATCATGGCACTGAACGCGGCGATGAAAACGAAGAGCACGCGTGACTTCTTCATCGGCCTATTCATCGTGCGACTCCTTCTCGATTTGCGGATCCTACCGCAGCCATGGAGCGCGTTGGCGCCTTCGTGCCCGTGAAGTCGATGTCGATTCCCACGACGTTGATGTTGCCCTTGATCGACGTTCCATCGAAGGTGCCGGTGAAAACTGCATCGGCGGGTCCGTCCTCCAGCACAATATTGATGGTAAAGGTGAATTTATCCGCGCTGAGGGAGCCACTGAGAAGGTTCTGCGTACCGCGCTTGCTGGTGAAGGAACCGGAGAGAGCGCCGTCGGACGCCATCGTCAGGTCGGCGGTAGATACTTCAGCCCCTTCGGGCGTGTTGTAAGCGAGCTTCCATTTGCCGGTGAGGTCGCCCTTGGGCGGATCCTTCGGTTTTTCCGGTTCGTGAATTGTGTAGCGGCGGCCATCGACGAAGACAAATTTTATTTTCGTCTTTTCGTCGAACAGATCGCCGTCGGTGATGACCAGATTGGCGATCTTGCCATTCTCGATCGAGCCAAGGCGATCGGAAACACCAAAAATCTCCGCGGGTGACAATGTCAGCGCCCGCAAGGCAGCATCAGGCGAGAGACCTGCGTCAATCGATTTCTTCGCCGCTTTGAAAATATCTTTCGGCGCGGTGATGCCGCCGGAATAAAACGCGAACGGTACTCCCGCTTTGGCGAGGGCTGCCGGCGAAGAGGGCGCGCGTTCGCGGAAACGCAGCGTGCGCAGCGAAGGAACTTCGTCGGGATCGGCATCCTTGTCCGCTTCCGGCCATTTCAGATCGACGAGAACGGGCAGCTTCTTCGCGGCGATTTCACCGGCAACCTCGTAGCTCATTTGTCCGCCATAAATCGCGGCGGTGACGTACCAAAGGTCGACCAGCTCAACAGCGCGGCGAATTTGCACGGAATTGTTCGCGGGAATCAGGACCAGCGCGTGATCATCGAGCGCGCCGGCCAGTGCGGAATCGGTGCGGTCGTAGCGAGGACGCGCGAGGCCGCGAGGGTGTTGGTCGTATATGGCTTCGGCTTTGGTGCTCCAGTCTGTGTCCAGCCAGACCTGGTGAACAAAGCCGAGCGTGCCCATCAGGGAACCTGGAAAGCTGGCGAAATTGCCGACCGGCTGCAGCGAAACCGGGATCGCCACGGGGGACTTCACCACCAGATCACCGTTGCGTTCGCCTCCGAGGTCCAGGACCGCTCCCTGTCCGGGAAAAATGCCACCCTTGCGCGCCGAAACGACGGTCGTGAAACCTGCGCTTCGCCACGTCTCGATGCGCTTGTCGCCGAGGCTGGCTTCGCCGGCGGCGTCATGCCACGGAGTCGAGCCGGGGCGGTCTTCGGGCCCGCGCGAAATCGCTTGCGCAGGGCGGGCGCTGCCTTCGGCGCCGGCTGGAGGCGCGGCGCTGACCAGGCCAATATCGGTAAAGGAATCGAACAGTCCGGGATAAACGGTCAAGCCTTTGCCATCGATCACCCAGGTCTCTTGCGGGAAAGTGACATCTTTTCCGACCGCGGTAATTACGCCGTGCGCGACGATCATCGTCGCGTTCTCCATGCGTGGACCAGAGACGGGCACGACGGTCGCGCCACGAATGGCGAACGATTGCGGCTCCCCGCCTTGCGCCGCGAGCCGGGGGACACCGGCGACCAGAAGAACAGCGGCGGTCAGAGCAATTGCAAACGACCATCTTCTGCGGAAGACAGAATGCATTCCGGACTCCTTCGTTGGGCGGCGCGGAAGGACGCGAACCCCGAACATTGCTTTGGTAGACGGATGAGGCTAGTGGGAAGTTTCGAGCGTGTCAAGAAGCGAACGGAACGGATGCGTTCGACCGTAAGGCGTCCATTTAGAGGCGCTTGACCTTGATGCTCGCCGGTCAGGCCATTACCGTCAGATCGGATGGAACTTTCGCAGACGCTTTATCGTATTGCTTTCCAATAGGAGCAATGGCATCCTCACTATGGGTATCCCATAGGAGGAATCGCTAATGAGCTCGAAAGCAGACGTGTGGCAGGGAACGTTGGCGCTCATGGTGCTGAAGACGTTGCAGACGCTTGGTCCGCTGCACGGCTATGGCATTGCCCGGCGCATCGAGCAGACCAGCGGTGATCTCCTGTCGGTTAACTATGGGACGTTGTACCCGGCGCTTTTGAAACTCGAGCAGGAAGGCTACATCAATTCGGAGTGGGGCCAGTCCGACAACAATCGCAAAGCGAAATATTACCGGCTGACGCGCGCGGGACGAAAGCAATTAGCAAAAGAAGCCCAGGAGTGGGGACAAGCAACTGCGATTCTGGCGCGATTTCTTGCACCAGGTGTGGAGCAATCATGAGGCAACTTCGCGCGTGGTTTTTGCGTCTGGGCGGCTTCTTTAGCAAGAAGCGGTCCGATCGGGAATTCGCTCAGGAGATGGAGAGTCATCTCCAGATGCACATCGACGACAACTTGCGCTCGGGCATGACGCCTGGGGAGGCGCGGCGAAATGCTCTGATCAAGCTCGGCGGCGTTGCGCAGGCGGAAGAAAAGTATCGCGAACGCCGCGGCATTCCGGCCCTGGAAACATTCGCGCAGGATCTGCGTTTTGCGGTGCGGATGCTGCTGAAGAACCCCGGCTTCACTTTCGTAGCGATATTGATCCTTGCGATGGGCATCGGTGCAAACACAGCGATGTTCAGTGTGGTCCACGCGGTGCTGCTGAAGCCGCTGGCGTATTCCGAGCCGGATCGGATCGTCACGTTGGCGACTTTTTGGAGAGCAGACGCCCACCAAAGCCAGGTGTCCGGGCCCGATTATCACGACTGGCACGATCAGAGCGACGCGTTCGAGTCCATGGCCTCTTACAACCATCAGGACACGGCCGTTACTGTGGGGACTGGTTCCGGAGCCACCGCGGAATACGCGCACGCTGCCGCCGTGACGGCGGAATTTTTCAACGTCTTCGCAATATCGCCCGCCGCCGGGCGCGAGTTCAGCGCGGACGAACTCAAACCAGGAAGTGCGGGCGCCGCGATTCTGAGCTACACATTCGCCGCCCGGCACTTCGGCGAAGCCGGCGATGCACTCGGCAAGCCATTGCACATCGCCGGGAAAAACCTGGCGATCGTAGGTGTGATGCCCTTGGGCTTTCGTTTTCCTGAAAAGACCGACGTCTGGATTCCTGTAGATGCCCAGGAGATGGGATCCTCTTTGCGCTCCGCGCACAACTATAAGGTGGTTGGCCGGCTACGCACCGGGGTTACCCTCGAGCAGGCGCAAGCCCAGATGAATGCCATCGGAGCGCGGATCGAGCGCAAGTATCCCGACTCGAACAGCGGCCTGAGCGTCGCGGTCACGCGCCTGCGCGACCAAATGGTCGGCGACTATCGTCTCACTCTTTACATGATGTTGGCCGCCGTCGGAGTGGTGCTGTTGATTGCCTGCGCCAACCTGGCCAATATGCTCCTGGCAAAAGCGGTTGGACGCGCTCGCGAAATTGCTATTCGCGCGGCGGTGGGAGCGAGCCGTATCCGCATCGTGCGGCAATTGATCACCGAGAGTGTGGTCCTCGCGCTCCTAGCGGGAGGGCTGGGTGTGGCGTTGGCGTTCTGGGGATCTCGCGCGCTGGTGGCATTGGCTCCGGCAGACGTTCCGCGGCTGGCGGAGGCCGGTATTGACGGCCGCGTGTTGTTTTTCGCACTGGGCGTGTCGCTCGCGGCGAGCTTGCTGTTCGGCTTGGCGCCGGCAATGCAAGTTATGCGCGTGGACCTAAATATGGCGTTGAAACAGAGCGCTCAGCGAACCGGAGGCGGAAGTCTTGCGGATCACATGCGGCAAGCCCTGGTCGTCGCGGAAATCGCGCTGTCGGTCATTTTGGTGGCTGGAGCCGGGCTGTTGATCAAAAGCTTTGTCGCACTGCAAAACGTTTCGCTCGGATTTCAGATCGAACACGTGCTGGTGGTCGAAACGAGCGTGCCTTCGTCCGATCTGGAAAGCGCGCGCCGTGCGTCCCGCTTCTACAGAGACCTGCTGCCGCGACTGCGCGCGATTCCAGGAGTTTTAAGTGCGGGCGCGACCGGAGCACCACCGGGTGACACGCGTTCGGACGGCGGCTACTACATTGACCACTTGCCCGCAACGTTCAACGTCAGCGCGCCAAACGCGGTATATTCCGTGGTCGCTCCGGACACTTTCGCAACTGTAGGAATTCCATTGCGCGCCGGCCGAGACTTCAACGAAGGCGACACCTACGAAGCTCCATTCGTGGCGGTGATCAACGAAGCCCTGGCGCGTCAAGCCTTTCCGAACCAAGATCCCATCGGCCACTCCATCTATTGTGGGCTGGATTCGATGAACCCGATGAAGATCGTGGGGATCGTGGGCAACATACGACAGTATGGACCCGCGCGAGATCCTTCGCCCGAAATCTACATGCCCAACGAGCAACACCCGCAACCTGCCACAGATCTTACCCTACTGATGCGAACTTCGATGCAGCCGGGCACCCTCTCGCCCGCAGTGCGAGAAAAAATTCGCGAACTGTCGCCGGAAGTACCTGTGAAGTTCACGACAATGGAGGTGCTTACGTCGGAGAATATCGCGGTGCCGCGCTTTCGAACACTGCTGCTGGGCATCTTCGCGGCGTTGGCAGTATGTCTCGCTCTCGCCGGCGTGTATGGCGTGATGTCGTACGTAGTGGGCCAAAGAGTGAATGAGATCGGGCTGCGCATGGCGTTGGGAGCAAGTCAAGGCGATGTGTTGCGGCTGGTTTTGCGGCAAACAGTCCTTATGACGGGGTTAGGTATCACGGTCGGGCTCGCGGGAGCCGCCGCCGTAACGCAATTGCTCACGAGCCTGCTCTTCGGGGTGAAAGCCACCGATCCAGGAACTTACGCCGCCGTGGTCGCGTTGCTCGTTCTCGCGGCTCTGGCTGCAAGTTACATCCCCGCGCGGCGAGCGATGCGTGTCGATCCGATGGTCGCGCTACGTTATGAATAACCAGCGAGGCTGCGATCCTGACGCCAGGCTGATTACTAAGGTTTCTTGAATAATCCGCCAAGCTGCTGCAACTGGCCGGCAGGATTTTGCTTTGATCCGCCGACTCCCGGCACCAACCCGCCCACGCATCCCAGCTGCGATTTCAGCATGCCAGCCGCGAGGCCGCCGACGTCCGGGACAAACTTCGGATCGGCGGTCGTGCCCTGAATTTGAAACGGAACTGTGGTTTGGCTCTTGCAATTCTTGCTGCCGCCACCTGCCAGCTTGCCCAGCATCGCGCCGGTACTCCCCACCGGGCTCCCAACCGCTCCAAGAGCATCGGTGAGTGTCGCAGCCATTTTGAAATCCAGCGCGTTCTTGGAGTTGATCGTGCCACCGCCAACGAGGGTGCCGACCGACGTTACGACCGCATTGAAGTTGTCGGCCTGCAGCCCTTCCGGAGCCATGCGCAGATTGCTAGTCATCTTTTCGATCTCCAGATCCTTTCCGGTTTTCACTCCGGTCAGCGACGAGATCGCGGAGAGTTTGGAGCCAAGGTCGAAGCCGGCAAGTTTCGCGCCGAAGAGCCCGACGTTGCCGGTCGTGACCAGCTTGTTCGTCGGTCCCGCGAGGCTCAGGCTCGTGCTCAGCGTCCCGGCTTGAAGGGAAGCGCCCGTCGGCAAGTTAATCCCGAGCGCGGGAAGGAAAGATTGCAGATCCTTGGCCGGCATATTCTGCCCCTCGACCTTAATGTGCAGAACTGCCTCGTCACCTGGGATCTCATAGGTGCCGGAAAGATTTGTTACTGCTCCGCCGATTTTCAGCGTGGAAGGCTCCAGAACGCCGGTGTTCTTGGTGAGATCGTACTTGGTCTGAAAATCAACTGTCACCGGTTCGGAAGCGGGAGATCCGCCGGCAATCAGCAGGGCCTTGGAAAGTTTGGCGCTGCCCTTGGTGTCGGCGACTCCATTTTGCGAATCGAGCGTTGCGTTGAGGTCGAGAATGCCGCCGAGGCCCGCGGAAGGGTCAAGAAATCCTGTCGAAGCCAGATTCAGCGAAGCGACCGTGAGCTTCGCGCTGAGTGGGGTCAGCACGGTGTTGGTCTGATCCACAGGACCAGCGGTTCCGTCTACCTTGAAGTTGCCTCCACCGGGTAGATCCGCGGTGACGGTGACCGGAAACTTCGAAGTCAGCGACACATCCGAAGCGACCACACTCACATTGTCATACGTGCTGCGCTTCTGCGAAGAAGTGGAGCCGACCGTGATGCGGCCGTTCTTCAATTCCAGCTTTTGTACCGAGAATGCGCCGCCGGATGCCGCGGAAGGTGCGGATGGCGTGGCGGCCGGTGCAGGCGTCTGCGCTTGAGGCTTGGCCGAGGATGCGCCAAGCGTGGAGTAGTTCCATATCCCGCCAGGATTGCGGATCAGCGAGACTTGCGGGCTGTCAATCGTAACGTCCGTTACGTTCAGCGTCTTCGAGAAAATGAGCGGCATCAGTTCGACGCCGACTTTGACCGACTTCGCGGTTAGAAAAGGCGCACTGCCGAATTTCGGATCGTCGCCAATCGAGAGATTGTCGGCGCTCAGCGCGCCGCTGAAAAGCGATAGACTGAGGTTGCCGACTTCCACTTTTCGACCCAGTGCAGCGGAAGCCTTTTGCTCGATCGTCGGTCGGAACTGGTTCACGGGAATAAGGAACGGCACGACCAGCACCAATACGATCAAAACTCCAACAACGATGGCAATAATTCGAACGGAGCGGCTCATGGGGACCTCCATCAAGGCAGGATAGGGAACCGAGTCGGATGCGGCGAGCCGATAGTAACACACCGATCGGCAAGCGGGTCTACCGTAGAACCCCGATTCGCCGGGCGGAGGACAGCGTAAGACCCGGGGCGGGAGCTTGAAGGAGCCGCCAGCCGGAGGGCTCGGAATCTAGGCATACATAGTGGATGTTGACGCCATAATCGGAACTTCCTGCATCTAAGGAACGGTGATGCGAAGGGCGGGCGCCGAATGGCAGCCAGCCGAAGCGCATTTTGTCGAAATGGATACACATCGAGGAGGATCCTTTGGCGGCGATCGACCGGCGAAAGCTCTTGTCACGCAGACGGATTTTACTCGCAGCCCTGTCCGTGGTCATGGCTACGGGCTGCGGCGTGACGATGGCCGATGAGGACGCCAGGACCGCCAATCTCCCCGATGCCCCCACACCTAAGCCACAGCAAAGCTCAGCTCAGCAACAGAACCCAGGCCAGCAGCAATCTGATTTGAAAACAGCAATCGCAATCCTCGGCAGACGCTCCACATTCTTTCCGGAGCTGGCGCATGACAAAGGACCTCTGGACTCGCTCCAGAAGCTTGAACTAGCGGTCGACGAAACCATCGCCCCCTCGCGATTTCTAGCCTCCATGTTCACTGCCGGAATCAGCCAAGCTCGCAATTCCCTTCCCGGCTACGGGCAAGAATGGGGTGGTTACGGAAAAAGATACGGCTCCTCGGTAGGAAGCACGGCGTCGAGTAACATGTTCGGAACGTTTCTCCTGCCGTCGATGCTTCATGAAGATCCCCGATACTTCGTCAAAGCCTTTGGAAGTCCCCGCAGCCGCATTCTCTATGCCCTGGAACGCGTGGTGGTTACACGCACGGACGACGGCAGAAGCACCTTTAATTGGTCCGGCCTGATGGGCGGCCTGATGGCCGAGAGCCTGGCGACCAGCTATCTGCCCGATGAAGAGCGCACGGCTGCAAAAACGTTCACTCGATTTGGAGCTCGCATTGGTTTCAGTGCGTTGGACAACGTCGTGAAGGAATACTGGCCCACCATTTTCAAAAGCCTGGGGATCACGAAGTTGGTGCCCAGCCAACATTCGGACCCCGGGACGGTGACGCCGCAGGTCGGTCCGCCGGCGCCAACCCCACCGCAGCAACCGCAGCACTAAAATCGGAGGCCACGCTTGCAATTTGTACGCTGTGCGATTCGTTCCTTTTTTTCGAGCAACAGCTATTCCGCGGCGCGGCGCGTATTTTACCTGCTTGTCAGCCTGGCGATTCCAGCCATGATTGCGGCGCAAGAAACCGCAGCTCCGGAAAAGCCGGATGCCGCGGTCCGCGCCCAGATGCGCAACGTGAAGTATCGTTTCTCCGACAAAGTAGCGGTGCAAATCAATTTCCTGAACGGAGCGTTGGTTCCGGCCGGGAACAGCGAGTTTCCAATACTCGACGACAAGAATTCCTTTAAAATTCACATCGATACTGCGGAGATCGCCATCAGTCCTGGTGACCTCGCCAACCTTCTGAACTCTTACGTTTTCGCTCAGCCAAAATCACCCCTCTCGGGCCTCTCCGTCTCAACCGCGAACGGGCAACTGAAAATGAAAGGGCGCCTCCACGATAAGGGCGACATACCCTTCGAGAGCCAAGGCGTACTGAGCCCAACGCCCGACGGAAAGCTGCGGCTGCACAGCGAGAAAATTAAGGCTTTGCACGTGCCGGTAAAAGGACTTATGGACGCCTTCGGCATCGACGTTGCCGACCTGATCAAATCGGGCAAAGTCCCAGGCGTGCAATCGGACGGAAACGACCTGATCCTCGATCTGGAGCAGATGTTGCCGCCTCCTCACATCGACGGCAAAGTGACCGCGGTTCGCGTCGAGACGAACTCGATCATACAAACCTTCGGCGGCACGGATTCCAAGCCCAAACCGAAGTTGCAGCGTGGGAACTACATGTCGTACCAAGGCAATCGCGTTCGCGCCGGAACAGTAACGATGGATGATGCCGACGTCATTCTCTACGACATGGATCCCAGCGATCCCATGGACTTCTTTCTCGATCACTACAAGGAACAACTCGCCGCTGGGTACACGAAAATCAGTACCAGCTTTCAATTGCGTGTGTTCATCAAGGACTTCGATAAGCTGGGCTCAGCGAAAGCGCCCGCAAAAAACAAAGAGAACTGACTCCTCAGCCCCTGAGGCCTGCGCGGGCCCTCGGGGAAAGCCTCGGCAAAACGGTGAAAGCTTTCATTGACAGCAGGACCCGGAGGCTCTATTTTCCTTCAGCCGGGTAAACGATTACTTGCACCTCTGACCTTACCAAACTTCGCCCGGCTAACGAGGAGACCGCCGCCATGTTTCGCACCTCCAGACGATGTTTTCTGCAGCAAGCCTCCGCAGCAGGAATGGCATGCTCCGCCGATCTCCTGTTCGGACGTTCCTTGATGGCGCAGGCCAAGCCGGCCGCCAGTTCTACGGCTGCCGCGCGTGTATATGTGGACTCCAGGCGCACCATCGCTCCGATCGACCGTAACCTCTTCGGCTCTTTTCTCGAGCACCTCGGCCGCGCGATCTACGAGGGCATCTACGACCCCGGCTCCAAGCTCTCCGACTCCGACGGCTTCCGCAAAGATGTGATGGACGAAGTGAAGCACCTCGGCGTGCCGATCATTCGCTACCCGGGCGGCAATTTCGTCTCTGGCTACAACTGGCTGGACGGCGTTGGTCCGAAGAAAGACCGGCCCATGGTCCTGGACAAGGCTTGGAATTCGCTAAACTCCAACCAGTTCGGCACCAACGAATTCCTCGCATGGTGCAAAGAAGTTGGCACCGAGCCTCTGATGGGCCTAAATCTCGGCACCGGCACTCCCGAACAAGCCGCCGACCTCGTCGAGTATTGCAACGTGGAAAAAGGCACGCGCTGGAGCGATCTCCGCCGCAAACACGGCATCGCGGAACCTTACAAAATTGAGCGCTGGTGCCTCGGCAATGAAATGGACGGTCCCTGGCAAATCGGACACATGTCTGCCTCGGAGTACGGCTTGAAAGCCGCCGACGCCGCGCGGCAAATGCGTTATGTCGATCCGTCGCTCAAGCTCATCGCCTGCGGCTCCAGCGGCCCGTTCATGCCCACCTATCTGGAGTGGGACCGCGAAGTCCTCGAGCAATGTTACGACTACGTAGACGGCCTCTCCTTGCACCGCTATTTCGATAATACCGAGACTACTGGTGGCGATAGTGCAAAATTCCTGGCCATGAATCTGACCATGGACCGCCAGATCGCGGAAACCGTCGCGGTATGCGATCTCGTCCGTGGCCACAAGCGCTCGCCGAAACAGTTGTGGCTTTCCTTTGACGAATGGAACGTCTGGTACCGCGAACGCCGAGGCGACGCGACGAACGGCAAGCGAACCGAGGCGCCTCACCTGCTCGAGGAAATCTACAACCTGGAGGACGCGCTGCTGGTCGGCGGCTTGCTCAACACCCTGATCCGCAACTCCGATCGCGTGAAACTCGCTTGCCTGGCGCAATTGATCAACGTCATCGCGCCGATCATGACCAACGCGAATGGCTTGTTCCGCCAAACGATCTTTTACCCCTACAGTTGGGCGCTGCAATTCGCGCGCGGCGCAGCCCTGAACGTCCTGGTGGAGTCCTCGACCTACGACGTCAAAGGATTGGACCAGGTTCCGCATCTGGACGTCGCGGCGTCGCACGACGCCGCGGACGGAAGCATCGCCGTCTTCATCCTAAATCGCGACCTGCAAAAACCTCACGACGTGGAAGTAGTCTGGGAGGATCAAGCGCCAACCCGCGTCCTGACCACTTCCCTGCTCACTGGCGACGACCTGAAAGCGGTAAACAGTTTCCAATCGCCGCAAAGCGTGGCCCCGCAATCGTTCGCGAAACCCACCACCACGAACGGCCGCACCAAGTTTGAGGTCCCCGCCCGTTCCTACACCCTGGTCCAGTGGTCCTTGTGAGCTGCAAGTTCGCGATACGCGTCGGACCGATGTAGGGGCGCAGCACTGCTGCGGCCCATCTCGGCACGGATTCCCACAAAAAAAGCCCGGCAAAACTCGCCGGGCTCTCACTCTTGGTAGCGCCGGCTTCCAGCCGGCTCTTATACGCCCAATCGCAATCCCTACCGCGTCGTAAGCTTGAACACCGTCACCTGGTGATATTTCTGCCCCGGCTCGAGTTCCGCCGTCGGAAAATCCGGATGATTCGGTGAATCCGGAAAATGCTGCGTCTCCAGGCAAAGCGCCGCATGCAGCCCGTAGGACACGCCGCCCTTCCCCTTCACCGAACCGTCCAGAAAATTGCTCGTGTAAAACTGAATCCCCGGCTGCGTCGTCAGAACCTGCAAGACCCGCCCCGACGCCGGATCGAATACGTCCGCCGCGAGCGCCAGCTTTCCGCCCGTCGCGTCCAGTACCCAGTTGTGATCGTAGCCGTGACCCAGCTTGATCTGCTCGTCATCCGCATCGATCCGCGCTCCAACTGCCGTCGCCTTCGTAAAATCAAACGGCGTCCCCGCCACCGGCTTCAATTCGCCGGTGGGAATCAAAGTCGCATCCACAGGGGTAAATCGCGACGCGTACAAGGTCAACTGGTGATTCAAAATGTCGCCCTTGCCTGCGCCCGCCAGATTGAAGTAGGAGTGATTCGTCAGGTTCACGACCGTGTCTTTGTCGGTCGTCGCCGAATAATCGATCTTCAGTTCGCCCCTTTCCAGGGTATAGCGCACCGTCGCCGTCAAATCCCCCGGATAGCCCGCTTCCCCGTTTTTGCTCAAATAAGTCAATTCCACGCCGTCCGCGATCTCTTTCGCTTTCCACACCACATTGTTGAATCCATGCGGTCCGCCGTGCAGAGAGTTCGGCGCATTGTTGATCGGCAGCGAATATTTCTTGCCGTCCAGCGTGAAGGTCCCGTTCGCGATGCGATTCGCATAACGCCCAACGAGTGCCCCAAAGAAGGCTCCGTGCGGGCCGTTGCTGTTGCTGACGTACCCGTCAAGATCGTCGAAGCCCAGCACCACATCCGCGGAGTTACCATTTCGGTCGGGAGTCTTCAGCGAAACTAGAATGCCTCCGTAACTGATAATCCGCGCCTCAACGGCACCATCGCTCAAAGTAAAAACTTCGACGGGCGTTCCGTCGGGCATTTTTCCAAACGGCTGTGTAGTCACAGTTGTCTTGGCCTCTGTAAGGGTTGCGCACAAACCGAAACACAATAAACCCGTCACCATCAGTCTAAACATTTTCACAAACCTCCGCGACCCGGCGGAATGCATCCATCAAGCCAGTAATCGTTTGCCACGCGTCCGCACTCTAAGTCACTCCCATTCCGCTGTCAATTTGCATGATGGTCTGGCGTTCTAGAATGCCCGCGAACGCGAACGGGTGGGACTGGGGCTCCCTAACCTTGATCCCTCAAGGGCTTACCCGACCCGCCGAGTTCTCTCGCGGGGGCGGGCGCACAGCATAAATGGCAGCGGAGCCAACCAAACCCGCAAGAGCCATGATTTTCCACGCCAATTCGTAGCTGTGGCGCGCATCGAAAATTCTTCCTGCAATCCACGGCGCGCCCCACTGTCCCAGGGAATATCCCATGACGATCAGCGCCAAGAGTTTGCCGAGAGACGTCGTACCGAAGCATTCCGCCGCAACCAGGGGAATGAGCATGTAGTCTGCGCCCATCGAAAATCCGAAGATCAGGGCAAAGACCCAGATCGCCGTCGACGAGTGAGCCCCACCCAACATCAGGGTGGACGCGCCGATCAACAGATAGAAAAGGGCCATGAGGTTCTTCTTCTGGAAGCGATCCGCCAGGTAACCTACCAAAACGCGGCCACCCAAGCTCGATGCCAGCAAGACGGTGGAAAAACGCGAAGCTGTGGTGCCCGAATAGCCCTGATCCTTGAGAAAGAGAATGAAATGCTGAATGACAGCGCCGATGGCTCCGATCACCAACGTCGCGCCTGCGAGAATGAGCCAAAAGTTGGCCGTGCGAACCGCAGCGGTCACACCTCCTGAAGCCGAAACACGATCATCAACAATGCCGGTAGCGTTGAAGGCATTGAATCCGTCGGGGAACAGACCCAACTCGGCCGGGGTGGAACGCGTAATCCAGATTCCGACCGGAACGAGCACCGCTAACAGCAGCGAGCCGATGCCTTGGAGCGCGTGGCGCCAGCCGACGGTTCGAATCAGAAAATCGACCAGAAGTGGTGAGACCACGCCGCCGAGGCCCAATCCGAGGTAGGCGTAGCCCATCGCGCGACCCCGCCGTTGGCGGAACCAGCGGGTAATCAGAACCTGGTTCGATATCGGACCTGCCAGTACGTACCCCAGAACTTCCACGATGCAAAGGATTTCGTATTGCCAGAACTTGGTTATAGATCCCATGAGAAATAAGGAGATGCCGATCAGGCCTACGCCGAAGAGAATCACCCAGCGCACTCCGATGCGGTCGATCACGGCTCCGGCCAGCAGGCCAAAGGGCAAACCAGCGAAGAGAAATCCAAAGAGAAATCCCTGCGTGACTTGAGCACGCGTAAAACCCAAAGATTCCACAAACGCCGGGTAGAAGACTGGAAATCCGTAAAAGATGACGCCAACAGCGAAGAAAAGATTTAAAAATGCCGCAGCAACAATCCACCAGCCGTAGAAGATTCGATGTTCTCGTGCCATCTCCATCATCCGAACTCCGGGCCTAGGATCGCGCAAAGCCGTTCTACCGATCCAGGATGTGCGTTTTCGCCTCGATACATTCGGGTCAGCGGACGCGTGTAACTAAATCCGAACGACCGCAAAAGCTGTCCCGCGACGACATTTGATTTCAACCAATCTACGATCAAGACATCGCGGATAGAACAAGCAAGGAATCGTTCCAGCAGCGTGCGGGCGACAGGCGCGTCGTTGGCCATCCAGGGACCAAGATGATCCGCGAAAGAACCCTTCCGCCCGAAGGTGTATCCCTGCAGCTTCCCTTCCGACATGATTCCCGCAGTTAAGGTGGGCGCTTGTTGGTGAAGAGACTTGAGTAGAAAACTGCGATTCGCCCCAAAAACCTCTTGATCGGTTTCGAAGATGTCTTCCAAGAGACTTGGCGGAAAACCCGCAAAGCGACTTGCCTCAGACCTCCCAGTCGCTTGAATGGCGGTTCTTCGTAAAGTCCATCGCTCAATTTCGTATTCAGGTAAGAACCCAAGTTTCTCGTAGAGGGGCCTCCCTTGTGGCGTGGCGTCGAGCTTGATGCACGGAATTCGGAGTGCGTCGAGGTATTCGATCGTTTGAGTGAGAAGCCTCGTTCCTATGCCTCGGCCCCGGCACGCCGGGTTCACCAATACCATACCTACCCACGCGAACCGGTTTTCGAACGAAATGGTCGTTGCAGTTCCGCACACTTGGCCGTCCAGCTCAGCCACAAAGCATCCCGCCTCGTCAGCTTCCAGAAAGCGCTCCCAATCTGTTTCGGTCTGATTCCAACCCGCTATCTCTTTTAGGCACTGCGCGTTAGGAATGTCCTGCTTCGTCATAGCGCGAAGGCGCATCAGGGGTAGCTCCACACAGAAACGCAAATCGATCCGCTAGACGCTATCACGGCAAGATCGGGGACGTCATCTTGATCGGTGTTCGAAGCGAACAGCACACAACCGGTGCTGACGACAATGGAAGGCCTCAAGTACAATCGGGTGCGATAGTCCTGATGTCAGCGCGGTGCAGTTGCTCCGGAAAAGACCCGCATACATGGCGATAGAAAGCCAGAAAAAATCGATTCGTGACGTAGCGGAATTGGACGAACTCCTCAGCGAGCCGACGGAGGCAACGATACGTGCCTTGGCGGCGCTTGAGGACGACCTTCTCATTTTGGGTGTGGGCGGAAAGATGGGGCCAACACTCGCGCGTATGGCAAAAAGGGCGTCGGAGGGAGCAGGGATCCGGCGCAGGGTCATCGGAGTTTCGCGATTCTCGTCGCACGAGTGCGAGCGCCAGCTGCAAGCTTGGGGCGTCGAGACGATCCGCTGCGATCTTCTCAATCGCAAATCGCTCCTCGACCTCCCGGATGTAGCCAACATTGTTTACATGGCCGGTATGAAGTTTGGCTCCACGGGACAAGAGTCACTCACTTGGGCCATGAACAGTTTCTTGCCCGGCCTCGTGTGTGAAAGATATCCTCACAGCCGAATCGCGGCATTTTCCACTGGCAACGTGTATGGACTTTGCCCCGTTTCCAAGAAAGGATCGCGCGAGAGCGACCCGCTTAATCCCCTGGGCGAATATGCCATGGGCTGCCTCGGGCGAGAGCGGATCTTTGAGCATTTTGGCCGCACCGCCAAGATGAGCATAACGATCCTTCGACTCAACTACGCAAGCGAGATGCGCTATGGCGTTCTCTTGGATGTTGCGAAGCGGGTCTACGCAGAACAGGCGGTTCCTCTTTCCATGGGATACCTGAACGCGATATGGCAGGGAGACGCGAGCGCGATGAGTTTGCAAGCGCTCGGCCTCGCATCGGCACCTCCGTTCGTCATCAACATTGCCGGGCCGGAACTGTTGAGCGTTCGTAGCGTCGCTGAGGAATTCGGAAGACTATTTCAGAAGCCGGTGCGCTTCGAAGGTGTGGAATCGAATGACGCCCTTCTAAGCGACGCCGGAAAAGCCTTCGATTTGTTTGGCTATCCTCGTATCACAGTCGCGCAGGTGATCATGTGGATCGCCGACTGGATTGCGCGAGGCGGAGCAACCTCAACGAAGCCAACGCACTTTGAAGAACGCGCTGGGCGCTTCTAGTACGAAAGCGTCCCTGGAGATCACCGCTACCGTTCATGACAAGGCGTCTCGATTCCAAAGTGCACCAGGTGCTGCGACGCGGCGCCGTGATTCCAGCGCATCCCCTGGCGCTGACCGCAAGCCGAAGCCTTGACGAGCGGCGTCAAAGGGCTCTCAGTCGCTACTACATCGCTGCGGGCGCGGGTGGCTTGGCAGTAGGAGTGCATACGACGCAATTCGCAATTCGGGACCCAAGCCA
>JBEKWY010000111.1:0-16295 GCA_049512575.1 Candidatus Acidiferrum sp.
CACCTTGTTCCTCCGGCCGGCCTGCCGCACGCCATACTCCAACATGGTCGCGAACGCGCCGCGATCGAACGGCGAGAGATTCTCTTTCTCGCACAACGCCCGCAATCGGCCCGCGTATTCCGCGATCACGCCGTCGCTCATCTTCATTTCTTCGTCAAACTCCACGCGCACCTTGAAAATTTTCCGAAAATCCTCCTCGTAGTCGTACAGCATCTCGTACAACTCGCGGTCGCCGATCAAAATCACCTTTACGTCCAGGTGCACCGCCTCCGGCTTCAGCGCGCTCCCGCCAAACGGATAGAACATCTCCAGCGGCTGAATCTCCAACCGATTGTGGTTCAAGGTGCGCTTCAAGGCTCGCCACACGCCAACCTCGGACAACGCCTCCAGCGAATACATAATCAAGAATCCGCCGTCGGCGCGCAGCAACGAGCCCGCCCGCAAATCCATGAAGTCGCTGGTCCACCCTCCGCGCGCATCGTAAGCCCGCTGAATCGTTCCAAACAAATTCGCGTATGTCGGCGTGGTCTCAAAAATCACTGGCGAGCCGTCCTCGTCGCCATGTGCCAAAATCACATTCACGCCGTACAAACGAAATGGATCGCGCTCTGGGCCACTCCCCGGCATCTTCGGCATGCCATCCAGCGAAGGCGACGCCTCGCCCTCACCTTCCCCTTCGCCCTCGCGTTCCTTGAACGGATCCAGGTTGTCCAGCAAGTGATGCCGCACTTCTTCCAAATACTCCGCCACTCCAGTGTTGGGATATTTCTCCTTCAGCTCCTCGATGACTCCATCGACCAAAACCGAAGCCGCTTCCTGTTCCAAATAACTCAGTTCGCTAGCCAATTCCCGCGAAAGCGTGAGCGTCTTCCGGTACACCACGGTAAATTCCTGCCGGAACTGCTCGTATTTCCGCTCGATCTCCTCCGCTACCGGCGAATCCAGTTTCCCTTCATGCACCATTTTCGAAATATCCTCGATCGGCACCATCTGCCCTTCGAGCACCGGAAAAATCTCCGGCAGCGCCACGGCTCCCACCTGCATGTGCCCTAGCGCAAACTGTTCCCGCGAAATCCGCCGCGTAAAATCGTCCATTAACTCTTTTTCACGCACGGTAAACCGCTCGACGATCCGCCCCTTCTGCCGCTGAAACGGTTCGCCCTCAAACACCTGCGGAATCCGCCGCCGCAGAAAATCAATCCCCGCCTGCATCTCTTTTTTGAACGAATTCGCCTGCCCGCGTGGCAGCGACAAAAGCCGGGGCCGGTCCGCAATCTTGAAATTATTTACGTAACACCGGTCCATCGAGGGCTTGGTAACCGGGTGTAGCTCTTCAATCATCCGGGCAATCGTCCCGCCGCGGCTGGTCCCCGCCAACCCACACACAAAAACGTTGTACCCGGGCGCCGAAAGCTCCACACCCATCTTTAAAGCACGGAGCGCCCGCTCTTGCCCGATGAAACCTTCGCGCAGTTCCGCCTGCGCCGTCGTCTCAAACGGCAGACGCGAAGCTTCGCACCGCCACCGCAGCTTGTCCGGAGGCAACTCCGCATGCACCGCAGCCGGTTTGTATCCGTTCAATCCCATCGCAGCCCGGTACTCTAGCACACGCTCACGCGGTCGCACCTAATTTTGCCCCTCCTGTTTCGCATCGTTCAGTGTCGATCTAGAATCGCCCGTGCAGCGAACGAAACCACCCGAATGGTGTTGAGCCGTGGTGCTCGAATCAACGCCCGATCATCCAATCCCACAGAGAAAAACACGGAAGGCCCGACGTGTGCCGTCGGGCCTTCCGATTTCTTTCAGCAAGCCCGGAAAGTTACCTTGCGGCCGCTTTGGCTTTATTGCCGAGTTCCGGAACAACGCCCAACTGCTGCATCAGGCTTAGCGCGTCCCAGTTGACCCAGCCTTCCACGATCTTGCCGTTAGCGACGCGGGCAACCGTTACTCCAGAGATGGCGAATTGCTTCCCCGTGGGCGCAATCCCGTTAAGCTCGCCTTTATGAGCTCCACGGCAGGACCACCGAGCCATCACGGTTTCCCCTTCGGCAATAATGTCCTCGATCGTCAATCGCAAGTCCGCGAAAGCAGCGCGGTACATCGTCACCCGCTTCTTTTCACTCTCGGGACCCCGTCCAACATCGGACGTTGCGGCGTCATGGTGCGTATAGGTGGGAGCAATGAGCTCGTCTGCAACTGGCAGATTCCCCTTGTTCCAAAGTTCTTCAAACAGACGGCGGACGATAGTTTTGTTTTGTTCAGACATGCGTAGTTCTCCTTTTTTCAGAAATCCGATTTTCCCTCCCCGCGAAATGCGAGTCGGGATTGCGTGGTATTGGCCTGGAACCGCTGGCGTCCTGTGGTGTGCTGACCTGTACGTCGGACAGGAAGTTGTGCCCCGCGCGAGGGATTAAAAAAGAAACCGAGAAGGTTCTGCCCTCTTAGCGCTCGATGCGGAGCTTAAAAGATACTGCTTTTGGACTTCGAAGCGGGAGTCTCGCCACAAACGGCGAAACCACGACGTGATCCTGTTCCCCCAGAGCGTATGTGTCAAGGACAATCGAGAATTCTTTCTTGCAAAACAAAACGGCATCCATTCCGAATCCGCGGCCCAGCGGTCAAAGGAAACAGTACGAGCGCCTCATCATGCGAGAAATTTCGGCTAAACACCTCAACAGAAACTGCTATTCCTCGTGCAACGCCACCACTGGATCGACTCGCGTGGTTCGCCACGCCGGAATCACCGTCGCCGCGAACGCCACCACCGCCAGCAGCATCGGCACCACCGCAAATGTCGCCGCATCGCGCGCGCTCACGCCAAACAGCAAACTCGCCATCACCCGCGTCAAGACCGCCGCCCCAGCCAGCCCGATCGCGATCCCCATCGCGCCTAACTCCATCCCCTGCCGCAACACCAATCGCAGGACATCGCCACGCCCCGCACCCAGCGCCATCAGCACACCGATGTCGTGCGTGTTTTGCGCCACCAGGTACGACATCACGCCATATAAGCCGATCGCCGCCAGCATCAGCGCAAAGGCCGCGAACGCCGCCAACATCGTGCTCGCAAACCGCTGCCGCGCCAGCGAATCGTGAAGGCGCTCCTGCATGCTCCGTATGTCATATACCGCCAGGTTCGGATCGACCGACTGAATCGCGCTGACCACCGCCGCCGGAAGACCCGCAATCTCCGAGCCCGTCCGGGCCACAAGATACAGATCGGTCGGACTTCCCTGCGTCCGCGGAAAATAGGCCGCGATCTTGCCGTCAATCTCCAGCCCGTATTGCTTCACGGTTCCCACCACTCCGGTAATCGTCAAAGGCTTCTTGGCATCGAACCACAGATGCTTTCCGACAGCGTCGCCCCGCGGCCAGAATCGCTTTGCGAATTTCTCATCGATGATCACCACGCCGGGTTTCTCCGCGGTGTCATCCTCACCAAAAAAACGTCCTGCGATCAGCGGAATCTCCATCGCGCGAAAATAATCCGCGCTCGCCACGCGCAGATCCACCTGCAGCTCCTCTCCGGGAGGGGGCGTGTAGCCCTCCACGTTGATGCCTCCCCATCCAACCGAGCCCGTAAGGGGCAGGGTGGTCACTTCGCCTTGGGCGATCACGCCCGGCAACTTCGCAACGCGCTCTTCGACGTCCTGGTAGACACGAAGGATCGCTTTGTCGTCGTGATATTTGGGATCGTCCGCGGCCACCTGCATCGTCACAATGTGTTCGGTCGCGAATCCGGGCGGCACGGCCTGCAGACGCACGAAGCTGCGCACCAGCAATCCGCCGCCGATCAGCAGCACCAGCGAAAGCGCCAGCTCCGCGACGACCAGCAGGCCGCGCAACCGGTGCCGCCGCAGGTACAATCCGCCGTCGCTTTGTCCGCTGCGCCCCCCGGCCTTCAGCGATGTATTCGGATCGACGCGCACGGCCCGCCACACCGGCGCCAGCCCAAACAAAATTCCGGTCAGCAGCGAAACGCCAAACGTAAATGCCAGCACCGCTCCATTGACACCGATGTCCTCCAGTCGCGGAATATTCCCCGGATTCATGGTGCGCACCAAGTACAAGCTCGCGCGCGCAACCCCGAGTCCCGCTACGCCACCAAGCAATCCCAACAGCACGCTCTCGGTCAACAATTGCCGCGCCAGCCGCTGCCAGCCCGCTCCCAGCGCCGTTCGGATCGCCACCTCTTTCTCGCGCCCTGCCGCGCGTGTCAGCAGCAGATTCGCCACGTTGGCGCACGCGATCAGCAGCACCACCGCCACCGCGCCCAGCAGCACCAGCAGCGCCTGGCGCACGTCGCCCACCACTTCGTCCTGCAACCGCACGATGTGCATCCCGAAACTGGCGTCACGCTTGTCTTTCTCGCGAATCCGCCCGGCGATCACGTCGATGTCCGCCTGCGCCTGTTGCACCGTCACGCCCGGTTTGAGCCGCACCACGATGTTGTAATTCTCGTCGCGCCGCCGGTTCCAGGCCTCGGCGGTCAGCGCCAGCGGCAAAAATACATCTACCTTGCTCATCGGCTCTTCCGAGGGCATCACCTCGGAGTTCAGGAGGAATCCGCGCTGCAACACCCCGGCGACGGTCAGGGATTTTCCGTCGATCGTCACGCTCTTCCCTACGATCGCCGCGTCGGCACTGAACAGCCGCCTCCAGACGCGTTCGCTGAGAATCGCCACCTCGGGCTGCCCCGGTTGGTCTTCTTCGGGTAGCAGCAACCGCCCCAACATCGGCTTTGCACCCAGCATCTGCAACAAGCTGGATTGCGTGCGGATCGCCCCGATCCGTTCGGGCCGCTCGCGCCCGGTCAGCGTGGAATTGCGCGTCTGCGCCAGCGCCATCTGTTCGAACGAATGATTTTCATTCCGCAGGTCGAGGAACTGCCCCGGCGAAGGCCAGTCGCGAAAAATCGCCAGTGACGGCGAATGCAGCCACACCCCCGCCAATCGATCCGGCTGGGGATAGGGCAGCGGACGCAGCAGCAAGGCGTCCACGACGCTAAAGACCGCCGAATTCGCACCGACGCCGATGGCCAGCGACGCCAGAATCACTAGGCTTGACAGCCAATTCTTGCGCAGCACCCTCAACGCATAGCGAACGTCCTGCCACCAGACAGTCATAATCCCTCCCGCATTCCAAGGAACGTCATCGGTCGGACTTAAGTTCCCGGTATCAAGACGATTTTCGTGAGGGTTTCGTCTTTAGCGTTTTCGCGTAGAGATAACTCTGGCGGAGATGCTCCTGCAGCTCCTTGGTCTTGGCCAGCAAGCCATCCGGCACGGTCACGTATTCCTTCATCACCGCGCCGTATGCCTCATACAGCTTGGTCTTGTATTTCTTCAAGAACTCTTCGCGGACAGCATCTGACAGGCGCATCGCCAAGATGCTCGAGGGCTGCATCAACAGAAACATATTGCCGTTTACCGCGGCGTACGCGTTGTTCGCTCCTTTTCGCTCAATCTCCGGATAAGCCGCAATCAATTTGTCGAATAGTTCCAGCTTCTCGGCTGGCACGCCACTCTTTTTCTTCTTTGGTGCAACCATGAATACCCCTCGCCACCGGAAGATTTCGGGTAATTATGCTCAAGATTTCGCTAACTCGTTTTTTCCAGCACGACGAATCCGTGCGCCGGAATCACCGCATTGATCTGTCCGCCGTTCACCTGCAACGTCGCGCCGCCATTGCCCACATTATCTCCGCCATAGGTCGCGGCGTCGCTATTGAAAATCTCGAGCCACCCGCCTGCCGGCAGTCGAGAAGGATCCGTGCCGATGACATACCCGCTGGCAAACGGAGCGTCGTTCAGACTAGCCAACACCAACAGTTCCTGGTTCGCGGCGCTGCGCGTAAACGCGATCACCCGGTTGTCGTCGTGCGTATAGATCACATCCAGCGCCTGAGATCTTGCGGCCATGCTGCTCGTCACTAGTCGGATCAAGTCCTGGTAGAACCGAAAAAGAAACTGCCCGACGCCCGTCCGGTCGCCGATCAGATCTTCCTTATTCTGGAAGAAAGTGTCGTACAGGAAATACTTCCGCGCACCAATCTCTTCGCCCATCAAAAACAATGGCGTTCCCGCCGACAGCGCCGACATACCAAAGGCAAAGCGGCTGCGTCCCTCGGCATACTTCAGCGTCTCTCCGGTCAGCACGGCAGAATTCACCGCGGTCACGATAGTCCGCTCGGTGTTTGCATCGTTGCCGGCCTCGTCGTGGTTTTCGTGATAAACGATCTTGTTATACTGCGTCGCCAGCAGCCCTCCCGCGAAATAGTCCATGTTGAGGGGCCCGTTCGTTCCATAACCCGCGTTCTTCAGCAGGTTCGCGTAGCTGTCGCCGTAGTTGCCGTCGCCGATCAGATGATGATAGAAGTCCGCATACCAAACGGCGTCAAATCCCTCGCCTCCCTGGTCCGGCGATTGGGTCATCGCTGGCCAACCGGTATGGTCCTCCGCGATCAGGAATGCTGCGGGGTTTACTATCTTCACCGTTCGGGCCAGCTCCCGCAGAAACTTGATTCCGTACAGATTCGCGCTGCCGACCGACGCTCCATTCGCATTCAGTGTGTTGTTCTGGTGAATTGCGTCAGTCAGGTCCACTCGAAACCCGTCGATGTGAAAATCGTCCAACAGCGCTGCCGCGCTGCTCGTAAACATCTGGCGTACATTCTCTTCGCTGAAACGTGGCGTATACCCGGACGATCCGTTGTTCAGGTACCCGCCGTCAATCTCGGGATAGTAGGACGGGAGTCCCTCATACCAATACCAGACGTTATCCTGCGGCGCGATATTGGGGTCGGCATCGTATCCCCATTCGGACCGCTCGTTGTCCGCGGTCGCGAAGTGGTTGTACACCACGTCCAGAATAACGGCGATGCCTTGCTGGTGGCAGGCGCGCACGAAATGCTTCAGTTGATTCGCGCCACCGGCGCTCGTCTGCAAACAAAAGAACAGTGAAGTCCCATAGCCCCACTGCAGATCGCCGTCGAATTCCAGCACCGGCAACAACTCCACGGCGTTCACACCGAGGTCCACCAAGGCATCCACAAAGTTCATCGCATCGGCGAACGTTCCGGCGGATTGCGACGGATATCCCAGAGAACCGACGTGCAATTCGTAGATCACCAGATCTCCGATGTTCTGCGGAGGTAATCGTCCGGCCGTATATTCGCTCGCCCAAAACTGTTCCGCCGGAATTAACGTCTCCTTTTCGACTGCCGTATCGTCGAAGTCCTCGGTCACCTGATCCGGATCGGAAACCACGGAACAACTCACAATTCCGTCGAGGTCCTCATAAGAACCCGTATAGTCCGCCCCGCCCGGATTCGTTCCGCCTCGCCCCACTTGGTTGCGCGAGAAGATGTCCACCTTGTACGTCACCGCGCCCTGTTCATTCGTGATCCGGTACATGTACAGCTGATTGAAGTACTCGCTGAAGTCCGCCAGCGCGGGCGTCGTCGTAATGTCACTTTGCCAAGTCCCGTCGCCCTGCGGCACCAGCGGAACAACCGCAGCCGTCTGATCGATGCCGGTCCCATCGTCGGCAATATAGCCCGTCGGCACGCCGCCCGTAAGGTCGAATGGTGCGAAAACCGCCTCGACCTTCGTAGCATGCGGCGCCCACACCGCAAATTGAATTCCCGGACTTACAGATCCTGGCTGAAAGCATTTCTGCGCTCCGAACCGCCGTCCCGTCACAAACCAGTAGTCTCGTTGAGTCACCCCAGCCGCAAGGGTGAAGCTCCGAAACCGCTGGCTCGAATTTTCATCGGGCACTTCCGTAACCACCACCCAACTGTTCGGCGCTCCGGCGATATCGGCGATCACGCCCCACTGAAAAGTCGTTCCCGCCTGCGTCGCGTCCAGCGACACGCTGGCGATGAAAGCGTCGCACCCAGTCTCATCCTGCGCGCCCACCATCGGCACTTCCGTCCACTGATTCGAAAACTGCCCATTCCCGTCCCAACTCCCCGACAACCGAACATTGCGGAATAGCTGCAACTTGACCCCGCTATGAAATGTGAAATTGACTGTAATTCCCGCCATTGGCAACCTCCTTCGGAAACCCAAGAGTCTGTGTAAGGGCTTCTGCCTTCGTCGGGGCGCCGCTTTCGTTGTAATTAAGTTTTGTCGTAGCGTCAATTGTAATATTCCAGAAATAATTCTGTTTCCGGTCTGAGGTGTCTTCTGCTTCATGCTCGGCAGGGCAAGGGGTTATTCCGGGAGGTATTGGGCGATCCGGAAAAAGCTGGTTGCGCGCGTAACACTTCTGTCTAACAACCGAAATTCCACTACGATATAAAGAGTTTGGCAAAAGAACTGGGGCCAACCGCATGCCCTCCCCATCCGATTACGACGCGATTGTCATCGGCTCCGGCATCGGCGGGCTCGCGTTCGCGAGCATCATGGCGAAGCTGCGCAAGTGGCGCGTACTGGTGCTCGAGCGCCACTTCAAGATTGGGGGTTTCACACACACCTTTACGCGGCCGGGCGGCCGGTCCTGGGATGTAGGGCTTCATTATGTGGGTGAGATGGGCGAGGGCATGATGGGGCGTCGCCTGTTTGATTTCATCACCGAAGGCGGAGTGAAATGGAATCCCCTGCCCGATGTTTACGACGTCTTTGTTTACCCGAATCTGCAAATCAGGGCGTGCAAGGGCGAAGCAAACTTTCGAAGCGCGTTGATTGCCGCCTTTCCAAACGAACGCTCGAATATCGAACAGTATTTCCGCGACCTCAAGTCCACCATTGGCTGGACGAACCGTTTCTTTGCAGCGATGGCGATGCCTCCGCTATTGGCCTGGGTGGTTCGGGCAGTGAATCGATTCACCGCGGATCTTCCCCTACAGATTACCGGGCACTATCTCGAAAGGCGTTTCCAGGACCCGCATCTTCGCGCCGTGGTCACGTCTCAGTGGGCCGACTACGGAGTGCCTCCGGGCCGAAGCGCGTTCGCCACCCACGCGGTGATCGCGTCTCATTACTTGAACGGAGCGTGGTATCCCACCGGCGGTGCGGGCGAAATCGCCAAGGCAGCGGGCGCGGTAATCCGCGGCGCAGGCGGCGATTTGCTAGCTAACCATGAGGTTGCCCGCATTCTTCTCGAGGGCGATCGCGCCGTCGGTGTGGAAGTCAACGTCAGAAAAGGCAAACAAGGAGCCCGCGCGGAATTTCGCGCGCCAGTAGTCGTATCCGACGCCGGAGCGTGGAACACGTTTACGCGCATGCTGCCGCCAGCCGCCTTGCCTTTCCACGACCAACTCAAAACGCCGCCGGAAGGGTTCGAGGTTGTGGAACTCTTTCTTGGCTTGCGCCGCGACCCGCGCGAGATGGGTTTTCAAGGCGAGAATTACTGGATCTTTGAGTCTTTCGACCACGACGAGATGTATGCCCAGCGGAACGATCTGCTCAAGGGTCGCGCAGCGATGGCCTATCTCTCGTTCCCGTCTCTGAAGGACCCTCACCCCCAACGTCACACCGCCGAGATTATCGCCCCGCTGTCGTTTGCTTCGTTGGAATCACATCGCGGTGAACCGTGGCACAGACGCAGCGCCGACTACGAATCTGCCAAGAACCGGATGACGCAGGCGTTGCTGGATCTGGTCGAGCGTCACCACCCGGGATTTGGAGGCTTGGTGGAATACTCCGAGCTTGCCACGCCCCTGACATTCGAGCACTTTACGGCGGCGCCATCGGGGATGATCTATGGTTATCCGGGCACGCCGGAAAGGTACGGAAAGGCGTGGCTTGGCCCGCGCACACCCGTAAAGAATTTATATCTGACAGGCAGCGATGCGGCTTTGCTCGGCATCATGGGAGCATTGATGGGTGGAATCGTGGCCGCGAGTTGCCTTCTGGGGTCGTTCGGCTTCCTGGAAGTGATGCGGGCTGCGAACAACCGTTCAGCGAAACTGTAAGTTCCGTATGGACTTCAACCGCTGACGCCGGTGCAGGATCCCTTCGCAGAACTTCCATCGGCACGCACGCTCAAAACTCCAGGCGCAATTGAAAAGCGATCATCCGCGGCGTGCTATCGCCTCCCAAACCCACGCCGAGTAAGCCGGTCGGCGGCGAAGTCGTGTAGGTGATCGCTCCGAACCCGGTCTGCGTAGAGGGCTTGCCCGGGATCCCAGCAAAAACCATGCTCGGAAGCGCGAAATTCGGGTGATTGAAAACATTGAAGGCCTGAACGTCGAAGCGCATCCTTACACGCTCTGTCAGCGAAAACCATTTTGTGATGTAGAAGTCGCTCCACACGAAATCGGGACCACGCAATGCGTTGCGGCCGAGATCTCCGAACTGACAATTCTCCTGGCTGTCGCCTCCCAGGCACGCGCCGGTACTTGGGTCCACCGTCGACACAAAAGCATTGGGATTGAGCCATTGAATTGTGCCCGGCTGCGTGATTCCTGGGATCGGTTTGTGTTCATAGAGAGGCACACCGGGAACGACGCTCGCGAATTGCGGCCCGCTGCCGTTCACAATGCCATCTCCATTCGCGGAATACGGCGTGCTCAGCACGGAAAACGGAATCCCGCTATGCCAAAACGCGGTTCCCGACACTTGCCAGCCGTTCAGCGCGTACCCTAAAGACCGGTTTCGCACCTTCACTGGCAGCTGATAGACATACTGCGCGCTGAGATTATTCCGGATGTCGTAATCGCACGGACCGTAGTCCCGCTCCAGGTCTCCCGGGAGAGGAGACAAAATTCCTCCGGCCGAAAACTGCAGAAATCCGCCGTTGGAAACCGTGTCCATGCAACGGCTCCAGGTGTAATTGATCTGCCCCGTCAGGCCGTGCCCCACGCGCTTCATTGCCGACAGTTGCAAGCCATCGTAGTGACTGTTCGCGCCGGTCGACAGTTGTGTGACCGCCCCGAATCGAGGATCGGTAGGCTCTTGGTAGGGGAACGGCGCAAAACAGCCGTCACACACCGTCTGATAGCCGTTCACTTGCGCCTCATACGGTTGGTTTACCGCGCGCGTGCCCACGTATTGCGCGTGGATGCTGGCCGTGGATCCGAGCTGATGTTCCAGACCAAGACTCCACTCCATGAAGTAAGGCGCGTGAAGTTTTCCGTCGGGCACAGCGGTCATTGCCACGGGAGGAAGACAAGTCGCCGGGTTTGCCTGTGGAGAAGCGCAAGAAAGCTGGCCTTGTGCGAATCCGGAACTGAATGTTTGATTCGCGGCGACGGTTGCGTCCACCGCACTGTCGGGTACTCCCGGTGCGATTGCGGTTCCGCCAGCCGTTCCAAGGAGCCCGCCCTGAAACGTCTTCACATAGGGCGGGTTTACTCCAACCACGTCGGCGACGCTTCCCGGCAAGATATCGCTGAATAGTCCAAAGCCGGCGCGAAGGACCGTATTGGGCTCAAATTGCCAGGCGATCGCCGTTCGCGGTTGAAGAATGGCCAGGGGCGTCGAGGAAAATATGTTGCCCAGGGCAGCCTGTATCGCCGCGTTTAGCGGTTGATTCACATTATGCGAAATGGAGTCGAAGGAACCACTCAGCCGGGCAATTTCGTCGTGAGGATTTAATGGATTGGAATTGAACGTATTACGGACGCCCAAGGTCCAGGTCAGCGTCTTGGTCAGCTTCCAGGTGTCCTGCGCATAGAAATCCGCATTGAGGAAGTTGAATGGTTCGTTCGCGGAAACAGGAAATGTTTCTGTCGCCGTCGAGGCCACTCCATAAATGAATTCCGGTAAGCTGGTGTAGGTAACCGTTGGTACTTCGCCTTCGCCAAAATCATAGTCATTCAGCCGAAGGATCCGTATGTTCGTGCCAAAGCGCAACTCGTGCGCGCCATGGCTCCAGGCCAGGTTATCGTTAATGAAGAACCGCGAAGCGCGCCTTCCCTGAATCCAGGTATTGTCGAGTCCGCCGAGCGTACTGAACGGCGCATTCGCGCCGCCGCCTTCTAAAACGATCGGAAAAGCGGCAAGAGTTTTCGCAAAATCCGCGGGGCCAAACAGACTCTCGTACCAGGAGAACGCGGGATTGAAGTAGTTCACCAGATTCTGCGAAAAGATATGCGTGTATCCCGCGGCAAACGAATACAGCGGCTGGGGAGAGACTGAGTCAAATAAAGCATTGATCGGATCCGTGTAGGCTGCTTGTACTCCGGTATCGGCTTGAAATCGGTACCAGGTGGTGTTGTTTTCGTTGATGTTGTAATCGATTCGTGCGGTCTGAACCTGCTCGTGATCGTCGCTCGAATGGGAGATGCTCTGCCGGTTGGCACAGCCGTTTCCGTCATTGGAAATTGCCGGCGCAGATCCGCCGACATCGAACGGACACCCAAGTACCGTGAGAGGCGTGCCGCTCGTATTTCCGTAGAGCGAAAACATCTTCTGATAGAACGGCACGGACCGCGGCGATGGCTGGTATACCTTCCCAGTGATGGAGTCGGTTCCACCCAGAGGAAGTTGTTGCAGGACGTAACTCTGGAACGCCGGCGTGGGCACCGTAGTGGCCGTGACGATGGGCAGTGCGATGCGGACCCACTCGCTATCGAAAAAGAAGAACAGCTTATCGTGGACGATCGGTCCGCCCAGGCTGCCGCCGAAGTGGTTTACCGTCGATCGCGGTTTATGGTTTCCAGTCGTGGAATTTGTGAAAAAGTCGGCCGCATTGAACCGCGAGCCATTCCACAGCTCATATAGATTTCCGTGAAAGTCGTTCGAGCCGGACTTCGTGACGTAATTGACCTGCGAAGCCCCGTAGCGTCCCTGGTCCACGGCGTAAGAAAGCGTGTTGACCGTAACCTCCGCTATCGAGTTCAAACCGAGCACGAGATTGGTCGATAGTCCGCTGTTCAGATTCGTCAGCGGATCGTTCGTTTCCAAGCCATCCACGATGTACCCGTTCGACAGGGCCGGCAGTCCATTGAACTCCACGTTGCCGTACCCATTGGAACTCCCAACGAAATCGTTCCCACTGCCCGCGGTGTTAATTAGCGCCCCCGCTGCAAACTGTAAGGGATAAGTTAAATCCCCGCCGGGATTGGGAAGGTTCTCCAGCACCCTGGCGTTCAGATTCGTCGATGTGTTGGCATTTCCCGGATTGATGAGAAGAGTCTCGCTGCTGACCTCAACCGTCTGCCTGGAATCCGAGACCCGTAGCGTGAAATTGGCCGTCTGCTTCTGTCCGAGACCGGAAGGTACATTGTCATTCTGCTGCGAGTCGAAGCCTTCTCCTTCCACTTTGACGATGTAATTCCCCGGTTTTAGCTGCGAAAAGTTGAATCGGCCTTCCGCGTCAGTCTTGGCGGTACGCTGCAGTCCGTTTTCGCGATTGGTGATGGTGACTACCGCGCCGGCAATAGCGGCGTGGGTCGCATCGGTCACCTCCCCAACGATTGCGCTGGTGGTTTCCCCCTGAGCGAATACAGATCCAGCGCAGAGGAAAGGAAGCAATCCAGCGAATAGCAGTAGGTACAGGGCCGAGCGCGGCATGCGAGTGACTCTAACTCCGTGTCATTAACCATACTTAATAACATTTATTTAATCAAGTAAATACAATGTTCAGGCAACAAAAAAACAGCGCCCGGCAAATACCGGGCGCTGTTCGCGGATTTTGCGGAATTTTCTTGCGCTACTTGTCGAACTTCAGGCAAATCTCCAGCTGGTGAATCGCTTCGTCGGTGGCCCTAAGCGCATCGGCTCGGTGGCCTCCGAAATCATGCGCGGCGTGTTCCAGATGCTCTCTGGCATGACGCAGCGAGGCCAATGCATCGTGGATCTCCGGATGATCCGCCGGGACCGGCGCAGGCATAGCGGCAGGCACCGCCGCCGCGTTACCCGCGTGCGACGCCGCCGGAACCGAAACGCTAAATGCCACTGCCAAGATCAGGGCCGTGAGAACCACCACTCCTAAAGTTCGTATTTTCATGGACCACTCTCCTCGTCCGGCTTTCGGCCCGGACCGCCTTGATTTCCTCGAGCTGCTCTCCTCGCGTTCTCCGTCTCAATAGTGACCAACGCGGTCAAATCAGCCCAGCCTTCGCACTCCTTGATAGTTCATCTCGACGGCTATTGAACAGCAATATTTTCCACTACGCTGACAAAGAGAGAATACCTTTAGTGAAATCCCTGCCGTCGCTTGGAAGTAACTATGCTGCGGGCGCGGCCATCGCATCGCGACGATCCATATACACCCGGAAAATTCCCATGGCCGCCGCAACGATCGTCGGCCCGGCCACCAAACCCAGCAAACCGAACACTTCCAGCCCGCCAAGCACGCCGATGAACAACAGCAACTCGTTCAAATGGGTTCGATTACGCAACAGCAGCGGCCGGATGATATTGTCCGCCACGGCCGCAACGCCGCCGCAGATCACCACAATCGTCGCGCCTTTCCCCCAGTGTCCGCTGAATCCCAGCCATAACGCTGCCGGAACCCAGATCAGCGCCGAACCCACCACCGGCACGAGCGAGAAAAATGCCATCAGCACGCCCCAGAAAACCGCCGTCGGAATTCCACCGATCGTGAACGCCATGCCGCCAAGCAATCCCTGCACTCCCGCGATGATCAACCCCACAGCCACGCTGGCGAAAATCAAATCCTTCGACTCGCTCAGCATGTCCTGCTGGATCGATTCGTCCAGCGGCAGCAAGTGACGTATGCCCCGCACGATGCTGTCCCCATCTCGAAACATGAAGAACAGCGCAAAAATGACGATGAACAAGTCCACGAAAAACGCCGCCAGGTTCTTCACCAGGCCGCCGATATTTCCCGCGAGAAACGCCGCCACTTTCTCCGCGCCCTGCCGGATCGGCTGCGAGAAATCCGTAGATTGCCACTCGCTGGGAAGATGCCCGCGAATCCAATCGAGCGCGTGCATCGGCAACGCCTTGTCGGGATCCATCAGTGCGCTTTGAATCCTAGCGGTCGCGACAATGGCCTGCCGCGTCGCCAGAATCAGAACCACGATCGCCGGCACAATCAACACCAGCGTCACGCCCACGGTGCTCAGCAGCGCGGCCTGCGTGGGCTTCATGTGCTTGTCAATCCGTTCGTGCAGCGGGTAGAAGAAAATCGCCAGCACCGCCGACCATGCCAGCGGCACAAAAAACGGTTCGGTGATCCGGTACACCAGATAAAGCAGCAGCAGCAGCGTGCCGTAAGAAAGCACGGTGGTCAGCCGGTCGCTGGTCGTCTTCGGTAACGGAACCGTAGGCTTCATGCGAGCAAGAGCCATAGCACGGCGGCGCTACAAGCTGCAAGACCGCTTTTGCGCATTACTTGATGCCGATGGCGTCGATCAGGCGGAGCACGTCGTCGTGGAACACATCGTAAAGCGGGCGAACGTCTTCTTCCTCCAGGCGTTCGCGCAGATATTCGGCGGCGACGAAGCTGCATTCGCGGTCGGTGAGATCACGCCCGGTGCGATCGCGAAAGGTGACGAACGCCGTGTGCGCGAGCCCGACCACGTGCGCTTCGCCATCGACGTAAAATTTTGTGTCGATGGTGTCGGCGTGGCGCGTGGCGATGCCGTTCCACATGTGCGAAAAGCGGCAGTTGTAGACCTGGCCGGTGAGTTTCGAGGTTACGTCGAAGACTCCGACGAAGGTGCTCATGGCCCCGCTGTTGGCCAGCGTCGGCTTTGTGACCGCGTTACTTTCGTGCTCTTTCGCTTCCGTCGTCACTGTTTGTCCTTTTCTCTTGTTAGCGGCTCATTGCGGCTGCCGTGCCCACGTTTGTGTAGCTTTGGATGGCGGCGCCTACGCCTGCTCCCGACGGCAATCGGAAGCCTTGGTCGATCAGCGTTTTTTCCAGCGCCGCCAGGAACAGTAGCACGTACTGCTTCTGGCTGCAGTGACCCATCAGGCCCACGCGCCAGATTTTGGCTTTCAATGGGCCCAACCCGCCAGCGATCTCGATGTTGAACTCGTCGAGCAGCTGGTTGCGAACTTTGACGTCGTCGATCCCGCTGGGAATCATCACGGCGGTGACGGTGGGCAAGCGATCGACGGGATTCTTCACCAACATTTCCAGGCCCATAGCTTCCAGCCCGGCAATTAACGCCAACTGATTGGTGCGATGACGCTCCCAGCGACCTTCGAGCGTTTCCTCGATCACGATGCGCATGGCTTCGCGCAGCGCGAAAATCAGCGAAATCGGCGGGGTATGGTGATACAGGCGGTCCTTGCCCCAGTAATTCATGGCGGTGGTCAGATCGAAATACCAGCTCTGCACTTTCGTTTTGCGATTGCGAAAGACTTCTTCCGCTTGCGGGCTGACAGTGATGGGCGACATGCCCGGCGGGGCGCTGATGGCTTTCT
>JBEKWY010000112.1:0-16238 GCA_049512575.1 Candidatus Acidiferrum sp.
TCACCAGCAAATCCGAGACCTGAGCGTTGTATGGCGCCACCACCAGCACATCCTTAAGCTCCATCTGCTTCTTCGTCGTCCTGGTGCGGAACCACGTCACTCCGCTGGCCGTTAAACTCCGCACGATTTTGTCGATCACACCTGCTTCTTCGGCCGAAGAATTGCGATTCCCCGAATGTCGCACCGGAACAAACCACAAACCGGCCCCAGCGAGCCAGGGATGATCCGCCAGCAGTTGATACCGCAACACCTCGCGCGAATGCAGCCGCCCCTCGTAGAACATCTCCGACGTGAATTCGCAAATCTTCGGGTGCATCCGCCAGGTCTCCGGCAGCAACATACCCATCGTCGCCGGAATCGTTTTGTGCTCGCCGATCAAATGTTCGAGCGCCGACTTCTCTGCGCCCGCCGGATGGCTCCCTTTTAGTGGCCGCTCAAGTTGCTGCGGGTCGCCTATCAGCACAAGGTTTCGCGCCGCCGGCCCCACCGCTACGACATCCGCCAGCGCCATTTGTCCCGCTTCGTCGATAAACAACGCGTCCACGGACTCAAAAAATTCCGGCCGCGTCCACATCCATGAAGTCCCGCCCACCACATTCGCAGAGCCTGACGTCAACGCTGCCAACGGAGTCTCATTGTCTGTCACGACGGCAATCTGCTCGATGGTCTCCAGGTCATCCTGTTCGTTCAGCTTCTGCATGCACCGAACTTCTTTCACGCCGTCTTCGGAAGCCGCCGCCACGACCTCTTCCAGCAATTTCCGAATCACCTTATGGCTCAGTGCCGTAACCCCGACTTTCTTTCCTTCCGCGACCAACCGGCAGATCATCCGCGCTCCGGTATAGGTTTTCCCGGCGCCAGGAGGCCCTTGAATCGCGAACACCGTATGGTCCAGTGCGCGCACCACGCGGCACGCCGTAACTTTTGGCTCCTCTCCCGGCAACGGTGCGATCGTTTCTCCACCCGAAAGCCGCGGCGCTTTGCGCAGCAGCAAATCTCGGACCGCGCGAAATTGTCCGGGCGCATCGACGCCGCTCGCGAGCACCCAATCGCCAATCCGCAGCAGCGCGTCCGCATGGCCATCCAGATTCATTGGCCGGTCCCACGCGTACACAGCCGCCGGATGTATTTCCGCTGACTTCCGCGTCTTCTTTACATCCACAGTCAGCGCCGCCAAGTCCATCTCCGTCACGCAACCAAACCTTTCGCCGCGGTAATACACGTCTTTGTCGCAGCGAACTTCGGTCTCTTGCTTGTCGAAACTGTAGCGATCCGTGGGAATTTTCTTGTCGACCCCGAGTCGCTTAACGAATCGCATTCCCGCAAGCCCGGCCCGGTCCTCCAGCAACGCATCGTCGTCCAGTTCCGCGAGCCGGAAGCCTTCCCACCAACTCGCCTTGTTCTCTCGCCTATGCCAATCCAGAAGTTGCGCCAAAATCCAAGCCGCCGCCGGTTCCGGTGTTCTCATGGCCGGTTCGGGGGGAATTCCCGCCGTCAACGCAGCGACAAGCGCCGCAACGCGCTTCTGCCGCGCGTCCAATTCCTCGGTCGGCGCTCCGTCCGCAACCTGAGGTCTCGTGATTGTGTCGCCCGCATCCACTCGTCTCGCGCGCTCGGCCTCCAGCCAATCCCGCATCGCCGCCGTCGAAAAACAATCCTCGCCGTTGTATCCCTCCATCGCCTCCCGAAATCTCTCCGGCAACTCCTCTCTTGCCTGCCCAAGCTCCAGCCGGTGTTCCACATAACGCATCGCTGCCCGGGATTCTTCAGGCGGAATCTTTCTTTTGAATCCGTAGAAAACCTCCAGCTTCTTCAGCGAGTATTCCTCCACGCTCGCACGCAAGGCCTGTTTGAAAATCGTATGCAGGTCCACAAACAGTCCCGCTCGCAACATGCGGTCGATCTCGTCTTCCCTCGTCGCGTACCTGCCCATCAGATTCTTGAACGCCGCCGGCTCGTAAGCCCCGAAGTGATATACATGCATTGCCGGAAATTGTTTCAATTGCGCCATCACTTTATCCACGAACCACTCGAACCCGCTTTTCTCCTCTTCCGCGGTAAACGCCCACCGCTTCTCGTAGCGCAACTTTCCGTCATCGCCTGCGGCTACAAACCCGAAAAGATATTGTTGCCCGCATCCTGCTTCGGGGTCTCCCGCAAAGGGATCTCCTTCCAAATCCACAAATACATCTCCGGGCGAAGGCTCCGGCAATTTGCAAAATCCCGTGCCCTCGACAATTGGGAGCAGGGCCTCATGTGCGAGCTTGCCTTGTGTTCGCGCTTCTACCTGCACCCGCGCCTGTTCGCGCACTTTCTCAATCCCTTCGCGCGACCCGTGCAGCGGTTTCTGTTTCAACAGAATTGGCAGCACCGCCAATTTCGCCATCGTCTCCGCATTCCACACCTCCAACTGGTCCCGCTGCTGCCGCCGAATGCCTGCGACCAGCGACAAGTGATCGTCAGTCCTCCGCCGCGCCTCGCACTCCCGAAACCACCGGCATACGTCGCAATGCGCGCAGGGCTCCGGATACGTTTCCGTCTCCGCCGCCGGGCCGTCGCCGCAAGCCGTCTCCAGCTGCCCCTTTACGTAACGGTAGTAAGCCGCATACTCCGCCACCCGGTAGCGCTCCGCTTCGAACGCCTTCCCAGGCGGCACCACCCACATAAACTCCGGCAGCGATTCCGTCCCGGCGCTCGGCGTCTCGTCCCAGGAAAACTCGCCTTGCGCCTTGTCCGGCGCAGCCGCTGCATGGCGCGTCTCCTTAGGCAAGGAAGTCGGCCGTTGGATCTCTCCCAGCAGCTCCGAATAAAACGCCAATTGCAAAATCGTCGTAGCCTTCGTCTCCCGCGCCAATTTGCAGTCGTAAGCCTCATACGACCAGTTCCCGAATCGGGAAGCCCTGGGCACCTTCCGCAGCAGGTCTGGCCGTCCGAACCGTCGCCCAACCCGCAGCGCCCCTTGTGCAATCACCTCGACGCCGCCCTCCATCGCCTCCAGCGTCTCCTCCACGATCCGGCCCTCATCCATGCCGTCCAGATTCAACACCTCCAAACCGTTCTTCGCCAAAAACTCCAAGTACCGCCGCTCGTGGCGCAAACCCAACTCTTGAATCACCACCAGATCCGGCGCCTCCCACTGCGGACGCTCCCGCTCCCCCCGAGCCGCACTCAGCTCCAAACGCGTAAGGTGATGACAAGCCAGATGGTTGCTCACATCCGTAGCCGCCATCCGCATCTCTCCGCCCACAATTTTCATAAGCCAAGCCTACCCCATCCTCCGGCCGCCTAAGGAACCGACTTTCGGCGCGAGCTGCCAACCTGCCGTAAAGCCTTTCTTTTCAGTTCTGGCTTCGACCGTTGAGGCTCGGCACTCCGGCTTCGCGAGAATGTCAGAAATTATCCTTGACATTATTTCACTTAATGATATACTTCTATCCATACAGAACCACGCAAAGCGCCCGGCACTTGCCGGGCTTTTTTATTTCACCGCGTGTCTATTACACAAGAAACGCTCGTATTATCAATGACTTACAAGAGGCAAAATGGTCGCAAAATCCGCATAACCCCAATAGGGTCAATCACTTAAACGATGGCGCCTTCGCGAAGCATGGACGGACGCGTCCATCCATGCTTCGTTTTTCATCCCCGCGCTTCACCTCGAGCTTTTAGACCCAATACATCACGGATGCTAAAATGGTGAAAGCGCTCGCGGGCTCCGCAGCCTGCCGAGCCGGGCGCCACGCATCAGCTATGACCAAAAACTATCTCGAAGCCGCTATTGAAATCGCCCAGGAAGCCGGCAAAATCCTCCGCGAGGAATTCGCCCGCCCGCCGCACATCGCCTACAAAGGCGACGCCGACCTAGTCACCCAGGCCGACAAGCGCTCCGAGCGCGCCATCGTCGAGCGGCTCAGCAAATATTTCCCGGATCACGCCATCGCCGCCGAAGAAGGCACCGGCCACGAAGCCGATTCCGAGTTTCGCTGGCACGTCGATCCACTCGACGGCACCACCAATTTCGCTCACGGCTACCCCTGCTTCTGCGTTTCGATCGCCCTCTCCCAACGCGACAAGCTCCTCGCAGGCGTCGTCTTCAACCCTATCGCCAACGAACTGTTCACCGCCGCCCGCGGCGAAGGTGCGAACCTGAACGGCCAGCCCATTCATGTCTCCAAGATCGAGACGCTATCTACCAGCCTTCTCTGCACCGGATTCCCTGCGCACAAGCGCATGGCCAGCCCCAACATTCACTACTATTGGGACTTCACGCTCCGCTCCCACGGCGTCCGCCGCGACGGTTCGGCAGCGCTCGATCTTGCCAGTGTCGCCGCCGGCCGCTTCGAGGCTTTCTGGGAATTTGGCCTCAACCGCTGGGATGTCGCCGCCGGAATGCTCCTGGTCGAGGAAGCCGGCGGCAAAATCACCGATTTTTCGGGGCAACCGTACCGTCTCGGTGACCCGACGATCCTAGCGACCAACGGCCTGATTCATGACGAGACCCAGCGCATCGCCTTTGAAATTTCGCAGCGCGACCCCGACGCTCCGCTCCGTCGCGAAACCTGACGCGCCGAACCCGACACGTCGAATCTGATGCGTCGAACTTGTAGGGGCGGGGCTTGTTTACCCTGAGCCTCGAAGGGCCCCGCCCGGCGTCGCTCTAAGGCATGGAGCCAGAAATCCCGCCGTCCAGTTGCCACATAGGCTATCGCAGTACTTTTGGCCTATGGCCGCCTGACGCTTCCGCACGCGAGCATGGCAACGGGGAATCACGTCCACTGACGGAATTCGCGGACAACGATCCCTGACGGCGCTCCATAGAGACGCCGTGGCGGAGGCAACTGTGTCGCGAATGTTGAGATCGCAAAAATTGAGTTTTCTGGCTGTGCTCGCGTGCTTTTTGGTTTCGTCAGTGCCCACTCGAGCGCAGGATGCGCCGCAAGATGCGCAGCAGCCGTCCGTGGCCGACGCGGCACGCCAAGCACGCAAGGATAAGGATAAAGACAAAGCGAAAGACAAAGACGCGGCGGCCTCGAAAACCGTCATCACCGACGAGAATCTTTCGGCGGGCGCAAGTGTAAACGTGGGCATTAGCGCGGGATCCGGCTCCGCTTCATCGAAATCGAGCAACGCTACTGCCGGCGCAGCGAGTTCGCCTGGCATGTCCCGTTCTTTTGAAGAGGCTTATGAGCGGCTTGAGGCAACCGAAGCGTCGCTGGATCACCTGGAACCCATGGGACGCGCCGAACTTGCGCAGACCGTGCTGCACGGCAACACCGCGGACTTTCCGAACCGCAGCGACTGGGAAGAACAGCTTTATGCCGCGAAAGGAATTTACATTCAGCGATCGCGCCAACTCATCGCGGCGATGAAACAGGTTTTCGCGGACATGGACGCGCTGCAGTCCGGCGGGCAAGGCAAAATCGCGGACAACGATCCGCGCGTGCAGGCACTAACCAAGAAAGCGCAGCAGATCATACAGCTCGCGGGTCGCACGGAAGCGGCGTTTCAATCGGTCGTGAGCCAAGGCCAAACTCTCGTGCAGCAAGCGCCTCCGCGCTAGTTCGGCGGTCCGAACCAACTTCCCTCGACGAACTCCCATCGCTGCCGCGCGTTTTGCTGCAGCGGGAATTTGACCGGCGAAGACCGTTCGCGGCTTCGGCCTGAAAATCCTCTTACGTCAGCCTTACACTCAGCTTATGTCTTTCTAACGCCTCCCATCATCTACTGTCTATCGACTAGGTCCGCGCATCTCGTACGGGTTTTGATTGCGACGCGGTGGCTCGCTTTGGTTGAGCGTTGACCATTTAACTGAGTTGTCATACCAGAGCGCGAATCTGAATGGCTTGCGCGCGAGCCGCTCGGCGATTCAGGGCGAACTCAAGAAAAAGCATCAACGCCAGAACAAAAAGACCTAGGAGCCAGGTTTCGAGCAAGCGGCTTGCAGATAGTCCGTAGAGTATGCCGACGATCATGACCACGGGCCGGATGGCGGTGAGCGGCCCCAGCATGAAAACGCTTGTGGCGCTACGGATGTCGGTGGAAGGAAGCAGGCGCAGCGCCAGATTGAACAGCACCAGGGCGGCGTAAGGAAGGAAAATCCGGAGCATGCGGCCTGCGGCGGACGCAAGGTCGGCACGAAGCGCGTCGCGGTGCGAGGAAAAAGCGCCGGCGAGCAACAGGGCAGCAAGCGCGAGCGCGCTGACGACCTGAGCAGCGACGATTCCGCGGACGAGTGCCCGCAGGTAGTAGGCGCGTTTCCGAATGAGCGGACAGCGGCCCATGGAAGTGCGGAGACCGCACAAGAGCCCGTCGAGCAAAGCCAGAAGATAGAGAAACAGGAGCGTCACCGGAGTTCCCCCAGCCGGGCAGCGTGGCGTCCGAGGTCACGGCGGAGTCCAGGAACCAGGCCAGGACGCAGCCCGACAAGCGTGTGAAAGACCCGCGGCAAGGGCGTGCCCCAGATTTTCGAGCCATAGATGCCCGTGGCGAAACCCGGCACCGAAGCCCGAGCGGCTTCCGTAAGAGTGCGGCCATCGTGAGCACGAGCGGCGGAAAGGACGCCATCGTGACGCGCAATCGCAGTGCGCATGCGCAGTTGATGAAAGAACGAAGAACCGAGTGGGGCGAGTAGCCACGGCTGAAAATCGAAGTGGAGGAACGCTTGCGTTTCGCGCTGTTCGTGCCGGCGCAGGAATTCGAGAAGCGCGCCACCCCGAAAATGGTGAATCACACCGGTTGAGAGAAGTATGTGGCTGGAGTGTTCCCCGGAAAAGGCATCGCCGTGCAGAAAGTGGCACGGCAAGCTCTCAGCCGCTGCGAGGCGGTTGGCTTCTGCGATCAGGATCGAGTTGAAATCCATCCCCACCACTTCGATGTTGTGATCCGCGAGCGAAATCTTTGCGGCGAGCCAGCGCGTGGTGTAGCCGATGCCGCACCCCACATCAACGATTCGCAGCGTTTCGCGAATACCGGCCTGCCGAATCGACGTGACGACGGATCGCAGAAGCTCCCAGACACGATGGCCGTGAAAGAACTCCTCGGCGAGACGCTGCATCTCCCAGTGGACGGTAAGGAGCAGCGCATCGATTTCGCGATCGTCGAGAATGCCGGCCTTTTCAGGCAGCGCCAGGACTGCGCGCAACGCCTTGCGGTTGCGGAATCGAGCAAAAACTTCGACGAGTTGCTGCTTGCGCACCGGAAGTCGCTGGAGCGTGCCGGGGTCGTGCTGAACCAGGAGGTCCGTGATCTCAGGCTGAGCAGGATTCCAGGCAGGAAACATTTCCCTGAAGGGTAGCGCAGAGGAAAGACAACGAGAAGGCTGAGATCGAGGAGAGAGACGAATGCGGCATCGGGAATGGCGCAAGCACCTGGGCAGTTGGTGCCGCTAACTCCTTGGAATCGAAGTCTCGGAGACCGGACCGGGACACGGGACCTCGGAGTGCCCTCAACGCTCTTTTGAAATGAAATCAGGGTGGTCCGGGGACACTAGTCTTTTCCGGGAGTTTGCCCAGCGCTCGGGAGTTCGCACATCCGGTTATCGACGCGCAGGCTTGTAACTAAATAACTTGTGGCATTCGGTTCGTAGAAAGCCGCCGGCCACGGGGATGAGATGATTACCCTTCTCGAAGACGAGCCGGCAAGGGATGAGGCACGCCCGCCACTTATACTCGTCGGTGCCGCGCTTGCGGCCATACGCGGCGATGTCTTCCTGGGAGACACCGAAGACAACGGCGCCAATTCTGGACCACACGCAGGCACCGGCGCACATGGCACATGGCTCGTGGGTGGAATAGAGGACAAAGTCGGGTAGATAGCGGCCGTAGCCGCTGGAGACGTATTTGAGGGTTTCCAACTCGACGTGTTTGATGCTTGATCCCGAAGTTTTCACGCGGTTACCGGCGCTGGCAATGACCACTTCGCGTCTGCCCACAAGGCGAGTGATGACCGCGCCGATGGGATAGTCGCCGCGATCACCGGCTAGTTTGGCTTCCGCGACCGCAAGTTCCATGAATTTCCTTCGCGGCTTGTAGGAAGGAGGGACCATGCGACAAGTATATCCGTTTGTCGGGGTGTTTTTGCTCGTTGGCATCCCGTGTCCGCATGTCCGGTTCCGCTACGATTTGTCGGCTTGCGGCCTGGTGTTATGGTCGTCGTAGCGATAACTGTCTTCTTCGGAAGTTAGGCGACAGAAGTTAACCATGTTCTCGAGGACGACGCTTGACTCCCGCACACCACTCTGTAAAAGTAACGGACTCTTACGTGGCTGCGGTCGAATCTCGCATCGTTTCAAGAAGCCGAGAATTTCGCATCCATTTGATTGAGGCGCGGCGACTCGCGTTGGATGACGCGTTGTCCATTCGATCGAGCTCTTATCTGTCGTGCGACGCGGATCTTGCAGAGGCTGGCCTGGAAGAAATTTTTTGCGTAGGTCGGTAGACAAGAACGAGTATATCTTACCCACAATGTCAGAACAGTTTGTCTTCGGTGGGGATCGATTCCCGGGTGTGCTCGATGCGTTGAAAACCCGCGGGTATCAAGTGATCGGGCCTACTGTTCGCGACGGGGCGATCGTCTACGCTGAACTCGGTTCGGCGAGCGATTTGCCGATCGGGTGGACCGACGAGCAGGACGGCGGCAAGTACCGGCTATTGAAGCGAGCCGACAAGGCATTCTTCGGCTATGTTGTCGGCCCCCACTCCTGGAAAAAGTATCTCCATCCTCCGATTGTCCGATTGTGGACAGCTTCGCGTGACGCCAAGGGCTTTCAAATCGAAGAAGAGAAGCCAGCGCATCGCAAGATGGCGTTTGTGGGAGTTCGTGCGTGCGAGCTTCACGCCATCGCGATTCAGGACAAGGTGTTTCTTGGCGGACATGTGGTGGACTCACAGTATCAGGCGCGCCGCGACGGCAATTTTGTGCTGGCCATCAACTGCGGGCAAGCCGGGAATACCTGCTTCTGTGCGTCGATGAAGGCGGGGCCAAAAGCCACTTCGGGATTTGATCTGGCGCTCACAGAGATTCTGGAGGGCGGAGAGCATTATTTTGTTGCGGAGATTGGGACGCCGTTGGGTGGAGAAATTTTGCGGGCTATCGATTCAAAAACGGCAGCCGCGATCGAGGTAGAAAAAGCGGCGAGCATTCACGCGAATACGGCGAAACAGATGGGCCGCACTCTGGATACGACCGGCATCAAAGAACTGCTTTACGCAAACTACGAGCATCCGAGATGGAATGAAGTAGCCGGGCGGTGTTTGACCTGCGGCAATTGCACGATGGTCTGTCCCACGTGCTTTTGTACGACGGTGGAAGATACGACGGATTTGACGGGCGACCACGCGGAGCGCTGGCGAAAATGGGACTCGTGCTTCACTTCGGATTTTTCGTACATTCACGGCGGTAGCGTGCGCGCGACCGCCAAGTCGCGCTATCGGCAGTGGATGACGCACAAGCTGGCGACCTGGATCGATCAATTTGGAAGCTCCGGGTGCGTGGGGTGCGGCCGCTGCATCACCTGGTGCCCTGTGGCGATTGATATCACCGAGGAAGTGCGAGCGATTCGTCAAAGCAGTGCTTCGAATGACGGGGGAGAATCCGGAGGGAAGGAGCGCCATGATTCAAACTCTTGAAGGCATTGTCAGCGAGCATCCTTTCTTCAAAGGTCTGGACGCCCGATACATCCAACTGATCGCCGGATGCGCCAAGAACGTGCGTTTCCGCGAAGGCGAAATCGTTTTCCGCGAAGGCGATGCCGCAGACCAATTCTTTTTTATCCGAGAGGGCCTGGTGGCCGTGGAATTGATGGTGCCGCACCGTGGATTCACGACACTGCAAACCGTTGGCGAAGGAGACGCGCTCGGATGGTCGTGGCTGATTCCACCGTATCAGTGGCGATTTGGCGCGCGCACTCTGCAGCCCACCCGCGCGCTCGTGTTCGACGGCAAATGTCTGCGCGGGAAGTGCGAGGATGACCATGACCTGGGCTACGAAATCCTGAAACGGTTCTTGCATGTAGTGACTGAGCGATTGGAGTCAACGAGGCTGCAGCTCCTGGACCTGTATGGCGCCCCTGTCTGAACATCCGCCGATGGCCACGGCTGCAAAGGAGCCGATGCTGCCGGCGCCTTTTCGCATCGAAAAGGTGGGGCAGGAGACGGCAGACACATTCACCGTCGATCTGGTTCCCGTGGGCGACAATGGCGGCTTTTCGTTCTTGCCGGGCCAATTCAACATGATTTATGTGTTCGGCGTGGGAGAAGTGCCCATTTCCATCAGCAGCGATCCAGAAAATACCCAGAGGTTTCAGCATACGACGCGGGTAGTCGGAGCCGTGACGCGAGGTATGGGGCACCTCAAGAAGGGCGACACCCTCGGCATACGCGGACCTTTCGGAACCCATTGGCCGGTGGAGCAGGCGGAAGGACGCGACGTCGTCGTTGTAACCGGCGGCATCGGCCTGGCGCCCTTGCGTCCAGCGCTCTACTACTTGATGGGGCACCGCGAGAAATTTCATCGGATCGTGCTGTTGTATGGCGCGCGCACACCTGAAGATATTCTTTTTCGCCGCGAGCTGGAGCGCTGGCGGAGCAAGTTTGACGTCGACATTCAAGTGACCGTCGATCGTGGCACACTCGGCTGGCGCGGCAACGTGGGTGTGGTCACCACGATGATTGGACGCGCGCCCTTTGATCCCGCTAATACCGTTGCGCTGGCATGCGGGCCGGAAGTGATGATGCGATTTGCCTTGATGGAGTTCCAGCGTCGCGGCGTGCCGTCAGAAAGAATTTACCTCTCCATGGAACGCAATATGAAGTGCGCGATTGGATTCTGCGGGCATTGCCAGTATGGGCCGACGTTCATCTGCAAGGACGGCCCGGTGTTTCGGTTCGATCGCATCGAATCCATCTTTAACAAGGCGGAGATTTGACATGGCGGAGCGGCGCAAGCCCAAACTGGCGGTCTGGAAGTTCTCGTCGTGCGACGGCTGCCAACTGAGCTTGCTCGATTGCGAAGACGAATTGCTCGCGGTGGCTGGCGCGCTGGAGATCGCGAACTTTGTGGAAGCATCGAGAGCGGTGGTAAAAGGCCCGTACGATCTGTCTCTGGTCGAAGGATCGATTACCACGCCGCACGATGCGGAGCGCATCCATAGCGTTCGGCGCGCCTCCAAGTTTTTGGTGACGATCGGGGCTTGTGCAACCGCGGGAGGAATTCAGGCGCTGCGCAATTTCAAGGATGTGAAGGAATTCACCTCGATTGTATATGCACGCCCGGAGTACATCGAGACGCTGAACAAATCGACAGCAATCAGCGACCACGTGCACGTGGATTTCGAGTTGCGAGGCTGCCCGATCAACAAGACGCAACTGGTGGAAGTTATTTCCGCGTTTCTCAACAAGCGGAAACCGAATACGCCGCCCCACAGTGTTTGCGTCGATTGCAAACGCAACGGAACGGTCTGCGTGATGGTGGCGCACGGGACGCCTTGCCTCGGTCCGGTCACGCAAGCGGGGTGCGGGGCGATTTGCCCGGCATACACGCGCGGCTGCTACGGATGTTACGGGCCGAAAGAAACGCCGAACACGAAGTCGCTGAGCCTGTGGTGGAGCGGCCTGGGAGTTTCCGAGCAGGACCTGGTCCGGGCTTATCGAGGATTTAACGCTTACGCCGATCCCTTCCGCAAAGAAAGCGAAGCACATGAAGGATAAGACCATCAAGGTCGACTATCTGGCTCGAGTAGAGGGCGAAGGTGCTCTCATCGTCAAAATCAAGGGTCGGCGCCTTACCGATGTGCAGCTGAAGATCTTCGAGCCACCTCGCTTCTTCGAAGCTTTTCTGCGGGGGCGAAAATATTCCGAGGTTCCCGATATTACCGCGCGCATTTGCGGGATTTGCCCGGTCGCTTACCAAATGAGCGCGTGCCACGCCATCGAAGATGCCTTCAGTGTGAAGGTCGAAGGGCCGCTCCGCGAGTTGCGGCGGCTGCTCTATTGCGGGGAATGGCTGGAAAGTCACGCCCTGCATGTTTATATGCTGCACGCGCCTGATTTTCTGGGTTACGAGGATTCTCTCAGCATTGCGAAGGATCATCCGGACATCGTGAAGCGCGGTCTGCGCATAAAGAAAACCGGAAACGAGATTGTGAGCCTGCTGGGAGGGCGCGAAATTCACCCGATCAACGTGCGCGTCGGTGGATTTTACAAGATTCCGCGCAAACAGGAATTCGCCCCGCTGATCGAAAATCTAAAATGGGCGCGCGACGCGGCGGTCGAAACTGTGCGGTGGGTTTCGGGGTTTTCCTTTCCGGCATTCGAACGCGACTATGAATTCATTGCGCTCCAGCATCCCGGAGAATATCCGTTCAATGAGGGACGTCTGGTGTCCAACAAGAGCCTGGACATCAACATTCGCGAATACGAACAACACTTTTTGGAAGAACATGTGCCTCACTCAAACGCGCTTTTTTCCAGGCTGATAGGGCGTGGGGCGTACTTCGTCGGCCCGCTGGCGCGCTACAGTCTGAATTTTGACCGGCTTTCGCCCTTGGCGCAGGAAACCGCGAAAGCGGCGGGATTGGGCTCGACCTGCCGCAATCCTTTCCAAAGCATTATCGTTCGGAGTGTCGAGATGGTTTATGCGTGTGACGAGGCTCTGCGCATCCTCGACAACTTTGAAACACCCGATGCGCCTGCAGTGGAATTCGAACCACGCGTTGGTACGGGCTACGGGTGCACGGAAGCGCCGCGCGGCATGCTCTATCACCGGTATCGTATCGACGACCACGGGCTGATCCTCGATGCCAAAATCGTTCCGCCCACCTCGCAAAACCAGAAGACCATCGAGAACGATCTTTGGCAGTTTGTGGAAGCCAATATTGACGCGCCAAAGGATACGCTGCAGTGGCAGTGCGAGCAGGCCATTCGCAACTATGATCCGTGCATTTCCTGCGCCACTCATTTCCTGAAACTAGTGATCGAGCGCGAGTAACTGGCGCTGAAAAACGCGCCAAGGTGTCTCCGTGAATTCCCAAACGAAATCCGGAATCCTGGTGATAGGGATTGGGAATCCCCTTCGGGGCGACGACGCTGTTGGACGCCTGGTCGCCCGGCATCTTGGAAAGCGAAACGTGCCTGCGCTTCGCGTGCTCGAACACGATGGGGAAGGCGCGTCGTTGATGGAAGTGTGGAAGGACGAAAAGGTAGTCATGGTGATCGACGCCGTTTCTTCGCACACGGAGCCCGGAACAATTCACCGATTTGATGCCGCGTCGGAGGTCCCGCAGAAACGACTTTTTCAGGCTTCCACTCACGCTTTCGGTTTATACGAGGCCCTGCGGCTTGCGCGGTCGTTCGGGCAGCTTCCTCCGCGGCTCATCGTCTACGGAATCGAGGGGAAGTCGTTTGGGATTGGACAGCGCGTGTCTGACGAAGTGAAAGACGCGGCGTCGCGTCTTGTGGATCGCATCCTTGAGGAAGCGGAGCTTGAATCCAGGATTTAGGCGGAACCACGCGGTGGCAAGGTCAGACCTGCAAGGTTTCAGCAAGGCGTCTTGGGTGACGAATTCTACGGCGAGTCTCGCACGCAGCGCTTGCCGGAAATCTGCAAGCGGTAGCGGTGGGGCGGCGCGCCGGTGAGCCTGCGGAATGCGGTTGTGAAATGGCTTTGATCGGAAAAGCCGCAAGCCAGGGCAATCTCTACAACCTCCAGGTCGCCGCAGGACAACATCCATTGCGCTCGGGCGACGCGGATGCGCCGCATATATTCGCCGATGGTGCACCCGAAATGGTGATGAAACTGGCGGCTGATCTGGACGGGATGTCGTCCGGCACTACGCGAGAGTTCCTCGAGAGTGAGACGCGGGTGTTGCTGCTCGCGCAACATTTCTCGGATACGCAGCAACCAGGACGGGATGAGGCCGCGGCGCTTCGTCGAGTTCTGCCCGTCGGCGAGCAAGAGTTGCAAGATGACTGCCTCGATGTCCAGCCGTGAAAGGTCATCTTTCTGCCGGAATTCGCGGTGAAGCCTGGCGCCGAGAGCAGTGGCAGAAGGCCAGGGGAGCTCGCCGGGTGAGCAAATCATTTGGCCATGTTCGGCGGCAAGTTCCAAAATTGACTGACGTAACTCGATGTGCAGGCACCTGCAGCCGACCGGAAAGTAATTTTCGTGAGGTTCCCCCGCGGGAAGGTAGCGTACTGTCCGCGGCGCGCACGTGTCGCCACCGCGGCTGAATCCCGACCAATGCTCTCCCGCAATGACGTAAATCAAATTGGAGGTGTCGTGGTAGTGGCGCGCAACGCAGAGCCCCGGAGCGAACACCATCTCTTCCACTTTCACCGCCGGCGTTTCTAGCTCGCCTAGAATGCGCCGCGATTCACCGGGGTATGGGAGCAATGGTTGTGTGCTGGACGGACTTGGAGATTGCGGGCAGGAGTGTGCGGCGGATGGCGGGCCGGGCTGAAGCCCGGCGCCTACAGGGTGCACGGATTTACTCGCAGATGGGCGAATCACCGGGCGCTCCCTTCTTACTTCGACGCGGTGGACGATAATCGGGCTCTGCGCGGCCCGCATGGCCCCGGCCCACTTTATCGCAGCGACGCTAATTCCTTACAAGATTTCCCGGCCCCTATGGTCCTAGATAAGGTCGGTCCGAACAACTCAGGAGGGGAAATAAGATGAGCATCCGCCGGTTTGCTCCCGAAATGGTTCGCTGTTTCCTTGCAGCGCTGATCGCCTCTTTATTTGTTCTGGCCTCCTCAGCGCCATGGCCGGCCTCGGCGGACGAACGCGGCATGGTCGGGATCACGTTCCGTCAACTCTTCGCGGAGACGCAACCGAACCACCGTGGCCCTCTGGTTGTCCTGCATGTACTCGAAGATTCGCCCGCCGCCAAAGCTGGTATCCATTGCAGTGATTTCGTTGTCGCCGTCAACGGAACGCCAGTGCCGGGGCGCGATTTCTCCGAAATCCTGACGAAAGACCTTCAGGGACCGGTTGGCAGCACGATCCGATTGACAGTTTCAAGGTACGACGGCAGCCAGTCGGAGATCACTCTCGTCCGAGTGCCGTATCCGACTCATGTGAGCCAGGCGACCGATCCGTTCGTGTATCGCGTTCCCGGCACTTGGAGCACCGATCCCCGCTATGTATTTCCCTTGCCCTGGTGGCAGAAAATCCCCTATCGCGGCTTCGAAGACGTCTTCTTTTCACCGAATTTCGATCACACGGACTCGCCCGAATATCACTCCTTTCTTTTCTTTTTGTGGATCGAAGGTACGCACATGATGAGCGCGGAGCAACTGCAGTCCGACGCGGTTGCCTATTTTCGAGGAATTGCCGAGGAGCGAGGCCGAAACTATGATTTCACGCCTGACGTTTCCAAAGTATCGGCGACGTACAAGGAGGATTCAGCGACATCAACGTTCGGTGGCGCGCCAGCTCGTGCGTTCAGCGGAATTTTGACGATCTACGATACCCACGGCAAAGTGATCGCGTTGAACTCCGAGGTTCGGATCTCAACTTGTGGAACGCCGGACCACACCGTTCTCTTCTTCGCCCAGTCGCTCGAGCCGCGCGACGGAGGAATGTGGAAAGAACTGGACGCGATTCGCGATACGTTCCGCTGCACCCGGTAGGATGCAGGCACGGCAACCGTGAACTCTCGTCCTCAAGCGTGAATGTACTGAGTCCCACTTAGTTTAGAGGCATTCAATGGTTTACCAGCGAGACCCCCTGTGATAAATGAGCTGTGCCTTTCTGGAGATTGTGATGAACCTCTCGCGGATCGCGCTTGCAGCTCTCGGCGGATTTATGGCGTATTTTGCGGCCGGAGGCCTCGCGTTTGGTCTGTTGCCATCCTTGAAGAGCGAGTTCCTCAAATACCCCAGCGTGTACCGGTCGCAGGAAAGCATAAAGAGCGTGATGCCGGTAGGGATGGCAGCCATGTTCGTGGGGATGGTCGTGCTAACGGTGCTTTACGCCATGCTCTACCAAGGGGGTTCCGGCCTCGCCGAAGGGGCACGATTTGGTGCGCTGATCGGAGTCTTTGCGGTGTGCGCGTTTGTGGTGCACAACTACGTGAACCTGAACATCGGCGGAAAATTGACGCTGCAACAATCTGCGGCCTATCTGGTGGAGTGGATTGTGACCGGCGTCGTCATCGGACTCATCTACCGGCCTTTGCGCTGAGCAGTTCGGCGATCTCCAGCCGCATCGCGCGCGCAGGCCTAACGTAAATTCAGGAT
>JBEKWY010000113.1:0-27201 GCA_049512575.1 Candidatus Acidiferrum sp.
ACCCGCCGTCATCCACTGAATGTCCCCGGCAGCGATCGCTCCACGGTTGCCGATGCTGTCGCCGTGCTCGACGGTTCCCGCGAGAACATAGGTGATCGTCTCAATGCCGCGATGGGGATGCCACGGGAAGCCCGCCAGGTAATCCGCCGGAATGTCGTTGCGGAAATCGTCCAGTAGGAGAAATGGGTCAAAATCGGATGTCTCGTGAAAGCCGAACGCGCGCCGGAGGTGAACACCCGCGCCTTCGATGGTCGGCTGGGAAGTGATGAGTCGCTTGACGGGACGGATGGACACGAGAACCTCCAGTGACAACAGCCTCAGCTATTTCCAAATACGGGCACGGCGGCGCCATGAATCACTTTCGCGCCATCGCCGCACAGGAACACGATGACGCGCGCGATGTCTTCCGGCTTCGGCCACTTCGCGAAATCTGCCTTGGGCATCGCTTTCCGGTTTGCCGCCGTATCGATGATGCTGGGGAGAATCGAGTTCACACGGATTCCGGTGCCCTTCAGGTCTTCGGCAAGAGAATCAATCATGGCGACCGCCGCCGCCTTTGACGCGGCATAAGCGCCAGCGCCGGCACCATGATCGATCGCAGCTTTGGCCGCGACGTTCACGATCGCTCCGCTACCTTGCTTCAGCATTACCCGCACTGCGGCACGCGAGAGCGCATAACCTGAGCGCAAGTTCAACGCCAGCATCTGGTCGAAGACCTTGGTATCCAGCTCCCATAGCTTCACGCCGCCCACGTAACCTCCGACTGTATTCACCATGGCGTCGAGTCGTCCGTGCTGCGCTACAATTCCTTCGACGAGTTTACTCACATCGCCTTCATCAGTGACATCGACATCGTAGCCTTCGAGATTTGAACCGTTGCCCCCGGCTAGCTTCTTCAGAGTATCGAGTTCTCCCTGTTTGCGATAAGTGACGACCACACGGGCGCCTTCCTTCAGGAACCCCAGACTGACGGCGCGTCCCAGCCCGCCCGTACCTCCCGCCACTAGCACCACTCTCGCAGTCAAAGGCATATTCGATTTCCTACCTTTTGTCCTTATCGCTCGTTGACGCTGTGTAGTTCGGCGATGTAGCCACCTGGAAATTCCACAATCGCGGTGATCCGATCGCTCGTGGTGTAAGGCGCGGATAAGATTTTCACACCCGCAGCTCTAGCCTTTTCCAGCGTCGCGGCTAGATCCCGCACCTGATACCCGGTAATCTCATGGCCGAAAGGATACGGCAGATGACCATCCGTCACCATGACCTGCATTTTGCCGAACGGCGACGTCATGCGGATACGGCGGTAAGTCTCTCCCGAGCGCCCGATTTCGCCTGCGTCAGCGCGCTTGTCATCCGCGATCACTTTGCCTTGGGAGAAGCGTACGAAATCGTTGACGAAGTTATCGGCCTCATCGCGCGACACGTAAACCCGGTTATCTGGAATCGTTTCCAGTGGTCCGTTATTGGGTGGCGTGAAGTGCCAGTACAATTGCATCTTCACCCCGCCCGGCCACTGGATGACCGCATCCATGCCGATAGGGTCTTTGAATGGTTCGACGATGACCTCAGCTCCGGCCGCACGAGCGGCCTTGATGGCCTGGTCCATGTCCGTCACCAGGTATCCAGTGCGTTCCTGTCCAAACGGGAACGGGATCGGGGTTTGGAACGCAAACACCGACAGCGTGCCGGCCGGAGTCCCTACATATTGAAATTCCGTACTGCTCGGCACCGGCAGAACATTTGTCACGAGTGGCTTGGACGAATGCCCGCCGAACGTGGCCACCAAGCTGATGACGAACGCGCTCAAATCGCTCGGAGTAACGTACACGTGTGTCGAATCGTATTGCGCCCCCACAGCGACACGCTGGCCCTGCCCGGACCTGCCCTGACCGCAGGTCGCGGAAGCAAGAGAAAGCGTCAGAAAAGTCGTCAGCACCGTCACCCATCCGCACGCGGCCACGCCAGATCTCCTTCGCTCATGCAATTTCCCTAATCCGCTTGCCATGCTGCGCGCGCGAACCCTTGCGCCGAGGGACTTCATAACGGACACTTCGCACGAAAGGAGCAGTATTCCCGGCGCGCTGTCCAGTAATTGCCGGCCGCACACGAATCGTCGGGTTTCATTGCATTGGATTACTTTCGAGCCAAGAAGGGGGACTCTAAATCGTCGCACGTAAGTCGGAAGTCAAGGTTTCTCAGAAATCCCTAGCAACACACCAACCAAAATGTTGAGACTGACTGGCGGAGGAGGAGGGATTCGAACCCCCGAGACCCTTTCGAGTCTAACGGTTTTCAAGACCGCCGGTTTCAACCGCTCACCCACTCCTCCGTTTCTAAGTATAACTTGCACCGGCATTTAAGTGGGATTCCCGGAGACAATTGTGAGCCGTCTCTTCTGGGCGCGTGAGACATAGAAATTGCATCCGATCCCGCCAAACCGCCGTAAACTTATAGAGGCACTTTTTGCCACAAGAGTATTATGCTGATCCGCCGCTCGCCAGATCTCACCCACGCCGATGTCACGCCCAAATCCGTCTATCTGAACCGCCGCAAATTCCTGCAGGGCGTGGGATTAGCGGGCGCCGCCGCCCTCGCCGGGTCGCGGCTGATCGACCTGATTTCGCCGGCGCGTAGTGTCTATGCCGTAACAAAGCTCGACACCGTCAAAGGTCCCTTCAACACCGACGAAAAAGTCACTCCCTACGACGATGTCACCCACTACAACAACTTCTACGAATTCGGCACCGACAAGTCCGACCCCGCGAGAAACTCCCAGAATTTCCGCATCTCGCCGTGGAGCGTTTCTGTCGAAGGCGAAGTCGCCAAGCCACGCACCTTCACCATGGACGAAATCCTGAAACTCGCGCCGCTGGAAGAACGCATCTACCGGCACCGCTGCGTGGAAGCCTGGTCCATCGTCGTTCCGTGGATCGGCTTTTCGCTCAACACAGTACTCAAACTCGTCGAGCCCACCCCTAAAGCAAAATTCGTCGCCTTCCAAAGTTTCTACGACCTCAAACAAATGCCGCAATCGCGGGGCACCGGCCTCGATTATCCCTACGTCGAAGGCTTGCGCCTGGACGAAGCAATGAATCCGCTAACGCTGCTCTGCGTTGGCATGTACGGAGAAACTCTTCCCAATCAAGACGGCGCCCCCGTGCGTATAATTGTCCCCTGGAAATACGGATTCAAGAGCATCAAGTCCATCGTAAAAATAAAACTCGTGAAAGGCGAGCCGCCCACCACCTGGAATCGCATGGCTTCCTCCGAATATGGCTTCTACTCCAACGTGAATCCCTCCGTCGATCATCCGCGCTGGAGCCAAGCCAAAGAGCGCCGCCTCGGCGAGATCTTCCGCCGCAACACGCTGATGTTCAATGGCTACGGCGATCAAGTCGCCGGCATGTACGCCGGAATGAATCTGAAAAAAGACTACTAGCCCGAGAGCCCCGAGTGCATCGCCTTCTCTCCAACAAATGGACCAAGGTCGTCGTCTTTATCATTTGCCTCGCGCCTCTTGGCACGCTGATCTACCGGGCCCTCAACGGCCTGCTCGGCGCCAACCCCGTCGAATTTCTCCAACACGCTACCGGCCTTTGGACCCTCCGCTTTCTGATCTTCACCTTGACGATCACCCCGCTGCGAAAGCTTCTCAAGCTCCCCGAACTCATCCGCTTTCGCCGTATGCTCGGTCTCTTCGCCTTCTTCTACGTCTGCCTCCACTTCCTCACCTACATCGGCCCCGACCAATCCTTCAACCTGGCCGCTATGTGGAAAGACGTCGAGAAGCGCCGCTACATCACCGTAGGTTTTCTCGGATTCGTTCTACTGATTCCGCTTGCCATCACCTCAACGGCAGGCTGGATTCGCCGCCTGGGCGGCAAGCGCTGGCAGATGTTGCATCGCTCGATCTACATCACGGCGATTTGTGGTGTGATTCACTACTACTGGCTGGTGAAATCCGACGTGCGCAACCCGCTCTTCTACGCCGCACTCGTCTCGATCTTGCTGCTCTGGCGTTTAGGCGATTGGTTTGCGAAAAAGGGGCGTCTGACACCCGCAAAAGCAGGAATGGATCGCGCTTCGGCAAGCGCATCCTAGAGACCGTGTCGCTAAACTAATTGACCCGCATCGCCGCCGCTACCCGACGACAATACGCCATCAACGAACTCCACTCCCCAAAAGCGTGGTGCCGGCGTCAAAAACTCGACTCCCACCCGCTGCCCGCGATCCCCAAGCTCTCCCAAAAACACCACCCGGCACTCCTGCTCTTCCTGCGTCTCTGGATTCGTCAGGACGAGCATCTCCCCCTGATCGACCTCATGCTTCAGCAGCAGCAGTCCGCCGTGCGAATTCACCACCTGCGTCTGGCACACTTCGCGGAATTTCCGGCCATCGTGCGCGCGGCCCTGTGCTTGCACTCGCATCTTGTGAAACACGCGCCCGCTGCGTCGTGGCGCGGTAAAAGTGACTTCGCTCATCCTCTCATCTTCAGACCGCCCTGCGGCGCGGTCAATTGCCCGACAGGACAGGTGTTCCGCACCCGCACCGGTGAAGCATAAGCAACAATAGTTAGCCGCCAAGCGTCGGGAGTGTACTCTGGCTCCTGTAGTGGCCGATCTTTAGATCGGTCAACGCTGAAAGCATTGCCCGACCACCCCTGTGATCCGCTTTCCCACGCGTCAGGGACGTACTCGATCCGCGGAAAGAGCAGAAGCCCACCCCTTTGCAGTTCAATATTGCGAACCTTCTTTCAGCCCGATGTGCGCACGACGGGCGTCTTGTTGAAAGGAGGTCGCCATGTCGACCCATTCCCAGAACGCGCCAAATCCGCTTCCCGAACGTCTAAGTCTCCGCCGCTGCTCGGGAGGTGGAATCATGTCGAATGGGTTGCGCTGCTTTCTCGCGGCTACAGTATTGCTGTTCAGCACTTCTACCCTCTTTGCACAAGCCCCAAAGCTCGGCTCGGTAATGGACATGCAGGAGTTCGTTGCCGACTGGAAAATTTCCAAACAGTTTACGATGGACGTCGCCAACGCCATGCCCGCCGAATTTTACAATTTCAAGCCCAATCCCGACGAAATGACCTTCGGGGAGCAGCTCGTGCACGTCGCCACCGCGAATGCCCTCCGGTTCAACCAAATTACGGGGATCCAGACTCCCTTTGCCATCGATCTATCAAAGAATCCGCCCACCGACAAACCATCCGTCACCAAAATGCTGGAGCAGTCCTTCGACTACGTGATCACCGTCTTGCCCCAAATCACGCCGGAGCAGCTCAAACGCACCTGGCATATTCCTTCCTGGAAGGGTCGCACCGATCCCGACGGCCGCGCCATGATCGTCAACATGTTCGTACACACGGCGCACCACCGGGCTCAATGCGAAGTCTATATGCGCGTAAAGGGCATCAAACCACCCGACTATACGTTTTGAGCTCCCTCCGCATCCAAACGCTTCTCGAAACTTGTGCCAGAGCCGCCACGGCCCTAGAATATTACTAGTCGGCTTGGGAATCTTTCGAATGAAGTTCTGCGCTCCTTCCCGGCCGCAACATTCGCACTACTAAAGCGTATTCATATTGGAAAGGACTCGCATCCTTGGGGCCGAATATAAACCTTGCAGAATTTATAGAGAGTTGCCGCGATCGGCATCTCGCGGAACTGTGCGAATTTCTGCGCATTCCCAGCGTGAGCGCCAAGAGCGAGCACAAGCCCGACATTGAGCGCGCCGCTCGCTGGGTCGCCGACAAACTCACATCCGCCGGGTTTAAAACGGTTCAGATCGTTCCCACCAAACTTCATCCTTTGGTCTATGCGGAATCCCTCGAGGCCCCCAGCAAGCCCACGGTCCTTTTCTACGGCCACTATGACGTCCAGCCGGCGGAACCTCTCGACCTCTGGACGTCTCCCGCTTTTGAGCCCACCGCACGCGACGGCAATCTCTTTGGCCGCGGGACCGCCGATGACAAGGGCCAGGTCCACATCCACATCAAAGCATTCGAAGCCCTTCACAAGACCAATGGAAAGTTTCCCATCAACATTAAAGTGCTGATCGAAGGCGAAGAGGAAGTGGGCAGCGTCAGCCTGTGGGATTACGTTCAGAAACACAAAGAAAAACTCAAAGCCGATGCCCTCGTCGTCTCCGATACCTCCATGCTCGGCAAAGGCGTTCCTTCTATCACCTACGGTTTGCGTGGCTTGAACTATTACCAGATCGAACTGACCGGGCCTGCCCGCGATTTGCATTCCGGCGTCTACGGCGGCGCGGTCCCCAACCCGCTCACCATCCTGACGGAACTCTTTGCCAAGCTGCACGACAAGAATTTTCGCGCTGTCGTTCCCGGTTTCTACGACGATGTCGCCAAGGTCTCAGCCGCGGAGCGCAAAGCGCTGAACGCGTTGCCCTGGAGGAAAAAGGATTTCGAGCAAGCAGTGGGCGCGCCGCAATATGTCGGCGAAAAAGGTTTTACCACTGTCGAGCGCCTATGGATTCGCCCCACTTTCGAGCTCAATGGCATCTGGGGTGGCTATCAGGGCGAAGGCGCCAAAACCGTGATTCCTTCAAAAGCTTACGCAAAGTTTTCCACGCGCCTGGTTCCCAACCAGGAACCTCACAAGATCGCCAGGCTGGTGGAAAAGCATATCCGTAAGCTGCTGCCAAAAACGGTGACCTGCAAGTTCGAGGTTCTAAGCACCGGGAAACCGTGGACCGCGCCGTATCACGCTCCCATTTTCGCCAAGGCCCAGGGTGCCCTCGAAAAAGGCTTCGGCAAAAAGGCGGTCTTCATCCGCGAAGGCGGCTCCATCCCCTTCGTCACCCAAATGCACGACACCTTCAAAGTCCCCTGCGTCCTCATCGGCTTCGGCCTACCCGACGAAAACGCCCACGCTCCCGACGAACACCTCGCCCTAGAAAACTATTTCAGCGGCATCAAAGCCATAGCCCACTTCTACGCCGACCTGGCTACGCTTTAACGCCGGTTCGCAGCGCTCATCCCGGCCGGACAAAAACATTGTCTTTTTCCTTCTCCGTGCCTCCGTGGCAAATCTTTCCTACATCGTTGCGAGCTGCGCCCGCCGCCCCGCCGCATATTCGTTAAGCGCCGCATTCGCTCCGGCAATAACCCCAAGCGCATCCGCCACCGCCGCCAGATCCTTCCCACGCAAAACCAGATACATCTCGTCCTCACCCAATCCCGTATAAACGCGATTCCCCATGCATCCCAAACTTAGAATCGAACCATGCTGCAGCGTCGCCGGCAGCGCCATGCACGTCGGCCGGCCCAGCGCCGGTATCCCGCTGCCTACACTCGCTCGCCCCGCAGCCTCGTTCAACAGCATGGCCGCCGAAGGTTTGCACGCAAACAAAACCACATCCGGGTCAACCGGCGACTCCCCCAGTGGCGCATACACAATCGCCGCCGGCGCCTTCGCCAACCGCGGAATCTGCGGCACCTCTTCCGGCTTCACGTAGCCCAGATCAAACATCATCTTCAAAGTTTGCTCGGTTTCTTTCTGCCGCTCCGGAGACAACGCAATGTTGTGCGTGTAAGCCCCGACCGCACAGTTGAAATGATTTTCCGGCACGGTGTAAAACACCCGCCCAGCCGCAGCCAAACGCCAAAAGCTGCACCCGGAAGGTTCCGTCCCCGAAAATTGCGCGACGCCCGCGGGCGCCGCATCCAGAAATGTCACCCCCACCGGCCGCCGCGCCAGCTTCACCGCCGCTGCAAAACGCTGCTCCAGCCCGCTCCAATTCGCACTGCCGCTCATCGGTTTTCTCCTCTATATCTCAGATAATTTGCGAGCATAACACAAGCCGCCAGTCACTCCTTCAAGCCTTGCTGACCCAACGACCTGTGGAAAAAGCCGCTAAGAATCAGTGTTTCCGCGTTCCACCTCAAGAAATCCCCATGTTTTCGGCCTTTTTTGACGTTTGTCTCTTGCGTTCTACTCATCCCTTGGCTATAGTGCAATGCGGCCCGAGTCTTTTCGTTTGTTTTGAGGGGGAGAATCTCGCGGCTGGTCTCGAATCTTTTCGAGGCGCATTGAAAAAATCAGGAGGATAAGAATACTAGATGGCAGCCAAGCCTTTGAGCAAGACCAAGGTCGTTTCCCACATCGCCGAGAAAGCCGGCACACCCAAGAAAACCGCAGCGCTCTTCTTTGACGAGCTTTTCAAGCTCGCGGTGAAAGAAGCCAAGGGTGGCGCAGGTAAATTCGTGATTCCGGGAATCGGCCGCGTCGTCAAGGCCCACCGCAAGGCGCGCATGGGCCGCAATCCGCAAACCGGTGAAGCGATCAAGATCAAGGCTAAGACCGTCGTCCGCCTGCGCCCGTCGAAAGCGCTCAAGGATGCGGTCCTGAAGTAGATTCCTCGCACCGCGAGGATCGGGCCCTGAAAAAAGCGCGCGAAAATTGGCGGACGCCGTCTCCCAGAACCGGCGCCACTTTTTCGGCCAGCGCAAAAGCACTTGGGCCAAGTTGGGGTAGCAACAAATTGAAACAGCAGCATGAGTCAAGTTTGCCCTCCGGTCGCAAGTCGCACCGGAGGGCTTTTCTTTTTCGCGCGGCAACGGCGAGCGCTTGGTCAGGGCGCGACTACGCCGCTTTTAAAGAGCCGCCTTTCAGGGGGTCGGAGCTTCAGCTCCGACATGAAGCTTCCGCCTTCAACGGGCTTTAGCCCCTGAGGAAACGTTCTTAGTCTTTTCCGCGCTTAGACGCCGCCCTACAGCGTCTTGACGTACGCCACGACATCCTTGATCTGCGGCGGCTCCAGCACATCCTTGAACGGCGGCATCAGGTTGTCGCCGTTTTCGATCCAGGTCCTCAGCGATTCGTCGGTCACCTTGTTATTGTTCACGGTGAACGTTCCGCGCTTGGAAATTCCCTTCAGACCCGGCCCGATTTTCTTCGCGTCGCTGTCCGCGTAATGGCACACGCCGCACTTCTTATCGAATACTTCCTTGCCGCGCGCTGCTGCCGCGCCTCCCGCGGACTTCTTCGCCGGCGGCTTCGCGTCCGGATCCTGCGCGGACGCCGCCCCAGCCACGGCCACAAACACCGCCAACATCGCGATCCCCAGCACCATAAAATTACGATTCACGATTCCCCCTGGACTGCCCTATGAGCGTCGCCTCCATTCTCCACATTCGGCTCCGTAATTTCCACTAGTACCCCCGGCACAAAGTACAGGTTGCGCCTAGCACACGCGCTGGACCTTCGTACTTTTGACGCCCTCAACACCGTGTGCTTACATACCTAAATCATGAGCCAGGAAACCCTCTCGCGCGCTTGGGAAGTGCTCCAGGACGCGTATCAAGCGCAAATGGAAGGTGATTACGAGCGCGCCGTCGAGCTCTACCGCTCGTCGCTGGACCTTTATCCCACCGCGGAAGCGCACACCTTTCTTGGCTGGACCTATCATTTTCAGGGCAAGCTCGACGACGCCATCGCCGAGTGCAAGCGCGCCATCGAAATCGATCCCGAATTCGGCAATCCCTACAACGACATCGGCGCCTACCTCATCGAACTCGATCGCTTCGACGAAGCCATCCCCTGGCTGGAGCGCGCTGTGGAAGCCGCCCGCTACGAGCCCCGCCATTTCCCGCACTACAATCTCGGTCGCGCCTACCTCGGCAAAGAAATGTACGGCCGCGCCATCGAATGTTTCCAGCAAGCCCTCGAAATCGAGCCCCGCTACGCCCTGGCCCGCGACGCTTTGGATTCCCTCCGCCGCATGGTCAATTGAAGCCAGTCCACAGAAGTCAGTCCACAGTCGACAGTTTAAAGTTCAAAGTAAAGCCCGGTCTCGAAGTCTTCGTGTCCTCTGTGCTCCGACCTCCGTGTCCTCTGTGTTAAAGCTTCTTCCTTCTGTTCTCCCCTCGTTACATCGTTACTTCATTACTTCGCTTCCGAAGGCCTCACCACCCGGTCGTAAATGAACAGCAAAACCGCCGTCAGCACTCCTACGCCAGTGATCACCCACCAAGCCCGCGCCGGCTTCCCCGTCACCTCGCCAAAATGATGCATCACCCTCCCGCCAAACCACCCGCCAACCAGCGACCCAATCCCCAGCGGCAAAAACGCAAACCCCATGTACGTCCCCTGCTGCCCCGGCGGCGCCAGCCGCGAAATATATTCGTAATACCGCGGCTGGTGAATGATTTCCCCAATCGCCAAAACAAAAATCGAAAGGTAGCAGGCCAAAACCGTAGGATGAAACGCCAGGATCAACCACGACAGCGAAGTAATCAGCGTCCCAATAATGATCGCGTGAAACGCGGGAATGCTTCGCGTCAAATAATTCACTAGCAAGGTCAGCGCAATCACCGAGACGGAATCGGTAATCAGAATCCATTCCACGCTCGCGTTCGCATCGATGTACCGGTGCACGTAGCCCGGCAAGGTGATGTATTGCTGCCAGAACACGACCCAATAGCCGGTGAAGATCAGCAGAAACAGCATGAATTTCGGATTCGACACCACCACCAGAAAATTCCGCAAGGTTCGCGAAACGCTTGGCGCCGGTTCGTCCTCCGCGCGCTTCGGCTCGCGAAAAAACAGCAGCACCAGAAAAAACATCGCGAACACGCTGAGCGCCGAAATCCGAAACACCTTCTCCAGCCCCAACTTCTGGTGCGCCCACCCCGCGATGTACGGCCCCGCCGCCCCGCCGATGTTCACCATCGTGTAGTAAATCGAATACCCGATCGACCGCACATTCTCCTTGGAAGCCCGCGCCGTAGTCCCCACCACGCAAGGCTTCACCAGCGCAACGCCCAAGGCCGGCAAAATCAAAATAAATCCGACAAACAATCCCAAGGGCACCGCGTTGCGAATCGGCGCCAGCCAGGAAGCCCCCACCGACCCAATCAAAAAGTAAGCCGCCGCCAAAATCAGATAAGCCAGCGACAAAGCCCGCCGAAATCCCAACCGGTCGGCAATGGCCCCGCCAAAAATCGCCAGAAACCACACCATCCCGCCAAAAATTCCGGTGAGCGTCCCCGTCTGCTCGGTGGAAAAGTTCAATTTCTCCTGAAGGTAAACCGCCAAAGAAGAAAACGCGCCGTAGTAGGAGAGCCGCTCAAAAATTTCACTGACGTTAGCAACCCAAAACGGCCGCTCGAACCCGTCGCGAATCTCTCCCAGCCGCGCCGTGGGGGCACGGCCCGCCTGCGGCAGGCAGGCACCGCCGTGCCCGCGCCGGGGATGATAGCAGAGCCAAGCCCAATGTAGACGCCGGGGGCGGGTGGCCCGGGTAAGTAACGTACTCTCGCCCACTGTCTGAACTGACGCGGAGGGTGCCCCGGGTTCGGTTTTTGAACCCGGGTCCGGGGTTTGACTTTTGCTCTCACTCCCGTCCATCCAAAAAATCGACCCGCTTCACCGGTATGTCATGTCTTGGTACGCCCGTCCCGAATTGGTCCTTGACAGGAGGTTACCACAATGTTATACTTCTTCGTGTTATCTCGAAGAGCAATTCGAACGATTCGCTCCCCTTTTCGGTGCCTGGGCACCAGCCAGCCTGAACCCCTTATAGCCGTAACCCCTGTAGAATCCGCACTTCCACGAAATGCGCCCATAACTCCTTTAGAATCCGCAGATCCAAAATCATTAGACTTAAAGTCCTTTAGAATCCGCACTTACGAAAAAGGAGGGGGGAGGGGGGTAAATTGTTAACTAGAAATGGGGCCCTCACAGGCGCCGAGGGAAACAGCAGATTCCTCGTGCGAGCTCGGAATGACAGGGTTCGGGGGGTTGGCGCGCATGCGGAAAAGCAGGATGGCGAGTCAAGCTCGCCGCTACAAAGGCGAAGCCAGCGACGGAGCTAGCAGTCACGGGTCACCAGTCACCAGTCACCAGCCTTGGCGGGGCTCGCGGCGTAGAAAATCGTTGGCGGCGGCGACGTTGGTGACCCGCATGGCTGCGCCGTCGTACTCGATCTTTTTGCCGGCGCGGAGGGCTACTACACCGAGCAGCATGACTTCGGTTAGCCGCGCGGCGTACTCAAAGGGGCTGGAGGCGTCGGTGGCACCTTTGGCGGCGGCGACCCAGTTCATTTCGTGGTCTTCGTTGGCGATTCGCGGCAGCTTCTGGGGCGGCTTGCCGACCGCGTCGTGGAGCGATTTGGGCAGCAGCCGCGGGTGCATCCCGTAGGTGTCGTGCAGCAGCTTGCCCGTGCTGCCGATGAGCAGCGCCCCACCGCCCTTGTTCAGCTCTTCGTCGCCGAGTTCTTCGGGCTTGGGCGGAAGCAGGCCGCCGTCGTACCAGGTGAGCTTCACCGGCGGCATCGAGCCGCGCGCCGGGAAGTCGTAGAAGGTCTGCGTGGCCAGCGGATACGAGGCGGCGTTGAACGGCGTGGAAATGGTCTCGATGCTGGTGGGAAAGCCCAGGTCGAGCGCCCACATGGAGTGATCGATCAGGTGCGCCCCCATGTCGCCGATGGCGCCCATGCCCCAGTCGATCCAGCCGCGCCAGTTGAACGGGTGATAGATGGGGTGATACGGCACGACCGGGCCGACACCGAGGAAAAGATTCCAGTTGAGCTGGTCGGGCACCGGAGTGCCGCCGGCGGCTTCGGCAGCGGCCAGGCGGGTGTTGACGGCGGCGCCACTCCATCCTGGCGGATCGGCGGGATCCTTCAGCGGCTCGGGACGCGGCACGCCTTGCGGCCAGTAGCCGAGCGGCCGGTTGGTCCAGATCTGGACTTCGCGGACTTCACCGATGGCGCCGGACTGCACGTACTCGACGGCGGTGCGCGCGTCGTTGAGCGAGTGCCCCTGGTTGCCCATCTGCGTCGCGATCTTGGTTTCTTTGGCGCGCTGGGAAAGCTGGCGGGCTTCGGCGACCGACCAGCAGAGCGGCTTTTGCACGTAGACGTGCTTGTGCAGGTCCATGGCGGCGAGCGCGATGGTGGCGTGCATGTGGTCGGGCGTGGCGACGAAGACGGCGTCGATGTCTTTCTGCTTGTCGAGCATCTCGCGATAGTCGTCGTAACGCTTGGCTTTCGGGAGTAGATCGTTCTTGAGCCGGGTCATGCGCTCAAGGCGGATTTTCGCTTTCGCGGGATCGAACGGCGGCATGCCGGCGGCGCGCTGCTCGGGCGTGGGAGGGGGCGGCGGCTCGGCGATGCGCTTTTGCAGCGCCGGGATTTCGGTGTCGAGCCGGTCGAGCGATTTGCCGGCGTAACCCCAGTCCACGTCGCAGATCGCGACGATGTTCTGGCTGGAGAGATTGATCAGGTTGGTGCGCCCCATGCCGCCAACGCCGACACCCGCGATGTTGAGCTTGTCGCTGGGAGGCACGAAGCCGCGGCCCAGCACGTGCCGCGGCACGATGGTGACGGCCGCCACTGTGGTAGCGGCTTTGGTGAGGAATGAGCGGCGCGAAATCGGTTCGATCGGGGTCATCCGAGTCTCCATGGCGACGCCGCCCATTATCGCGCGCCCTGCGCGAGATTTGGGAACTTTTGGCGGGCGTAAGATGGAGGGCTGCGGCGCGAAATCTGTAGCGGCACAGCCCGCCTGCGGCAGGCAGGCACTGCTGTGCCCCAGCTTGCCCGGGCCGAAATCATCGAACGCTGCGTTTCCATGGCACGGGGCGCCGAGCGCCGCGCTCTTACCGGGAGGTCATGCATTTCAGGATTCATCGGCTCGACAGAGCACAATTTTCTGGTCGCAAGCAGACTATAATCTCGGGCCATGCCAGCCGGCCCCCGTCGTCTCGTTGTCGCGCTTTGTCTTGCACTCATCCTCACCATTCTTCCGCAGGCCCGATGCGCTCCTGCCGCAACGTGGCGCGGCGTTTTGCGCGATGCGTCGGGGCACGTGGTTGCCGATGCCGCTCTTGTGCTGCGAGCGCTTTCGGGCGATCGGGAATATAAGGCGACATCTTCTGGGACCGGTAGTTTCGTGTTCGCGGAAATCGCTGCGGGAACGTATGCGCTGCGCGTGGCGGCGTCGGGCAAAACCTGGAACTCTGCGAGTCCGGTGATCATCAAGGAAGGCGCGGCACTCGTCGCTTCGTTGGAGTTGGCGGCGCAGGATCAAATCGTGCGCGTGTTGCCGGGTGACCGAGCCGGCGCATCGCAGGGCAGCGGCGGCGAGCACCTTTCGAGTGATGAAGTTTCGAGCTTGCCGCTGAACGAGCGCGACTTCAGCAAGCTGCTGCTGCTGGCCGCTGGCACGATGACCGACACGAATGGCGCGGCGAACTTCACCCAGCAATTTGCGGCAAACGGGCAGCGCGGTGTCACGTCCGTTTTTGCGATCGACGGCGCAGATACGACGGACCCGGAATTGGGTGGCGCGACCTTTGCGAATTTCAACGTGGACGCGATCCAGGAAGTGCAGTCGAGCTCCGGGGTGATGCCCGCGGACATTGGACACGGGGCGGCGGGGTTCACCAACGTAGTTACGAAATCGGGCACGGAACAGGTACACGGCAGCGCGTTTGAGTTCGTGCGAAATGCGGCTTTCGACGCGAAGAACTTTTTTGACCACAGCAGCGACATCGATCCGCGGCGAATTCCTCCGTTCGCGCGAAACGAGTTTGGCGTCACCAACGGAGGGCCGGTGGTTTTGCCGCGAATTTACGATGGACGCGGCAAGACATTTTATTTCGGCGAGTATCAGGGATTCCGGCAGGTGCTGGGGACGACGCAAGTTTTTCCCGTTCCGACGGCGGCGGAGCGGCACGGAATCGACACGACGACATTTCCCGGCGACACGTTGTTCGTGCCGGTGAATCCAGCTATCGCATCGGTGCTGGCACAATATCCTTTGCCGAACGAGCCGCAGGGCGCGTATGGAGCGCGGACGTACGCGGCGTCTTCAAAAGTAGTGACGAATACCGACCAGTTTTCGGTGCGCGTCGACCACACAATTTCGGATAAGGCGACGCTGTTTACGCGCTTCAGTCTGAACCAAGTGAATGGGCCGACCACCAATCCGGACCAGACCGCAATCGATCCGGATTTCGGCGTGAAGTTTTTTGATCACCAGCGCAACGCGGCGGCGCGGTATACGCAGACGATTTCTCCGCACCTCAGCTTTACGACGGCGTTCGGATACATTCGCAGCACGCCGTTTTTCCCCACGACGAACCATACGCAGCCAGCCATCGCCTACGGCGACGGACTTTTTCAAGGATTCAATTCCGCCGACGGTTCGATCTACGGGTCGTTCGGGAATGTGTACCAGTTCAAGCACGATATGACGCACGTGCGCGGCTCGCACACGTTGAAGTGGGGAGCGGAAATCCGATTGAACAAAGATGCGACGATTTTTGGCACGAATCCGAATGGGGTATACACGTTTGGTGGCGGGACAGCGTACTCGCCGGTGGAGATCACCTCTGCGAGCGGCCAGCATAATATTGCGCCGGGCGATCCACTGCCCGATGCGCTGACGGGCTTGCTGACGGCGACGCCGTACTCGTTTACCGTGAGCGCCACCCTGGGGCTGACGCCGGGCGGCAACCGATTTGACGAAGCCGCGGTGCGGCGCGAGGCTTACAATTTTTATTTTCTGGATACGTGGAAGGCGACTTCGCGGTTGAGCGTCAACTACGGTTTGCGCTACGACGTGAACAGCCGGATCAAGGAAGCGAAGGGCCGGACGTCCATTGCGGAGCCGATCGGCCCGGACGGGCAGCCTACGTCGTTTTTAACGCCCGGCGCGACGGAGATTTATCTGTACAATCCGCAGCCGGTGTATCCGATGGATTGGCGCGGCTGGGGACCTCGCGCGTCTGTGGACTACGCGGTGACGCCGCACACAACCTTGCACGCGGGCGGCGCGATCACCACGATTCTTCCGAATCTGTGGCAAGACAATTTCGTGACCGGCGCGTTTCCCCTGATTTTTCAGCCACTGATCACGGCATTGCCGGGTGTGGCGGTGCCATTTCACGACACGGTCGTTCCCGTGACGCTTCCGACCGTTTACAGCACGCAAGGGCAGCCGTTGTTTCCGGGCGGCAACAGCTCTCAGGTGGCGCCGAATACACCCGTCGATTTACAGAGATTTCAGAACGATCTGGCGGCGATCACGCCGGGACACGAGGTCCAGTTATTCACGACTGGCACAATCGCGCGAAATTTCCGCAACGGATACATCGGGACGTGGACAACAGGACTGGATCACGACATTCACGGCGTCAAGCTGAGCGCGGCTTACGTGGGCACCGCGGGCATTCACCTGGCCAGTGTTTTCTCGCCGAATGGCTACGCCGGCGCCGAACCGGCGTTCGCTCCGTTTACGCAATTTAATGCCGCGGGACAGGCGACTGGAGGGTTCGGGCCGGAATCAATCATGAACACAGGTTCGCATTCCAGTTATCACGCGCTGCAGGCCGGCGTCAGCGAGAATTATTCTCGCATCGGATTGAGCTTGCAGGCCAATTACACGTTTTCGAAATCGATCGATGACACGAGCGCGGTGCTCGGGGGACTGCCGGCGAATGCAGGTGTGATCTTGCAAACGCTGCCGCAGAATCCATTCAACCCCGAGGCTGACAAGGGTCCATCCACTTTTGACGTGAGGCATGTGTTTTCGCTGAGCTTGATCCAGTCGCTACCGTTCGATCGCATGGGTTTTCTCCAGCCGTGGGGAAGGCGCCTCACGAGCGGCTGGCAGTTCCTGAACATCACCAGCATCACGAGCGGCCCGCCTTTCACGGTCTATTCCGGCATCCAGCAAACCGGCGTTGGAGCAGGAGGAACGGACCGGCCGGATCTCGTGAAGATGCCGGATTTTTCCACCAGCCGCACCATACGCGAGGACTATTTCGGGCTAGGCGCCGACAACAGTTCTTTTTTCTCGATTCCCATCGACGTTCCCGGCGGCACTGGTCCGAACGACGGACGTTTCGGAACGCTGGGGCGCAACACGTTTCGCGGACCGGGGTTCCGCGATTTCGATATGGCGCTGATTAAGGACACGCCCTTCGGCCATCGCGGAAAGGGCGAGCTTGGAATCCTGGAGTTCCGAGCGGAATTCTTTAACATTTTCAATATTGTCGATTTTGGCTTGCCTTCCAACACCGTGCTCGGCACGGGATTCGGAATTATCAGCCATACCGCCGGCCCTTCACGGCAGATTCAGTTCTCGCTGAAATTGATTTATTGAGGGAGAAGAATCCTAAAAACGGGAGTTGAGGATTCTTGTGGAGCGACGAGAAGGCAGGCACTTTGTTTCGGTCCTCAGGCAGTTGAGATTCTTCGGGCGCCCTCGTCGGATGCCCTCAGAATGACAATTTGCTATGAGTGGTTAGAAGCTGGCCGTCATGTCGCTGGAGGTGCCGCCGGCGGCCGGGACGTAACACTTTAACGTGTAGTCCATCACCATGCGGTCGGCGTTGAAGCGCCAGCCGAGAGTGCGGATGGTGCGCTTCATGCGTTTGATCCAGCCGCGGGGGAGGCCGTCGCGGTCGCGCTGGTAGTAAAGAGGGATCACTTCCTCACGAAGGACGCGGTATAAATCTTCGCCGTCGCGCGTGTCGTGAACGTTCATGTTGGAATGCGTTCGGCCGGTGCCGATGGCGAAGCCGTTACGGCCGTCGTAAGCCTCGGCCCACCAGCCGTCGAGCACGGAAAGATTCAGGCCGCCATTGAGCACAACTTTTTGGCCGCTGGTGCCGCTCGCTTCGAGCGGGCGGCGCGGATTGTTGAGCCAGACATCGACGCCCTGCACGAAGTGGCGGCCCACGTTGATGTCGTAGTCTTCGACGAAGACGAATTTGTCGGCGAACTGCGAGTCGCGCATCATCTGCGCGATTTGCTGCAAAACTTTCTTTCCCGGTTCGTCGAGCGGGTGCGCTTTTCCGGCGAAAACGAACTGCACCGGACGCTTGGGATCGTTGACCATGGTAGCGAGCTTTTCGATGTCGGCCAAGATCAGGTTGGCGCGCTTGTAGGTCGCAAAACGCCGCGCGAAGCCGATGGTCAGCGCGTCGGGACTTAAAACGCCGCCGAGCCGGATGCGCGTTTCGGGCGATTCGCCACGCAGGTCCGCTTGCTTCATGGCACGGGCGCGCACGAATTCGAGCAGCTGCAATTTCAAGCTGAGATGCGTCTCCCAGAGCTCGCCGTCGTCAACGTTCTCAATGCCTTCCCAGATTTTTGCTTCGGCGCCGTGCTGCTGCCAGCCCGCGCCCAAGTGGCGATCGTAGAGCCGCGACATTTGCGGCGCGAGCCACGACGGAACGTGCACGCCGTTAGTAATGTGCCCTATAGGAACGCGATCTTCGCTCTTGCCGGGGGTCAAGCCTTTCCACATCGCGCGCGAAACTTCGCCATGAAGCGCGGAAACGGCGTTGGCGCGGCGAGCAATGCGCAAACCGAGCACTGTCATACAGAAATCCTCGTCCTTGTTCCCGGGATTTTCGCGGCCAAGGTCCATCAGGCGATCGCGAGAAAGGCCGAGCCTTTCGCGCAAAGGTCCGAGATGCTCTTCGATTAGATCGGCGTTGAAGCGGTCGTGTCCCGCGGGAACCGGCGTGTGCGTGGTGAAAACCACTTCGCGCGAGACACCCGGAACCGCGGCGTCGAAGGTCACGCCCTCTTCGTGCATGCGGTTGTGAATGGCCTCAAGCACCACGAAGCCGCTATGTCCCTCATTCAGATGTAACACACCGGGGGTGATGCCCATCGCTTTCAGCGCGCGAAAACCGCCAACGCCGAGCAGCAACTCCTGGCGGATGCGGATGCGGCCGTCTCCGCCGTAGAGGCGCGAAGTCAATTCGCGGTCTTCCGGTGCGTTGCCCTCCACGTTGGAATCGAGCAGGAGCAAATCGCAGCGGCCGACTTTAACGCGCCATACGCGAGCGCGAATACAGCCGGTGCGCGTTTCGATCTGAACGGTGACGGGCTCGCCGTTCGCGCCGATGGCAGGCTCCATCGGCTGTTGATTCACATCGTTCTGAATGTATTCTTCCTGCTGCCAGCCGTCGCGATCGAGGCGTTGCCGGAAATATCCCTGGCCGTAGAACAAGCCAATGCCCACGAGCGGAATGTCCAGGTCGGACGCGCTCTTGATGTGATCGCCGGCAAGAATACCGAGGCCGCCGGAATAAATCGGGATCGATTCGTGCAGACCGAACTCCGCGGAGAAATAGGCGACCGGATGCGGCCGCAACACTCCGGCGTGCCTTGCGCCCCAGGTACGATCCGCCTGGAGATATTCCCATTGCCGCCGGTAGGCATAGTTGATGCGGCTGTGTAACACCAGCTCCGCGGCACGGCGCTCAATTCCCGCGAGCGGAATATCTCCCAGCAAAGAGATCGGATTGTGATTGCACTGCCGCCATGGGCCCGGATCGAGATCGCGAAACAGCGCGACGGAATCGTGATCCCAACTCCACCACAAATTGCGCGCCAAGGCCCACAAGCGCTCTTGCACCGGAGCAATGAAGCGGTCGAGGCTTCGCGCTTCGCTCACGACCGGCGCGACCTGCGCCGCGCTCTCCACCAGCATGCGGACTTCGTCTTCGCGAAAGGCGCGCGCTTCGGTGGTTTGCACGATCAAAACGCCTTGTAAAACGCCGCGGTCGATCAGCGGCACACCGAGAAAACCCTGGTAGTTGTCTTCACCCGCCTCGTGAAAATATTTGAATCGCGGATGCTTTTTCGCCTGCTCCACCGCGAGCGGCCGCACCTGCTCCGCCACCAGGCCGACCAAGCCCTCGTGTAAGGCCATCCGCAAGGTGCCCACGCATTGCGGACGAAGTCCCAGCGTCGCCGCGAGGACCAGGTTCGCGCGATCCGGCTCCAGCAGATACACCGAGCAGACATCGGTCTTGAAACGGCCAGCGATCAACGCCACAAGGTTCATGAGCGTCTCTGCGGGCTTACCGGAATCCTTGGCGAGGTTGCGGATCTCGTCCACGGTGAGGACGCAGCCGTCATCACGTACGTCTATGGTCTGGCTCACGCTTTGTGTTCCCTTTGTTTTTTCGCGATCACGCATAGCGGATTAGAGACACCTGTTCGCACATCCACCTTAAGAAGACCTCTCAAGTTTAAGTCGGGTCGCGAGACGATCAAATGTTAAATTCTGATGGTGACCATTTAAAACAATGCTGCGCTTAACGGCGAGTGGCGAAAGGCGCGATGAATTCTTGCCTAGTGATCGATTCACGCCGGTTGCAGCACCAGCACATCATAGGGATTGAGGGTAGCGCTGCCAGAGTGTGTCGTGCCGGTCAATAGATCCTTGAATTGTCCGGGAAGAGTGACCTCCTGGGAAGCCGCGGTGTGATTCAGCACGAATATCCACTGGCTCTCGCCAGACTTGCGGACGGACACTTCAACGCCGCGTGGAAGACCGAAGGATGACTTGATGCCGGCGGTTTCCGCCAGCGCACCTAAAACTCTGCCGAGGCCCGCGGGATCAAGATCCGCGCCAATGTAGATTGCTTTGCCTTTGCCGAAGGAGTTGATGGTGATTGCCGGCTCCCCGGCGTAAGGGCCTGTATACGTCGCGAGCACCGTAGCGGACGAAGGTTGCAAGAGGTCCGCCCATAAGGCGCATTCCCCGTCGGGGCCTGCGAGCGGTGACGAAAATTTGACGCCGACTTTTTCGCCATAGATGGGAACGTAATCTTTCACGGTCACGCCCATGACGTCGCGAAGGAGACCGGGCAAGGGAGTGCGCACGATATTGCTGCTCTCGTCCTTCACACCGAGGCGGAAGCTGGTCACAAACGTTCCACCACCTTCAACAAAGCGCCGAATATTCGACGCCTCTTTCTCGGACACCACATATTGCACTGGCGCAAAGACCGCTTTGTATCGCGACAAGTCGGCGTCGGCATGAATCACATCGATGCCGGCGTGGGCATCCGCGATGGACGCGTACCACGAGATCAACTGAGCTCTGTAGGTGAGCTTGTTTTGTCCGGGCTGCACGGCAAGCGCCCAGTCGGAGTCCAAGTCGAAGATCAGCGCGGCATCCGCGGGATACGGCGCCTCCAGCATCTCCCGTCCGAGAGTCTTCAACTCTTTTACTGTTTGGCGAATTTCGTCGAAACCGATGCTCTTCGAGCGATCGTGATTCAGCAAGCCGTGCCAATATTCCTCAGCTCCAAACGTGGCCGAATCCCAGCGAAAGTAGTTCACGCCCATCGCCCCGTGCGCGACGGCCTGATAGGTCCACAATCTCAGTTGTCCTTTGTAAGGTTGCGGCGCAAAAAACCTCTGGCCGGCCTTACCAGATTGTTCTTCCATGATCAGGAAAGGCTTGCCCTTGATGCTGCGCATGGAATCGTGTCCCAGGGCGATGACCTTTGAAAGAACCTCCGGCGGCGTGCCTTGGCTGTGTACCTGAGCGAACCCGGGGTAGTTGTCGTGGGAAACAAAATCCAGATCGCGGAACATTTCGTGAAGATCGATGGTGTCCAGCGGCGCGCCGACGTTGTTGGTGGTGACAAAGTGACGCGGGCAGTTCTTTCGCAGCATGACCAATTGCTCTTCGAGGAACGACGCGTTCGCGAAGGATTGATAACGGTCGTAATCGAGCGCAAGCCCCGGGTTCGGGTCGCCATTGGAAGGCAGTGGGACCGGTATTTGGGTGAAGTCGGTGTACACCTGGCTCCAGAACGCCGTGCCCCACTTGGAATTTATATTGTCGAGCGTTCCGTACTTGGCGCGGAGCCAGTCCTGAAAACCGGCGCGGCAGAATTTGCAGTAGCAGCGGCCCCACTGCTGCAACGTAAACTCGTTGTCGATCTGCCAGCCGATCACTCCCGTGGCATTGGCAAAGGTATGCGCCATTTCCGTTGCAATCGCCAGCGATAACCGGCGATATGTCTTGTTGCTGGGGCATGTGAATCGGCGGCCTCCCGGAGAAACCGTCATGCCTTCGTTGCTGACCATCAATACTTCGGGATATTTCGCGGTGAGCCACGGTGGAGGCGCCGCCGACGGCGTGCCCAGAATGACGACGATGCCATGCTTCTGGAGAATCTCGATTGATCGCCGAAGCCACGTGAAATCGAACTTGCCTTCCGATGGCTCCAACAACGACCAAGCGAATTCCGCCACGCGCACGTTGGTAATGCCAAAATCCGCCATCATGCGCGCGTCTTCTTCCCACAGCGACTCCGGGGTTTGGTCCGGATAATAATCGACCCCCAACAGCAGCGGTACGGCTGGCTTTGCAGTTTCCGAATTGTTCAACGCCACGGGCGGCCAAATCGCCGGGCGGACCGATGTCGCGACGAGCAGGGCGCCGGCGTTGGTCAGAAATGTTCTTCTTGTGTACACGTTTACTCGGAACCTCGATTTCTCGACCTTAGATAGATGCTTGCATACCTATACGTCCTTGACGGAATGACCCGTCATCTTCCGCCGCCGCCCCTGTCATGTCAAGAAAATGGGGCGTCGCACGACTGCGACGCCCCCGTCAGGCTGCCGATCCGGCTGAACCGCTTACGCGCTTTGGCGCTTGGCTAGGCTTCCGGGGAAGCCATGGCGATGAATTGCTCTACACGTTCGCGGGGAAAGGCGACCAGGTTGGCATCGTAAGACGGCAGATCGCTCGATACCGGCTGCAGGTCGCCGTCCTCCGCAAGCGCGAACCACCGATAGCCCGCGGAGGCAAGAAACCGGATAATTTCGCGCGCCGGATATCCCCAGGGCCGCGTGCGAATATCCTGCACCTCGGCGAGAATCGCCGGCCGCGATGCACTCTGCAGCAATTTGGACGCGCCGCGCAAAAAGCTGAGCTCCGCTCCCTCGACATCCAGCTTGATGAAATCCACACGCGAAATGCCGAGCGTGTGTAACACATCGTCGAGCGGCCGCACTTCCACGCGGACGGTAGAAGTTCGCTCCCCCACTTCCGGAGGGCGCAGGCTGTTGCACCAATCCTGACGGCCCTCGACGAGGAACAGGTCGGCCTCGCCGTCGCGGTCGCCGAGCGCCAGCGGCTCAACAAAAACATTCGAGCAGCGATTGATGCCGATGTGCCGCAGCAACCGCCGCCTCTCCCGCGGTGACGGCTCGAACGCGATCACTCTTCCCTTGCGTCCCACACGCTTCGACGCCAACAGCGTATACAGCCCGTGATGCGCGCCGATGTCGAGCACCGTCATCCCCGCCCTCAGGAATCTCCGGACGAAATCCGTTTCCGTCCGTTCGAATTCGTCATAGATCAATTCGTGATCGAGGGCACTTTTTTCGGCCAGCCACCACGCGCCGAACGGCAAGCGTAGCGGAATCGGCATTTCCGGAAATACTGTGCGGACGTGCTGCGCCAATGAAATGTATTGTGTGCGCGCAGGCCGCCGCAAGAATCTGTGGACGCGCTTGGGCAGCCCGACCGAGACCGCCGATCGATTCTCTCGCGCCCAAGGGTCGCGATGGTCGCGCGGCTCGGCAATTTCCTTTAGGCACGGTGCATGCACAGGTCCCGCGGAAGCGAACAGCACGGTTCGCCGGCGCGCGTGCTCCGGCGTGTCGCGAAAATCGTCGTGGTCCGGCATTGCCGCGACCCGATACACGGAGGCGAATCCCGCGCGGTACAGCATCTTCACCAGGCAGGCCTCACTCGGATACAGCGCAATGTCGGTCAAGCTCTGATCGCCCTGGCGGGGCTCTTCGCGCAGCATCATTCCATGCGCCGCGCCCGGCAGGCACATGCTTTCGAGCAACAGCCCCTTGCCGGTTAGTGCGCGCAGGTGCCGAATGGCCATCATCGGATTTTCCAGGTGATATAGCAGCCCGAAGCACAGGACCAGATCGAACGTTCCCAACCGTGCGATGTCGGGATCCTCGATGTCGCCTTGCCCGAAGGGGATTCGCGGGAAGCGCCGCCGCGCCTCCACCACATTCTCCAGACGACCGTCGAATCCGCGCACGTACAATCCGCAATCGACCAGCGCCTGGGCGAAAAATCCGACGCCGCAGCCCGCGTCCAGTGCATTCGCAAGATTCAGACGGGGCTTAAGCTCCTCGACCACGCGGCGAATCGTGTCGCCGCGCGCTCGAATCAGCTGAAGGTAATGTTTCTTGTCGAATGGGGTTAGCGTGAGCGAAACCGCGTTGTCGCTGCCTGTCCCGTTAAAGTTGGACTCGGAGGACGCTGAAGAGACTGCTGGCATTGCAGAAACGGGAGACAGGGAAGACACGGATGTATTCACAGGGGTCATGCTGGGGGACCTCCGCAAAAGATTTGGCACAGGCCGAGCCCGCGCCATGAGTCGAGCTTCGTCGCGACCAGCGTCAGCTTCGCAGCCGCGCGGTCAGCGGGACGGAATACTACTCAATGCCAAGTAAATTGGCAAGTACATTTATACTTTAGTTAGCTAGCGGCAGAACGCCGCTGGATTTCGCGCGATCGTCGCAGCGCCAAGGCGCGCAGTCCCACCGCGCTACGCAAAGGCCGCGTCGCATCCAGAATCGCAAACCACAACGGGATAAATTTCGGTCGCGCCGCGCGCCAATGCGGCGCCCAATATCGCCATGGGTTTCCGCGCTCGCCGTCTACCGTTAAAATGTGGGTCGCGTCGTCAATCGTAAACAAATGCCGCCGCCCGCCGGCCAGCGCAAAATTCCGCCGCGCCTGCTCGTCGTTCCACACGCCATGCGCCCCCGCCGGATGATAGGCATAGGTGTGATTCTGGTGGATCGCCGTAACTTGACTCGACGCATCTACCACATCGGCGCCTTGCTCGCGCGCTTTCCAAACCAGCCAGTGATCCCACCACACGCGTCCCACTACCAGTTCCGGCATCTCCGCATACATGCCGCGCGGGAACGCGAAATAATCCACCGACCATCCCGGCTGCTGTTCGCCTTGCTCGCGCGCCAGACGTTTCACGCGCGCGCCCCAATCGCCGGCCGCAAAATCCAGCGGCTCGGTCACATTCGTGTCCCAACGCTGACCCACCATCAAAAATCGGGCATGTGACGCGCGTACGCGCTCCAGCGCCGTGGGAAAGTCCTCCAGCAAAATAATGTCGCAGTTGACGTAGCACAGGATGTCGTGGCGCGCGATCTCCTGGGCTCTCGCGAACATCGCGTCCAGCCGCTTCGTTCCAAACTCGTTCCGCGCGACGTGCGGCTCGTGGCGAATCCCCAGCTCGCCTGCAATCTCCGCCGCGCCCTCCTCGTCTCCGAACAGAATCACTTCGACGTCGGGACACACGCGCACCCAGCTCCGCAGCGCGTTGCGCTGGATGATCCCGCTATGTCCTTGAAATGGTTTCGCCGTCGTGAAGAACGTCAGCATTGCCATGTGCGCCGGCAAACACAGACGGCTGGTTCTGCGTCTCCGGCTGACCCCAAGCCAGAATAGCCCCGCGATTTTGGCGCCACAAGCCGTCCACTTCCGACTAAGTATTATCGTGGTAATAAATCAACGTATTCTGTACGTGCATGATGCCGTCCAAATCGGAGCTTAGCGCGCGCGGAATCTCCACTCGCGATCGTCCCACTCGATCACCGGGGGCCAATCCCGCCCGCGCACGGTGTACAAGCTCTTGATCGCCGTCCGGTACCACAGCCCACGAAGTTTCGGTATCGGCTTAACCGCGCGGCTCACCGAGCGAAACGCCTTCAGCAGCCCGCGCCACCGCGGCAGTAATTCCACTTCGCGCCCGGCAATCTCGTCGCAGCGCCGGACGTACCCGTCGATATCGCTCGCACTTAGGGCATCCTCATGACGCCGGTATCCCGCGATCAGCGCATCCACCGAATACAGCTTTGCGTAGCGGAAAAATCGCGTCCACAACTCGAAGTCTCCCTCCGCCCGGAACTCCGTGCTTAACGCTCCGCCGGCGCGTTCCCACAATCCGCGGCGCCAATACGTTGACTCCTGCTGAATAAAAATATTCGCGCCCGCCAGAAACCGGTACCTCGACCAGTGCGGCACCTCTCCTATCCGCACCCCCATTCCGTTTGTGCCGAATCCCGTGGGCCTCCCGGTAATCCACTCCACCTCTCGCAGCGCCACGAAGACGCTTCCCACCACGAACAATCCGTCCACGTGCAGCATGTCGCTCGAATTCAGCCATCCCATGATCTCGCCCGTAGACCGCGCGAACCCTTGATTCAGCGCCGCGTATACGCCGCAGCCTTCTTGCCGAAACCAGCAAATTACCTGTTTCTCGTACTTCCGAATAATTTCAATCGTCCCATCGGTCGATCCGCCATCCACAATGATGTACTCCAGGTTCGGATACCCCTGCCCCAAAACCGACCGTATCGTCTCCTCAAGATATTTCTCTCCGTTGTACACCGCCGTCACTAGCGAAATGCGCGGCCAAATTATTTCCGCGGACTTCTGTGAGGCGGCGCTCTTATTTGGTGTTGGTTTGGAGATCGCGGACATTGCTCTCAGCTGGTCGCATGGCGCTTGCGGCAAGTTTAAGTGTTTGCAGCACGTTTTCCAAATTCCTCGGGAAACGCCACAAAGTTGCCCTCGAATTCGGTCGCCGTCACATCTAATTCCTCGATGGAGCCATCCGGTAACGGAGTAAACCATTTGTATCCACGCAGTGTCAGATAATCGATGATCTCTTTGGCGCGATAACCCCATGGCTGGGTACGAACATCCTGTACTTCAGCCAGAATCACAGGCCGCGGCTTACGTTCCAGCAACTGCGCAGCTCCTTTAAGCAGCGCTAGCTCTCCGCCTTCAACGTCGACCTTGATGAAATCCACGCGGTCCAGTTTCCGCTGGCGTAGCCACTCATCCAGGCGCGCAACCCGGACAGAAACAGGCGCGATATCGCCCACTGCCGTCGGAGGCTTCAGGCTATTGCAGCCGGTGTTCCTGCCCTCGATCACGTACAGGTTTCCGGTCGCGTCCTCGTTACCCAAGGCCAATGGTTCGACGCTGACGTTCCGGCACCTGTTCAGCTTCAGGTGCAGCTGTAATGCTTTCCGTTCCCGGGGAGAAGGCTCGAACGCCACCACCCGTCCGCCAGATCCGACGCGCTTCGAGCACAACAGCGTGTAGAACCCATGGTGCGCGCCGATATCCAGCACGGTCATACCGACCTTCACAAAACGCTCGACGAATCGGACCTCCGCCACCTCGAACCGGCCCTGGCGAATTGGCTGTCCAACATGATCGTTTTTCGCGACCCACAGTGCGCCAAAGGGCAGCAAGGTCGGAATCGAAACACGCTTGATGAATCTGGCCCAGAACTCGCGGACCAGATACCACCGGTACGACAAGGAAACGAACTT
>JBEKWY010000114.1:0-16178 GCA_049512575.1 Candidatus Acidiferrum sp.
GCCTGCCCAAGGCCAACATGCATACTGACGGCTCTCGCATCTACTTCGCGCAATGGTCCGATGGTCGCGCCGTTCTTGCTCAGTCCTCGATTGCCGGCGGCGAGACGAATTTGCTTCCTACCTCCTACCATAAGGCAACCCCGCTGGATATCTCACCCGATCACTCGCAGTTGCTGATCTACAGCTACGTGGGCACCCAACTGGAAGGCGTTCTATGGAGCCAGCCTCTGCCTGCCGGTCTTCCCCGCCGCTTAGGGGATGCGGAAGGTCATGACGCAGCCTGGTCCCCCGACGGCCGCGAGCTCCTGTTTGCCAGGGGGTCTACCTACTACCTGGCTGCGGCAGATGGTACATCGCCACGGGTCTTCCTCTCTCTTCACGGGATACCCTATTCCGCTCGCTTCTCTCCCGATGGGGGTCGCATCCGCTTCACGCTGTTCAATCCCGACACGAGAAATGGGGCCCTTTGGGAGGTCAACCGCAATGGCTCCAACTTGCACCCACTACTTCCGCAGCTTACGACCCCGCCTGCCCAATGCTGCGGCAAATGGAGCCCTGACGGTCGGTACTACTTCTTTCTGGGAGGTGAGAGGCCCGTAGCCGGTGGCAATTTTCTGCAAAACGACTGGCCTGTTAGCGGCGCCAATATTTTTGTGCTCCGCGAGCCGACCGGTCCACTGAAGACGCTAAGGTCCAACCCTCCCGTCCAGTTGACGTCCGGGCCGCTCTCCTACGTCGACGTGCTTGCGGCCGTCGGTGGTAAGCAGGTCTACTCCGTGGCGGTGCAGCAGCGCGGCGAACTCGTGCGCTACGATCGCAAAACACAGCAATTTGTGCCATTTCTCTCGAGTGCGTCGATTAGCGAGCTCGACTTTTCCCGCGATCACCAGTGGATCACGTATGTCACCATACCCGGTCGCACGCTCTTGCGTAGCCGAGCCGATGGAACCGACCAACTGCAACTTACCTCTCCTCCAGTTGCTGCCGGAATCCCACGCTGGTCCCCAGATGGCACCAAAATCGCGTATATCGCCCAAAACTCCTCGGGGCACTTTAAGATTTTCTTGGTTTCCGCCAACGGAGGAACGTCGGAGGAGTTGTTGTCCGAAAATATGGACGAAATGGACCCCGGATGGTCCCCCGATGGCAGTCGGCTCCTTTTTGGCGGACTTGCCGAGAGCATTCGGCCCTTGGGTAGCCCCACCTCTAGCATTCGCATCTTTGACTTTAAGACGCGCCGTGTCTCCGAGGTTCCCGGTTCTAGCGGTTTCTTCAGTCCGCGCTGCTCCCCGGACGGTCGCTACATCGCCGCCGTGACTGCGGACTCCAAGAAAATGGTCCTCTACGATTTCGAAAGCGCCAGATGGACTGACTGGATCACCGACTCTATTGCCCTCGGTTACCCCAGCTGGTCAGCGGATAGTCGCTACCTCTATTTCGCGAGCGACGGCGAGAGCGGGCTTGGGACCGACGCGTCTGGGCCGCGCCGATTTTCATCCGGCGACCACACCTACCGACGGGCAATGCTGGGGGAAACCAAGTCGGAACTTGTTGTGAGACTGGATAGTCTACATCAGTTGACAAACCGCTGGGGAACTTGGAGTGGCATCACGCCCGATGGCGTGCCGCTGTTTCTGCTCGACATTAGCACGCAGGAGATCTACGCCCTCGACCTCCAGTTGCGATGACAAGTACCCGGCAAGGGAATTGGACATGTGAGGTCTTCACCAAGTTCGCGAGGTAACAGGTTCTTTCCCACTACTGGTGAATGTGGCAGAAGTTTCGTTGGCCGTTCGTTGCGCTACTGATTGCTCAACTCCCGGTAAGCCTTAACTGTGTCTTCGACGGTTCACTGGTGCCAGAAACTTGTCCAAACCGATTTATTGATTCCAGAAAACTTATCAACAAGTTTCTGGAGAGTCGGTTTACGGGAAATTTGACTTTTTCTGGGTCTCCGCGTTTTACGCTCACTCGGGCTAACTTGAGTTAATATGAAGGCGTTTGTCACCAATCCCATTCTCGTTCTCTCGGTCTGTCGCGAGTTCCGGTGTGGGAGTTTCATGCCATGAGAACTTTCTTGAGGATTCGCCCAGGAATCATTTCAATTTTGTTGATGGTCCTGCTGTTTGTTCTCCAGCAAGTGTTCTGGGTCAAGTTGTTGACTCTCCCTGAAATGGAGGTGTTCGTCAGCTCCTCACTTTCAAGTGCGCGATTTGTCGCGTTACCGGAAACTGACCCATTACCATCTGCCCAGTTTCGTTGACTTGATACCGCGCTAAACTCTAAGATGTGCTACCGATGTCGGATTCCTCCTCTCTGATTGGCCAAACCGTCTCCCACTACCGCATCGTCGAAAAGCTCGGCGGCGGAGGTATGGGCGTGGTCTATAAAGCAGAGGACACCCGCCTGCGCCGCTTCGTGGCCCTCAAGTTCCTGCCGCCAGATGTCGCGCGAGACTCCCAAGCCCTGGCCCGATTCCACCGCGAAGCGCAAGCCGCATCTGCTCTGAATCATCCCAACATCTGCACCATTTACGACATGGGCGAACAAGATGGGCAGGCGTTCATTGCCATGGAGTTTCTGGACGGCGTGACCCTGAAGCACCGCATTGGCGGAAGGCCCGTCGAAACGGATGTTCTGCTCAACCTCGCGACCGGAATTGCCGACGGCTTGGATGCCGCGCACGCCGAAGGCATCGTTCATCGTGACATCAAACCCGCCAACATTTTTGTCACCAAGCGAGGTCACACCAAAATTCTCGATTTCGGTTTAGCGAAGGTTACCTTCACCGGGTCCGGCTTTTCCGGTGCCACGGTTACCGGGGGCTTGACCGCAGGCATGAGCGCCGAGCATTTGACCAGCCCCGGCAGCACCTTGGGCACGGTCGCCTACATGTCTCCGGAGCAGGTTCGCGGCAAGGAACTCGACGCACGGACCGATTTGTTCTCCTTTGGTTCAGTCTTGTACGAAATGGCGACGGGAATGCTCCCCTTCCGGGGCGACACCTCCGCGATGATTTTCAAAGCCATTCTGGATGGCGCGCCGCCGCCCCTCCTGCGGCTGAACCCTGAGGTCCCAGCGGAGTTGGAACGCATTATCTATAATGCATTGGAGAAAGATCGTAATTTGCGCTACCAGAACGCCGCGGACATCCGCGCCGACCTGGCGCGACTCAGGCGCGAACTCGATTCGGGAAACCCGACAGGCGCTGGCATTTCGGGAAGTGTTCCCGTTGGCCCGGCAAGTTCGTCATCCGTTTCTGCCGTTGCGGCAGTTCCGGATAGACGCAGTCGGTACCTGATGGCTGGCGCTGTGGTTGGCTTGCTGGCCCTGGCCGGAATCGCCGGATGGTCTTTCCTGCGCGGAAGAGAAGAAGCGCGACAAGTGACGTCCCTCGCCGTGCTGCCATTCGTCAATGCCACTTCCGATCCGAACAATGAGTACTTGAGCGATGGCTTGACGGAAAGCCTCATTGGAACGCTATCGGAACTCCCAAATATCAAGGTGATGGCACGCAGCACGGTCTTCCGCTTCAAGGGCAACCAGCAAGACCCCCAGCAGATCGGCAAATCTCTCGATGTTGGCGCGGTGTTGATAGGGCGCGTGACCCAGCACCTCGATGTGGTCGCCGTTCAAGCCGATCTCGTGAATACCAGGGATGGAACGGAGCTTTGGGGATCGCACTACGAACGTAAAATGGCGGATGTTACCCAAGTGCAAGGGGACATCACCCGGGACATTTCCAGAAAATTGCAAGTGCACTTGAGCGGCGCGGAACGCCAAAAGCTGGGTAACGCCGGAACGACCAATCCAAAGGCATACAAGCTGTATCTGGAAGGGCGTCAAGAATGGTACGGACGTTCGAACGCAGGCATCAAGAAGAGCATCGAGTTGTTTCAGCAAGCCGTCGCCGCAGATCCGAACTACGCCCTGGCCTACACCGGCCTCGCCGACAGCTACTGCGTGGCCACCGGCTACGGCGTCATCGTCCAGCCCAAGCAAGCGTTCGCGTTAGCGGATACCGCATCACGCAAGGCCTTGGAACTCGATGATTCGCTCTCCGAAGCTCACGCCGCCCGCGCCAGCGTATTGAGTTCCACTTATAAATGGAGTGAGGCCGAACCGGAGTATCGCCGGGCCATCGAGCTCAACCCTAATAACGCCGACGCGCACTACTTTTATGCCTTTACTTTCCTGATGCCGTTAAACCGCATCGACCAGTCTCTCGAAGAGTTCCGCGTGGCGTTGTCGCTGGACCCGCTTTCTCCAATTGTCAACACCAACTACGGGCTGACGCTGATGGTTGCCCACCGCTATCCCGAGGCCATCGCGCAACTCCAGAAAGTTTTGGAACGCGATCCGTCATTTCCGCCAGGAAATTTTTACGTGTCGCAAATCTACGCAACCGTCGGCCGCTACCCCGAGGCCATCAGCGCAATGCAAAAGATCTCACCGGGCGTGAAGGGCCCCTGGAGTCCAGACGCGCAGGGCTTCATCAAGCTAGTACTCGATCCTGCTTCCCCGGCGGCGCCCGCCACCATTGCCGCCGCCTACGCCCTGGCGGGCGATCGCAACAAAGCGTTTGCCTATCTGGAGAAGTCCTACGATGAACAAGACGCTGAGCTAATGGCCTGCATCCGCTATCCCGCCTTCGAATCTCTCCAATCCGATCCGCGCTGGGCCAATCTAATGGACCGCCTCGGGCTGCCCCACTGAAAATCGAAACCGTCAATATTTCCTCGGCGGCGACCTGAGGAGCAGTGCTAGCGAGAAACCGAAGCAGACGGTGAGGTGGGCTTCTCGGGGTACAGGCGTTCAAACTCGGGGTCCCCATGAAGCAGGGTGAGATCGGGGTCGCGACGCGTCCACACTGGGTCCCTCGAACCCGCCTCCCAGGCTTTGCGGAGGGCGTCCAAGGCTTCTGCCTTCTTATTTAAACGGCAGTAAGTACAAGCGGCGTTATAGAGAATCGACGATTCGTCGGCGCGCAAGGTGACCGCCATATGGAGTTCGCGCAAAGCCTCTTGCTCCCGTTTCAATCCGGCGTAGTTAGCGCCCAGCAGGACGCGTGCCCGCGCATCTTCGGGTACGTGTTTCAAATGATTCTCTAGAGCGGTGCAGAATCTCCGGGTCATGTTGAGACTGACTTCTTCTTTTTCCAACGAACCCAGAGAATTCAGGATCGGGACATAAACATTGTAGTCTTCGCCACTGGCCTCGATGGCGGATTCCGATCGATCGACAACTTCCTGACAGCGCCCCGCAGCGAACAGGCCACGGAAGAGCAGGTAATAGGCGCCCTCGCAGTCACGCTTGCGTTCGATGGCCTTTTTGACCATGCGCACGGCTTCGTCATAAAGTCCCGCTGCGTAGAGAACCCACGCCTGGCTGACTTGCACTTCGGGCAGGTCCCAACGCAGGGCCACCGCCTTGCCCGAGGCTTCCCTGGCGCGCTCGATCCAAACCTGGTCACGCGTGAAGATGGAGTAGTACATGGCGCACGCGTTGGCGCACGCGGCATAAGCCAGGGCGAAGCTGGGATCCAGAACCACAGCATTGTCGAACATCTGCAACGCGAACTCGACATCCTGGCGAGTCTGCCGCCGCGCGTAACGCTTGCCACGCAGGTACAAATCGTAAGCTTGCGTGCTTTCCGTCGGCTTGTCAGCAAGCGCTTCCAATTCCTGGGGAGAGAGTTTTACACGCAGGGCCTCGGCAATCTTGCGTGCCATCTCGTCCTGCACTTCGAAAACGTCTTTCATCTCTCGGTCGAAGCGTTCCGACCAAAGCGTAAAATCGGTGTGCGTGTCGATCAGCTGCGCGCTGATCCGCAGTCGGACGCCGACGCGGCGCACCGTGCCCGTAAGGACATACCCCGCGCCCAGCAGCTGACCGATCTGCGCCGGGGTCGTCGGCTTGTCCCGGAACGCAAGAACCGTGGGTCGCGAAAAGGTGTTTAGTCCCTGGATTTTAGACAGCTCGGTGATGACGTCTTCCGTAATGCCATCGCGCAGGTATTCATCTTCCTTGGAGCCACTCTGATTTTCGAAATAGAGCACGGCCACCGACTTATTTGCGGGAGCGGCTGCGGGCGCTTGCGCACTTGACGCCTCCGGCTTGTCCGCTGCCGGACGGCGATTCGAATCCAGGTCACGTTTAAGCCGTTTCAAGTCGGTACGCAGTTCGGCGGCTGTCTGGTACCGCAGGTCGGTATCCTTTTCCAGAGCCTTGGCGAAAATGTTTTCGATGGCGACCGGCAATTTAGCATTCAAGGTGGTCGCCGGAGCCGCCTCCGACCGCAGGATGCCATCGAAAATAAGTGCCACGGTCGACCCGGAAAAGGGCACCACGCCTGTGGCCATCTCGTAGAGCACCACGCCAAGCGAGAACAAATCGGAACGCGGGTCCAACTCGTCGCCACGCGCTTGCTCCGGCGACATGTAAGCCACCGTGCCTATCGAGCTGCCCGGGCTGGTCAGAAGCGCGCCGTCCGCCATGTCCACCCGTGTGCGCAGCGACGATTCCGCCAAGGTCTCCGCCACCTGCTGCTCTTGCTTTCCCAGCTTTGCCAGTCCGAAGTCCAGAATTTTCGCTGGGCCTCTTTCAACGAGGAAAATGTTCGCGGGCTTTATGTCGCGGTGGACGATTCCCTTCGCGTGAGCGGCTGCGAGCCCGTCGACAATCTGTATCCCTGTGTCGAGGATTTCAGAAATCGCGATCGGCTTCCCGGAAATCCGGTTCTTCAGCGTCTGTCCTTCCAACAGCTCCATCGCGATGAACGGGCGCCCTTCGAATTCCCCAACGTCGTAAATTGTGCAGATGTTAGGATGATTGAGAGAGGATGCTGCACGGGCTTCGCGTCGAAATCGCTCAATCGCCTGCGAGTCTTGCGAAATGTCGTCGGGAAGGAATTTCAGCGCAACACTTCGGCCCAGGCGCGTGTCCTTCGCCTTATACACTACGCCCATGCCTCCGCCGCCAAGCTTTTCCAGAACGCTATAGTGCGAGACGGTACGACCAGAAAGAGGGGCAGTTTCGTTCATCGGCCACGAAGTTTACTCTAGCCCCCAAGAGCAAGCAAATGCGCCATATCGGCTTTCGGCCGTGCCGATGACACTTGCTTAGTCGCCTTACCGCACTTCTGCCTTCGGCCGGTAAATCCATTGGCCGATAAGCGCTTAGGGCGACCCGCTCACTCTGCAGTCGAAACTCGCTTCTGCATCCAACCGGTGGCGATCCCGTCTAACGGTCCTCCTGAGACTTTTCACGCCCGCGCGTCGTAACCATATATGAACAGGAGATATGTACGGGAGGAATTGCGATGAGATCCTCTTTCACCTGGTTTGTGGTCGTCCTGCTTTTGCTAAGCGTTCTGGCTGGATGCGCCCCCGGCGCTGACCAGTTTCAAGGAACAACGAGGGAACACGACGGAGTCGCGGGCTTCTGGCTCGGCCTCTGGCAGGGCTTTATTGCGCCGTTTGTGTTTGTGGCCTCGCTGTTCAAAAGCAACCTCGGTATCTACGAGGTGCACAACAACGGAGCCTGGTACAACCTCGGCTATCTGTTCGGGCTAGCCTGCTTCTTTGGCGGCACCGGGAACCGCACGGCGCGGCGGCAGTGAAGTCTGGCAAGGGCCAAAGGAGCGCGCTTCGGCTTCTTGGATTCCCTTTCGGAAAGATCCACCTTCACTTGTGAGGCCGGCGCCTCAATCACGCACGGTTGAGGTAGCTGGCTCCAAGCTTTCTGAGGCCGCACGAATATCATCCATCTCAAAAAGAAAACCGAACCGACGCAATGGCAAGATGTCAGCCTTGCTTCCGTCGCGCCCAGGGGCGTTCCGCTCGATAAACTGGGGTAGCAGTCGGATTCTTCAGCGAGGCCGAAAGCAGTTTTCGCCTCTTGAGAAGTCTCACGGCCCCTTGCACGGCGGACTTTGACAATCCCGTGCCCTCCGCTAGTTGCTGAAGGCTCAACGATGCGGCCCTCTGGCCCACACCTACGCTTCGCCTCCACACATGGAGATAAACAAGAAACGCTGAAGGCCGTTTTTCATGCTCGGTGAGATCGCGCATAAGCACGTCAACAATGTAACTATCCAGGAAAAGTTGCATGCCCTAGCCTCGCTTTAAGTTCACACACTACAGTCGTTAATACTATAGTGATTTGATTTTCCTTTTCAAGGGACGCGTTCAACGCCTACACTGAATCTCCTCAGGAGGACAATCATGATCAAGGCAGTTAAGTTAGTGAGCATTCCGGTTCGAGACCAGGAGCAGGCGCTTGCCTTCTACACCGAGAAACTTGGATTCCAGATCCTGACCGACCAGCCTTTTGACGCCAACCAGCGCTGGATAGAACTGCGAATTCCGGGCAGCGAGACCAAGGTGGTTTTGTTCACACCTCCCGGCCATGAAGATCGAGTCGGCACTTTTTCGAATGTAACGTTTATGACCGACGACATCGATCGCACTCATCAAGAGTTGTCAGCTCGAGGCGTGGTGTTCACAGCTCCGCCCACCAAGCAACCCTGGGGGCAGTTTGCGAAATTCCAGGATCTAGACGGCAATCAATTTGTCCTATCAACCAAATGATCGATGGCTATTCGTCTTCGAATCGACAGGCGAACGGCCTGGTGGTCCTATCCAGAAAGAGACCGTGTTTCTCGGAGATATCAAACGAGGGCTTCGCGTTTTCTTTGCACGTGGTCGATCAGGGAAACAGTACTTCCTACGACGTAGGTCCTTCGCTGAGGCCGACGAGTTTCCGGTATTCAGGGTCGTCACGCAGGCAATCCAGATCGGAATCCTTAGCCGCCCAATTCCGTAGGCCGTATCCCGCCGCAAACGCCTTTTTCAGCGTCTCCAGCGCCTCTGTTTTTTTTCCAAGCACGCCGTACGTGCACGCCGCATTGTAAAGCGTGTTGGAGTCTCCAGGCCGCAGGGCCACCGCCGTCTGCAGGTGCCGGATGCTCTCGTCCGCGTCCTGCGCGAAATGCGCGATGTTTGCCGCCAGCAAGATACGCGCCCGCACGTCTTCTGGGACTAGCTCCAGCTGCTGCCGGAGGATCTTGCTCATCCGCTCTCGCACGTGCTCCGCTTCTTTCTTCCGTCCCAGCCGTTCCAGTACATTCGCAAAGGGGATATACGTATTGTAGTCGTCGCCGTTGGCTTCGAGAGCCCGCTCGGTGAGCCCTGCGGCCTCTTCGTGGCGGCCGGAGGCGAAAAACGCACGGCCAAGGATGTTCCACGATCCTTCACAATCGGGCTTCCGTTCGATCGCGCGCCATGCTAACAGTGCGGCTTCCTCGTATTTCTTCTGCGCATAACACAGCCGGGCGTGGGCGATCAAAACCTCCGGCAGGTCAGGCGCCAGGGCCGTAGCGCGGTCGCAGGCCGCCAGCCCTCGCTCCAGCCATTTCGGGTCTTGCTCGCGAATCTCATACATGCGCCCGCACAGGCTTCCAATGCCGGCGTGCGCCAAGGCGAAATTCGGGTCTAGCTGTATGGCCTGTTCGAACATCTGTAGGCCGTAGTCCAGGTTCTCGCGCCGCGTGTAACTCCTCCCGCGCAAATAAAAGTCGTAGGCCTGCGGGTTTTCCGTCGGTTTGCGCGCGATGATTTTGTCTTCTTGCGGCGTAAGCGTGATGCGCAAAGCCTGCGCGATACTCCGCGCGATTTCCTCCTGGATGGCGAACACATCTTCCAGTTGACGGTCGTAGCGCTCGGCCCAGATCGAGTGCCTGGTGGACGCTTCCACCAGCTGCGCGGTAATACGCACGCGGTTGCCGGCGCGGCGGATGGATCCTTCCAGCACGTAGCCCGCGTCCAGCTGTTGGGCCACTTGTAGCGTCGTCACCGGCTTGTCGCGGAATGCCAGCACCTCCGAACGAGGAAAGATTTGCAGTTTCGCGATCTTCGAAAGCTCGGTGACAATGTCTTCCGTAATCCCGTCGCGAAAGTATTCGTCTTCTTTTGCTCCACTCTGGTTTTCGAAGTACAGCACCGCGACCGATTTTTGCTTGGCCGCAACCCCATGCGTGGCGGAATCGCTAACGCCTTTTTCCGCGGCCGGCCGGCGGCCCGTTTCCAGATCCCGGCTAAGTCGCTTTAGATCGGTGCGCAGTTCCGCGGCACTCTGGCACCGCAGATCGAGATCCTTGTCCAGCACCTTGACGAGAATGTTTTCAAACGCCAGGGGCACGCGGGTGTTTAGCTCCTTCGCAGGCACGGGCGTTGAATGCAGGATTCCGTCAAAAATTACGGCCGAGGTTGCCCCGGCGAACGGAACCGTCCCGGTAGCCATCTCGTAGAGCACCACACCGAGCGAAAACAAATCCGAGCGCGCGTCCAACTCTTCGCCACGCGCCTGTTCCGGTGACATATAGGCGACTGTGCCGATTGAACTCCCCGGGCTCGTCAGCTGCTCGACCTGCAGCACATGCGTCACGGTATCCATGTATCTTCCGGACGTCGATCCGACGGCATCTCGCGCCGCCGACACTACCTTCGCCAGGCCAAAATCCAGAATCTTAGCCTGTCCTCGGGCCACCAGAAAGATGTTCGCCGGCTTGATGTCGCGGTGCACGATTCCCTTGGAGTGTGCCGCATCCAGCCCGTTCGCGATTTGAATGCCGATCTCCAGGAGCTCCGCCATTTCGATCGGCCTGCCACCAATGCGGTGCTTGAGAGTCTGGCCCTCCAGCAGCTCCATGGCGATGAATGGCCTGCCTTCGAATTCTCCAATGTCGTGAATCGTGCAGATATTTTGATGATTCAGAGATGACGCAGCGCGCCCTTCGCGGCGGAACCTCTCCACTGCCTGAGGGTCCTGCGAAATGTCGTCGGGTAGAAACTTCAGGGCAACGCTCCGGCCAAGGCGCGTGTCCCGGGCCTTGTAGACCACGCCCATTCCCCCACCACCCACCTTTTCGAGCACTTCATAGTGGGAGATCGTTCGGCCGACCATCAAGGAGGGTTCGCTCATCGGCCTCGGAGTTTACCCCACCGCCTGAGACCGAGCAAACGCGACATCCGTCTCGGCCACACGGCTAAGTCCCGATACCTCCGTGCGTCTCTCAAAACTATAAAGACACGGAGGATGCCCCAGGTTCGGTTTTGGAACCGGGTCTTGCGGTTGACCTTTCCATCCTCGGTGCGGCCAATAAGCCGAGCGCACCTAACTGGATATCTTCTCGAACTCAACGGCCGCTCCATCAATTCCAGTCCATTCTATCCCCTGAGTCACTCGTTCGAATTACCTCTACGTAAATAGTACTTGACTCGTACTCCGATCCGTGCTATCCTTCCGCATGAATCCTAGCTTTCACCCTCACGCCGTCCCCGTTTACCTCTGGCTCGACCGTCGTCCCTCTCTCGCAAGACCCGGCCAATTTCTTAATTTCCGCCTGCATATTGTTAACCTGCAAGTCCCGCAGAATGAACACTTGCAAAAGTGTATCAAAACAAATAACTTCAACTTCCTTTAGAATGAACACTTACAAAAAATAGGGGGGTGGGGGGTGTTATGGTTAACCAAGAATTTTTCCACTCACAATATGCCAAAACTCCCCACAAATGACCGGCGCCTTGCCCTCATTTCTCTGCTAGCGCTCCTGCTTCTTTCTTTAGCTCCGGCCTCCCGATCGCAGCAATCGAACTCCGCGTTGGCCGCCCGCCGTGCCCAGCACCTCCGTCACGGCATCAACCTCAGCGAGTGGTTCGCCCAGGTCTACGACCCCAAGGGGTACACCAAAGAGCATTTCGAGACCTGGAACACCACGCACGACATCGCCTTGATCAAGGCCATGGACTTCGACCATGTCCGCCTGAGCGTGAACCCACAACCCATGTTCCGCCGCCACCAGGCCGATCGCATCCCTGCCGAGTATCTCGGCTACCTGGACGCCGCCGTCAAAATGATCTTGGATCAGGGTTTAGCCGTGGTGATCGATATCCATCCCGATTCCGACTTCAAGCACAATCTCGCCACGGATGATGGCTTCGTCGAGGACTTCACCGATTTCTGGCGGGCTCTGGCCCAGCACTACTCCAGCTTCGATCCCAACCTGGTCTTCTTTGAAACGCTCAACGAGCCCGAAGTTCGCGACAGCTACCGCTGGTACGGAATTCAGTCCCGCCTCGCCGCGGCCATCCGCGAAGGCGCGCCGCAGCACACCATCATCGCCGTCGGCGCCCGCTGGGACGATGACGACGACCTGCTCTTCGACCAGCCGCTACGCGACCCCAACATTATCTACAACTTCCACTTCTACGAGCCGCATGTCTTCACCCATCAGGGCGCAACCTGGGGCGACAGCTACTGGCATTTCGTAACCGCACTTCCCTATCCATCCGATCCCGAAACCGCGCGCAAAGTCGCCGAGCAGGTTCCCGACCCGGTGAAGCGCCTGGCCGTCGTTCGCTATGGCGCCGACCATTGGAACGCCGCGCGCATCGATGCGGAATTCGACCAGGTAGCCGTGTGGGCGAAGCGCTGGGACGTTCCCGTGGTCTGCAACGAATTCGGCGTGTACCGCAAAGTTGCCAATCCGCAGGATCGCGCCGCGTGGCTCTCTGACGTGAGAAAATCGCTGGAGAAGCACGGCATCGGCTGGACCATGTGGGACTACAGTGGAGGTTTCGGCGTGGTCACCAAGCAAAATGGCCAGCCGTCGCCCGACGAGATCACCGTGAAGGCCTTAGGGCGCACCGTGCCGCCGCATTAATCCGGCTGTACTTGACTGGTAGCGCCGGCTTCCAGCCGGCTTCAAGCCCGGCCGACGGAACAGAGCAACAACGAAACAAAATGTCGATGACACTACGACCATATGAGCAGCGCGATTTCGCCGCCCTATATCGGCTCGACCAATCGTGCTTTGCGCCGGGCATCGCGTACTCCCAGATGACGCTGCATCATTTTCTGACGTTGCCATCGGCCGAGTGCCTGTTGTCCGTGGACGGAAAACGCATCGTGGGTTTCGTCCTCTCGGAACAAAATCCACCGCTGGCGCATGTCATCACCCTCGATGTGGCGGCCGAACACCGCCGCCACGGCGTGGGCTCCGCACTTTTGATCGAACACGAGAGAAACCTCAAGCTTCACGGCGTGCGCCACGTGCTAATCGAAACCTCAATCGAAAACGCCGCCGCGGTTGCCTTCTGGAAGCGCCACGGCTATCGTATCGAAGCCGTCCTGAAACGCTACTATCTCGGCCGCATCGACGCATACGAGATGCGCAAAATCTTGCCGGCTGCAACTTCAGCCAAGTCGGCGCCAAAGGAAGCCTAACGTCCAATGCCTCTGATTCAGGCGATCATCCTCGCCGTTGTGCAAGGGCTCACCGAATTTCTCCCTGTGAGCAGCACCGCACACCTCGTCCTATTTCCCTGGCTCCTACACTGGCCCGATCCAGGCGAAGCCTTCGACGTCGCGCTGCACGCCGGAACCCTTGTGGCCGTGCTTCTTTACTTCTTCAAGGATTGGCTGACCCTGACCCTCTGCGGGCTGGGCATGAACTATCCCAAGAGCGCTCCTCCAGAAGAAGTGGTGCAGCACCGGCGCCTTTTCTGGTTCATGGTAGTCGGCACGATTCCCGGCGCTATCTTGGGGAAACTCTTCGACAAGCAAATCGAAGAGCACCTGCGCCTGCCCGGCATTATCGGCGTCTCCATGGTGGTCATCGCGTTGGTCATGTGGTGGGCCGACTCCAGGGCTAGACTCAACCGCAACCTCGAGCAATCCAACATGGGGGATGCCCTCACCATCGGCACCGCCCAAGCTTTGGCGCTGTGGCCGGGAGTTTCGCGTTCGGGCATCACCATCACCGCTGGTTTGTTCCGGAAATTCACCCGCGAAGCGGCCACCCGCTTTTCGTTCCTACTCTCGGCTCCGTTGATCGCCGGCGCGGTTGCCTCCAAAACGCCCGCCCTGATCAAACTGCACAAGGCCGGCAATCTCGATCTCCCGCTCTCCACCTTGGCGATCAGTGTCGCGGTTTCCGGGATCGTCGGTTTTTTCGTAATCGCCTTTTTCTTGCGTTATCTCAAGACACGCACCTTGAAAGTATTCGTTGTCTATCGGCTGGTGTTTGGTATCATCATTTTGGTTTTGGCATTTCTTCAGGCGGGCTCGCGCTAGCGCCAACGTGCCCGTCCCCACTCAGCCTTCCCCCATTGCTGAGGAGATCTTGTGCGCGTCCTGACCCCAACTGAGAATAAACGGCTCAATGAGCTGATTGGATTTTTGTGCATTGTTTTCGCCATTTTGATCGCCCTGGCGCTGATTTCCTATTCGCCACACGACGTCGCTCTCAACGTCAGCGCCCCTCCAAACGACGGCCCGCTGGCGCGAAACTGGATCGGTCCAGTAGGAGCGTACGGCGCGGACCTGGTGTTCCAGGTCTTCGGATTTGCCGCATTCCTGCTGCCCCTGGCGATCGCCGTGCTTGGCTGGCGCTGGCTTCGCAGCCGGAGTATCGACTCTCAGGTGGCCACGCTTGTCGGCTACGCACTGCTGCTGCTTTCCCTGCCGTCATTGCTCGCACTGTGGCACATGCCGGAAATCCGCGGCGCGCTTCCTCCCGGTGGGTTGCTCGGCAGCGTGATTTCCAACGAATTGCGCAGCGGGTTCAATATGTGGGGCGCGAACCTCGTCGTGATCGCCATTCTGATCACCGCGCTATTTATGACCACGCGATTCTCGTTCTCAGGCGCGCATGCCTGGGCAAATAGCTCTAAGGGGCCCATCGGCGCAGTCGAGAAGTTCGGGATCTTGCAGAAAGTGCAAGCGAGATGGCACGCGTGGCGCGATGCGCGCGAAGACGAGCGCATGCGTCGGCGGTTGCAGGAGACGCGCACTTCCGGCCGCAAGGCTGTGAACCAGGCTACCGGAAAAACCGTCGAGGTCGCTGAGGAACCGGAAGAGGATCGTGCCATTCACCTGCCCGACGAGACCGATATTTTTGGCCGCGCACGGGAGAAAAAGGGCGACAAGAAGGACGAGGAGGAGGATGTGCGCGAGGCGCACAAGGCTCCGATTTTCGTGGTGAATTCGGACAAGCCCGAAAAGGTCGCGAAGAAGGCCGAGCCCAAAATCGCGAAAGGAAACACGAATTACAAGCTGCCGTCCATTGCCCTGCTTCGGGAAGGCGAACGCAGCCAGAAGCTGGATGAGGACGAACTGAAAATTCGGGCGCGGGCGATTGAAGAGAAGTGCATGGAGTTCGACGTCCAGGGGCGGGTGACGCAGATCAATCCTGGTCCAGTTGTCACCACATTCGAGTTCAAGCCGGAGGCCGGCATCAAGTACAGCCGGATTACCGGGTTGAGCGAGGATTTGTGCCTGGCGCTGCAAGCGGAATCGATCCTGATCGAACGCATCCCCGGCAAATCGACGATCGGCATCGAAGTACCCAACATCAACCGGCAGACGATCGCCCTGCGTGAAATTGTGGAGGCGCCGGAATTCTTTAATTCGCCGAGCAAGCTCACGCTGGCGATGGGACGCGATCTGCACGGAAGGATTCGCGTCACCGACCTGGCGTCCATGCCGCACCTGCTCATCGCGGGTTCCACTGGCACCGGTAAGAGCGTGTTCATCAACTCGCTGATGATGTCGATCCTGTACAAGGCGAGCCCGGACGACGTGAAGATGGTGCTGGTCGATCCGAAACGCCTCGAACTCAACCTCTACGAAAACATTCCCCACTTGATTGCGCCGGTGGTGACCGATCCAAAGATCGCATCCAACGTGCTGCGGAACGCCACGCGCGAAATGGAAAACCGGCTGAAGCTGCTGGCCCAGAAGGGCGTGCGCAACATCGAACAGTACAATCGCACGTTCCAGAAGACGCAATCGCTCTCGCTCTTCGAGAACGTCGAGGAGACGGAACACAAGCCGCTTCCCTACCTGGTGATCGTGATCGACGAGTTGGCCGACCTGATGATGGTGGATACCAACAACGTCGAAGAATCGATTACGCGTCTGGCGCAAATGGCCCGCGCGGTCGGTATTCACTTGATCCTGGCCACGCAGCGGCCGTCGGTGGATGTGATCACGGGCTTGATCAAAGCCAACTTCCCTGCCCGCATCTCGTTCCGCGTGGCGAGCAAGGTGGATTCGCGAACGATTCTGGACTCGAATGGTTCGGAATCGCTGTTGGGCAAGGGCGACATGTTGTA
>JBEKWY010000115.1:0-16523 GCA_049512575.1 Candidatus Acidiferrum sp.
CGGCGTGAAGAATTATTTCGTCGAGATGGATTTGGACATGATGAAGGCAAGCGTGCCGTACCTGCACAAATTGCAGGTCTGATGGGACTATATTCAGGCTTCTTTTAGGGGTGCGGCGGTCGAGATTCTTTCCGGCCGGGCCGGAATCCCCGATCAGGCATCCTCGTCGGATGCCCTCAGAATGACATTTTCCCTTATCGATCGGCAACTGTTGTGGTGTCGCTGAGGCGGGCGGCTTGGGTCATGAGGTAGTTTCGCTCCGGGATGCTCGTCGTGCGGGTGGCGGCAATTCGGTATTGAGTGATCGCGGCCGCAGGGTCGCCGGCCATTTCCAGAAGATGGGCACGAACGGCGTCAAGGCGATGATGGCCGGCGAGGCGCGGGTCTGCGTCGAGCGATTTGAGTATCTCGAGGCCTTTCGAGGGGCCGTGCACCATGGCCGCCGCGATTGCCTGATTGAGGATCACCATGGGATTGTCGGACATGCGTTTGAGGAGCTCGTATAGTGCCAGAATCTGCGGCCAATCGGTGTCCTCGGGGCGGGCCGCTTCGTCGTGAACCGCGGCTACGGCGGCCTGTAGCTGGTACGGACCCACCGATCCCTGCGAGAGGGCCGCGGTGATCAGCGCCACGCCTTCGGCAATCTTCGACTGATCCCAAAGCATCCGATCCTGTCTTGTGAGCGGGATCAACTCCTGTTCAGGCCCCATGCGTGCGGCGCTGCGGGCGTCGGTCAGCAACATGAGCGCCAACAATCCGGCAACCTCCGCGTCATTTGGGAGCAACGCGTGAACGGCGGGCGGATGGCCTCGCGCGATAGATCGAGGCGTTGCAGAGCAGGGCCGACGCTGCTGGTATAGCCCTCGTTGAAAATTAAATAGAGAACATGGAGGACGGCGTGGAGGCGTTGGGCTCGCTCCTGGCTGGTGGGCACCTGGAAGGGCACGCCTGAGGTCTTGATGCTTTGCTTGGCGCGGCTGATGCGCTGCGCCATGGTCGCTTCCGGGACCAGGAAGACCTTGGCGATTTCGGCGGTGGTCAAGCCGCCGACGGCGCGCAGTGTCAGGGCGATGGCTGAGGACGGAGTCAGGGTGGGATGACAACACATAAAGAGCAGCATGAGTGTGTCGTCCTCGTTGGTTTCGCGCTCGGCGTCGACCGGCGGCACGAGTTGGTCCATCTCCATGGCCGCGGCGTTTTCGCGGCGCTGGCGTGCGACTTCGCTGCGCACGTAGTCGGTCATGCGGCGAGAGGCGACCTGAATGAGCCAGGCCCGCGGATTGTCGGGAAGGCCGTCGCGCGGCCATTGCACGGTGGCGGCGATCAGTGCTTCCTGCACAGCGTCCTCGGCGGCGGCGAAATCACGAAAACGGCGCATGACCGCACCGAGCACCTGCGGTGCGAGTTCGCGCAGCAGATGCTCGCTCGGGATGTCCTTTGCCCTCGGCGTCATCGCAACTCTCTTACATCATTTCGGGGGGCGGAGCGCTCATCACCGGCCGCACCTCGATCGGCATGTTCAGCGGTGCGCCGCCGGGTCCGGGGGCGGCTGACGCTTGCGCGGCGATGGCGTAGGCTCGTGCCGGGGTGTCCACGTCCACGATCCAGTAGCCGGCGAGAAATTCCTTACTTTCCGGAAACACACCGTCGGTGATCGGCAGTCCATCCTTGCCGGCGCGGACGAGCTTGGCTTGATCCGGAAAGGACAATCCTTCGGCTGACACCAACTCGCCGGATTCCCGTAAGCGCTTGACGAAACCCATCATAAACGCGATGTGCGCTTGCAGGTCTTTCTTGGGCCACTGAGGAACGCCCTCGCCGGCCTTCATCGTGTTCATCATCAGGATGTATTTCATGGCTCGTGCTCCTTTTCCTCTTGTCATTCTCGCGCTGATTTTCGCGCTTTCATAGGATGGTCGGAGCCGGCGGCTTATTCTCGACATCACTGAGAATTAATTTTAATGGCCCTCAGAGGATCCGGCCGTGAGGCGAATAGATTTGCGCCAGCTGTAGAAGAAGGGAATGCCCGCCAGAATTACCGCAAGGCCCAATGAGGAGCGCACCGGCCGGTCCATCCACAAATTGGCGGTAAGGGCGACAGCGGCGATCAGGAAGATCAGCGGTGTCCAGGGATAGCCCCAGGCGCGATACGGGCGTGTCAGGTTGGGCTCTTTGTTGCGCAGGCGAAGCAGAGCGATGGCGGTGAGGGCAAAGAAAATCCATACGGCGAAGACGAACAGTGAATACAACTCTTCGTAGGTGCCGGTGAGCGCGAGCAGGGCGCCAAGGGAGCCTAGGAAAACCAGCGAGCCGCTAGGGGTGTGGAAGGAGGGATGAATACGCTGAGCGAATTGGAAAAAGACGCCGTCGCGAGCCATGGCGTACGGGATGCGAGCGCCCGTCAGGACCACTACGTGGAGCGCTCCGAGAGCCGAGATGGCCATGGCTACTGTAAGCCATGCCGCGCCGCGAGAGCCAGCGAAGGACTGGACTACGTCTGAAGCGACGTGCTGCGATTGTGCGAGAGCCGCAAACGGCAAGACGTGGAAATAGACGACATTCGCCAATAAATAGAGGCCGCCTATCGTGAAGAGCCCAAGAATGATGGCGCGAGGAATATTTCTCTCTGGGTGCACGATCTCTTCGCCCAGGTCGCCGAGGTCGTTGAAACCGTTGTAGGCCCACATGGCAGGAACCATGGCGGTCAGCACCGCACCGATTGCTCCGAAACCGATAGGAACGATTAACGGCGCGGACTGGGCTGCGCCATGCCTTCCGAGCAGAACCCCCGCGATCACAATCACCAGGATCGTGCCCATCTTCAGGGAGGTCAGGAGTATCTGGAGACTGCCACCGAAGCGCACGCTCAAGTAATTCAGCGCAGTGACAGCCACAACGACCAGCGCGGCGAGAGGCTGGGCCAGCGTGAAGGTGAAAACGTAGCGTCCGATATGGGTTGTGAAGAGCGGTGTGGTGACGACCGGGAAGAGGAAACCGGAGAATCGCAAGAATCCAGCCGCCAGCGTGGCCATCGCCACGGGACGTTCGAGAAAAGAGCTCATCCAGCCGAAGAGAAATCCCCAGAGCGGACCGAGACCACGATTGAGGTAAACGTAGTTGCCGCCTGCTTTCGGGAAGGCGGCGCCGAGTTCGGCGTAGCAGAAGGCGCCGAAGAGGACGATGAGGCCGCCAATGATCCACGCCGTGAAGACCAGAGTGGTTGAGCCTACGGCGCGAGCCATGTCGCTGGTGACGAGGAAAATGCCCGTGCCGATCGTGTCGCCGATGACGATGGCGGTAGCGGACCACAGGCCGAGGCCGCGAACCAAGTCGGACGGCTTGGATCGTTTGGCTGGCTCAGGATCTGTGAGATTCATAGGAATCAGAGAGCCTACTATCCGGCATAGAGAGGGTCAAATTGGCGCTAGTGACGGGGAGAAAATTTGTGCGGCTTCTGTCTGCGGCGAGGGATTGCGCGTTATTATCGGAGCCGCGATGGCGGCGCAAAAATCCATGTTGAGTGAATGCACGTGGGACCCGCGGTATGCAGTGTCTTGCCTCGAAGAGGTAATTACTCCGGCTTTGGCGATCTATCCGGAGATCGTGGCTTCGAACATCGAACGGACGGTGAAGCTGCTGGGCGGTGATGCGGATCGCTGGCAGGTACACATCAAGACGGCGAAGTTGGGTTCCACCGCGCGGATGCTGGTGGAGCGCGGCGTGCGCAATTTCAAGTGCGCGACTACCCTCGAGTTGCTGGTGGCTTGTCAGTGTGGCGCGACGGACGTTCTTCTGGCCTATCCGACGATGGGCGCGAACGCGCGACGCGTGCGAGAGATCGCGGAACAGTTCGCGGGAGTGCGCGTTTCCGTTTTGGCGGAGAACGAAGAGCAGGTGCGGCAGTGGCAGGGCAGCCGGTTGGGAATTTTTCTCGATATTAATTCCGGCATGAACCGAACGGGAATCGAGGAAAGTCACGCGGAAGAAGTTGTGAAGCTGGCGCGCGCGATCGCGGCGGGCGGGCTGGACTTCCGTGGCTTGCATTACTACGACGGGCACCACGGCGGATTGCAAGAGCCGGAACGGACTGCGGCGGCGCACCGGGGTTACGATCACTTGCTGGACATCGTGGCGGCATTGGGGCACGCGGGAATGGCCGTGCCGGAAGTGATCACAGCGGGAACACCGACGTTTCCGTCCGCCCTTTCCTATGAAGGCTTTCGAGAGGCAGGATTCATCCATCGCATCTCGCCCGGGACGGTCGTTTATTGCGATGCGACGAGCCAGACGCAGCTGCCTGAGGAATACGGCTACCGCCCTGCAGTGTTGGTATTGACGCGCGTGGTGAGCCACCCGCGCGCGGGAATTGTGACCTGCGACGCGGGGCACAAAGCGGTATCAGCGGACGCCGGAGTGCCCACGTGTGTGGTCGTTGGGCGTCCAGGGTTGACGCCGCTTTCGCCCAGTGAAGAGCATCTTCCCATTGCCGTGAAGGAAGGTGTCGCCAGTCCGCCGGCCGGAGAGGTGTTGTATCTCTTGCCCAGGCACGTTTGTCCCACGGTTAACAATTTTGATGACGCGCTGCTTGTTCGGAATGGCCTGGTTGAGTCGGTGGAGAAGGTTTCGGCGCGCGGGCGCGAGGCGCCGCTTTTTCGCGCTGCTGAAAAAGCATTTTCTATCAGAGGCACGTAGCAGACTGCAATTGCGGAAGTGGTTTTTCAGCCCGACGACACCGCGAGGCACAGCCTGCCCTGATTTTCCTTCGAAACTTATTCCTATCGTCCGCGACCACGGGCTTTCTTCTTTGGTTTGCGCGATTGCTTCTTGCTCGTTCTTGCCGGGGCGTAGGCGATGCAGTCGAGTTCGACGAGCATGCCGGGGGAGTGGCCGAGATCGCTGCCAACTGTGGTGCGCACGGGATAGGGCTTAGAGAAACGCCGCGCATAAACTGCGTTGTAACGGGGAAAGAGCGAGGTATCACTCAGGTGCGCGGTAACTTTGACTACGTCGGCGAGAGAAGCGCCGTCAGCGTCGAGGATTGAGAGCATGTTGTCGATGGTCTGGTCGGTTTGCTGTTCGATGGTGTCGCCGACCAGCTTGCCGGTAGCCGGATCGATGGGACCGGTGCCGGTCACGAAGATGAAATCTCCTGCGCGCCAGCCCTGGGAGTAGGCTCCCTGAGGGGGCGCGCCGCGCTTGCTCTGAATTACGCATTTTGCCATGTGCGTGTCTCCTGGTTTTGCAGTGGATATATAACACGGTATGCGCCGAAAGCCGACTTTAGCGCCCGAAGCCGAATTAGAGCCGAAATCTTGCGGCACAGCTGAAGCCGTGGCCGAAGGCGATCCGAAATTCAATGTGACGCGGTACAAATCCCACCGGGCATGCGACTGAAGCGAAGTTGCCAAGGCCTTAGTGAGCGCCTATGGACCGCAAATTCGGGACGTGTCGCTCGGCATGATGTGCTACATTTTCGGCTATGAGAAGCGCATCGAGACGCGCCGAGTTTTCGTCCCGGCGCAGCCTCCACCTGTGCGACGCGGTCACTTTCGCTCGCCTGTCGCGTGCCCGCGATTATTTGGGTGCCTGTTACCGCGACAGAATCACCCTGGAACAAGCCGCAAGCCAAGCCTGCCTCTCGCCGTTTCACTTCAACCGGCTTTTCGCGCAAACGTTCGGGGAGACACCGCACGAATTTATCACCCGGGTTCGAATGGAAGAGGCCAAGAAACTCCTGCTGGCCGAGAACCACAGCGTTACGGACATCTGCTTCGACCTCGGCTACGAGAGCCTGGGATCGTTCAGCGTGAAGTTTCGCTCCCTCACCGGCTTGTCCCCTGCCGCGTTCCGCCGCCAGGCCCGAGTCAGCTTCGGAGGCTTCGCCTCTCACTGGCCGCTGTACTACATCCCTGCGTGTTACCAGCATTTCTTCCTAGGATCGTAGCGCAGTTCCAAAACCGCAAGAATCGAGAAGCATGCTTCGCGGAGTTCGGATACTCTCGCCAAGAACAAGGAGGATCCCATGATCCAACGACTCTCTCACGCAACTTTGTATGTGTTAGACCAAGACTCGGCGCGCGACTTCTACGTGAACAAAGTAGGCTTCGAGGTTCGCATGGACCTGAAGATGGACAACGGCTTTCGTTGGCTAACGGTCAGCCCAAAGGGTCAGCCCGATCTGCAAATCATTCTGATGCAAGTCGATGGTCCGAACATGCAGCCCGATGTGGCCAAGACGATTCGCGGCCTGCTCACCCAAGGCAAGATCAACGGAGGCGTGATGCAGACCAGCGATTGCCGGAAGACTTACGAGGAGCTGAAGGCTAAGGGCGTTGAGTTCCCTTCTCCGCCGAAAGAACAATTCTACGGAATCGAAGCCATCATGAAAGACGACTCGGGTAACTGGTTCAGCATGACCGAACCGAAGGGGTCGTGATCCTTTCGCAAGTTGTCAGGAGACCGCGAGGACGAGCAGGGTTGCGTCGTCGTGCCAGTGGCCACTGCAGAAGTTGCCGGCGGCTTGCAGAATTTTGGCTTGAATTTCGTTGGCGGTGGACGCGGAATTTTCCTGGAGCACACGCAAGAGGCGCTCGTCTCCGAATTCTTCGTCGTGAGCGTCGGTCGCCTCGGTGACGCCGTCTGTGTAGAAAACGACGCGGTCGCCGGGTTCCAGATGGGTCGTACCCAGGGCGAACGTTTGGTTCGGGAAGACGCCGAAGACGCCGCCTCCCTCGGTTAGGCGGAGGTGCGAACCGTCCTGATGCAACACGATGGGTGGGTTGTGGCCAGCGTTGACATATTGGAGCGTGCGCGATACACGATCGAGGTGGGCGTAGAAAAAGGTAATGAAGCGGTCATTGGCGATGTTTCGGCAAAGCAACATATTCAAGCGCGCGCACAGATCATCAGGGCGCAGATCGGCCGAGGCTAGGCCACGAACGGCTGCCTGCAAGTTGGACATCAGCAACGCGGCAGGCATTCCCTTTCCGGCAACGTCGGCGATACACAACCCCAGCACGTCCCGGTCGAACGAAAGCACATCGAAATAGTCTCCGCCGACGATGCGAGCGGACTGCCACGCGCTGGCGAGCTCGTAACCCGGGAATTGCGGGATTTCTTTTGGCAGGAAACCTTCCTGAATCGATCGCGCCTCCGCGATTTCCCGCTCGTGCTGGTGCAACTGCGACGCGACCTCTTTGTGAGCCTGCGTCTCGCGCACGCTACTGCGCGCCAATTCCCGGCGCTCACGTCCGAGAACAACCTGCTTCTGCAGACTCTCGAGAAGCTTCGTGTTGGTCCAGGGTTTCTCGACGAAATCGGTGACGCCGCGCTGCATGGCTTCGACGGCGATACCGACGGTCGCCCAGCCGGTCATGACAATGATTGGCGGCGTGCCTTCGATGGCGTTGAGTTGCGCCAACAGGTCGAGTCCTTCGCGTCCCGAAGTGGTATCTCGCGCGTAATTCAAGTCCATCAAAATAAGATCAAACTCGTGGTGCGCGATTGCTTCGAGTAGTTCCCCGGGCGACGAGACGGATTCCGTAGCATAGCCATTCGCTTTCAACAGCATATGCAAAGCGCGCACGACGTCCTGCTGATCGTCCGCGATGAGGATTCGGGTATGCATCGTTTCCACTTGCCTGGAAACCTCAGTCGCCGCTGCCGCCATAACTCGCGACCTCCGTTGCGCCGGAGCAGGATTCTCCGGCTATGGAAGGCAAGGCAGGTGGCCTTCCAATCTTATCGCGGACCTAAGCCACTCGTTCGATGAAACTTGCGGGACGCGGGTTATTTCCAAAAAAGGACGTGGTCTCACTAACGGGAATGCACGTCCCGATTTCGGACGACCCTCCTGAAAGCGCGGGGCGGAGCCGGCGAAGATGCGTCGAAGAATCGCGCCAAAAGTTCTAAGGCGTAGCTATCTTGAGAACTGCTGCTCCCTCTGTGGCGTCGTTCTTTAGAGAGTTGAGCGCGCGGTTGGCATCCCGTAGCGCAAACAGCTGCACGCGAGTCTTAATGGGGATTTCCGCAGCGGCACGCAAGAAGTCTTCGCCATCCCGGCGGGTATTGTTTGCGACACTGCGAATGAGGCGCTCTTGATAGAGCAGGTCGTAGCTGAATGACGGAATCGGGCTCATGTGGATTCCGCCGAGAACCAGAGCGCCGCCTTTGCGAAGCACTTTCAGTGCGGCTGGCACGATTTCTCCTGCGGGCGCGAATACGATCGCCGCGTCAAGCCTTTCTGGAGGATCGGCAAAGGTGTCGCCCGCCCATTTTGCGCCGAGATCGAGGGCGAGGCGCCGGTGCCGCTCGTCGCGCGTCATAGCGTATACGTCGGCGTTCCAATACAGTGCTACCTGAATGGCCAGGTGGGCCGCGGCACCGAAACCGTAGAAGCCGAGCTTCTCACCGCTTTTTATACCCGAAAGACGAAGGCAGCGAAAGCCGATGATTCCGGCGCAAAGCAATGGAGCCGCCTGCTCGTCGGAGAAACTCTGGGGAATCGCGTACACGAAATCTTGGGAAGCGACGACATATTCGGCGTATCCGCCATCGACCGTGTATCCGGTGAACGTGGGATTGTCGCAGAGATTTTCGGCGCCAGCGCGGCAGTATTCGCAGGTGCCGTCGGTGTGATGCAACCATGCAACGCCGACGCGCGCGCCGAGCTGGAACTTGCGAGCACCGACGCCGAGCGCCTCGACCGTGCCCACTACCTGGTGGCCCGGGATCACCGGCGATTTGCGCGGTGGCAGCTCGCCCTCAACCACATGCAGATCGGTGCGGCAGACGCCACAATAGCTGACGCGCACAAGCACTTCACCATCGGCCGGCTGCGGAACGGCGACGTCGGTAAAAACGAGAGGATTCGTCTCCACGGGCGCCGGCGACTTGAGGAGGCAGGCTTTCATGACTTTGGGATGAGTGCAGCGTTCGTTTGGATGCGCGAAATGCTACTCGGAACGCGGCGGCCCGATGGTGCTCGGCAACTTTTGAAACTCCTGCATTTCGTGCTGGGCACGATCGGTCTTGCCTTGCTTACGATACAAGCCTGCCAGTCCGAAATGAGGCTGGGCCGCTAACGAAGTATCTTTTTCGAGTTCGATCACGCGCGTCCACGATTTCTCAGCGGTTGCGGCGTCGCCGATCAAGGAAGCGGCTTTTCCGAAGGAGTATAGCGTTTCCGGCATGTTAGGTTTCAGATCTTTTGCGCGCTTGAGCTCGCCGAAGGCCTCTTGCGTCTTGCCCTGCTGAAGCAGCGCCGCGCCCAAGCGGTATGCGGCCTCCGCCTTGCCTGGCTGAAGTTTGGTATCGGCGCGAAATTCCTCTTCTGCTTTTGGCCATTGCGCGGAGTTTGCGTAGACCTGGCCGAGCTCCAGGTGAAGCCCAGGAAGGTCCGGGCGAATGCGAAGCGCTTCCTGGTATTCCTTTTCGGCTTGCGGCATTTGCCGTAACACGAAATAGTTTTCCGCCAGAGCCTCGTATGCGCGCGCAGAATCGGGATGGGCGGATTCGTCGCAACCAACCTTGGCGCGAGTCACTGCTGCTTTCAGTCGGTTTGACCTCTGGGGCTTGATCCGCGCGCAGTCGCGCCAGCAATTTCTTCCAGGAAGCCGCATGGTCCCAGGATGAGGGTTCGTGATGCTCGGAATAGCCGCCGGCAAGCGTCGCTAAGCCTTGGGTCGCTAACGCACGATATCGCGAAATTATTTCCCGACAAGCATCACATTTCTCAAGGTGAGACTTTAGCTCCGCCAATTCCTCCGCCGTCAGGCCTCCCGAGGCTGCCAGGGCGCACATCTCCCTGAATTTTCCGCGCGCGTTATCGGCGTGGAGGTCGCTTGACACCGCTTGCTCTCACGAAGGCTCTGCACAAACGAACTCTTGCGCAGTCGTTCGAGGCCTCGATAAAAATGATATCGCGTGTTGCCGAGCGGCTCGTTCAGCCGTTCGCTGATCTCCCGCAGGCCTAAACCTTCAAAGTAAAACAGGCCCAGCGTGTTTCGCTGAATCTCGGAGAGCTGAGCAAACGCTTTCTCCAGCTGCGCCCGGTTAAGTTTCGACGCGATCTCACGATCCAGATCTGTCTCCCCCGATAAAGTATCGTCCAGAGAGTCGATATCTGTACCAACGTAAAAGCCCCGCCGGACCAGATGGGACTTTTTATCCAGGGCTCGATGAACGGCGATTTGCAGGATCCAGTTTTTCACACTGCCCTTGGAGCCGTCAAAGAGCTCGGACTTCTTGTAAAGATAGAAAAACAGTTCCTGTACCACGTCTTCGGCCTCGCCGGCGTCGCGCACAATTCCCCGCGCGATGCTCAACACGAGACTCGAGTAGCGACCGAACAGGATTTCCAGAGCTTCGGAAGGGTTGGACTGCAAGCGGGCCATCACTTCGTCATCGCTTGAGACGTGACGCAAAGGCGCGGCAGATCGCTGCCGGGCCCCATCCCAATGGATTGGAAATGTCAGTGCCCGCCTTGGCAGCGGAGAACTCATTTCGGGTCCCAATTCCACGTCGTCCCGCTGGCACCATCAGCAGAAGCAACGTTGCATCGGCAGACTCCCCCGGCAAAGGCCGATACCAAAATAAAAACCTACACTAGCTAAGACGTATAGAGACGCATTTTCGATGCACCGAATTCGATCTGGTTGTGTAAGAAAAGTTCACGGCACAACGAAAAATAGCGCGACTGCGGTTATTGAATTGCCTTTCGGTGCGCGATTTTTCTCCGTGTACGTTAACGGCCACGGCTCATGCCCCTACTACTATGCCTGTAATTGAAGCAATGCATTCTGTGTCCCAAGTTCGGACAGTGCCGCACGCGCCCCGTGGTACCCGCACATTCCGTGAACGCCGCCGCCAGGTGGCGTCGATGCTGAACATATATAGAGGTCCCGCGACGAGGTCGCATAGTGGCGCCACGTCGGCCGAAATAAGAATTGCCGAAGATCCATAGCCCCGCCTCCAATGTCGCCCCCGACAAGATTGGCGTCCATCCCTTCGAGCGCAGTCGGGGGGAAAACGCGCCGCGCCAGCACGCAGTCCCGAAATCCTGGCGCGAACCGTTCGATCTGGATCTCGATCCGTTCAAGCATATCGACATTGGAACCGTTCGGAACATGGCAGTACGCCCAAGCAGTGTGCTTCCCTGCCGGTGCGCGCGTCGGATCGAAGAGGCTTGGCTGTACCAGCAAAACGAACGGACGCTCCGCGCGCTGTCCGCCGCGTACGGCAGCCTCGTAGGCGGTGATGTCTGCAGCGCTACCGCCGACGTGCACGGTAGCAGCGCGCGAGCACTCCTGAGCTTTCCACGGAATCGGAGTCGAGAGCGCGTAGTCCACTTTGAAGACTCCGCACCCGTAACGAAAGATCTCGAGCTTTCGTGTATACCGCGCTGATAGCCGGCCTTCCGCCATCCGCAGCAACTGCCTTGGCGTGACGTCGCACAGCGTTACATCACAGTGGGGAAGATCGCGCAATTTCTCGACACGCGCCGAGGTCTTAATGCTGGCTCCAAGCTCGCTAAGGTGACCGCAAAGAGATTTGGTGATGGACTGCGCTCCGCCGCGCGGAATTGGCCACCCCACCGCATGCGCGGCAGCTCCGAGCAACACGCCGAACGCGGCGCTCAACGGCTCGTCGAGGCTCAGAAAAGAATGCGCAGCCAAGCCCGCGAAGAGGGCTTTGGTCCGCTCCGAGCGAAACAGAAAATTGCTGAGCACATTGGCCGGAGGCAGCGCGCTGAGTCCGAAGCGTGCGAGCAGCCACGGGTGACGGGAAAAAACAGAAACGGGGCGCAGCACTTCTGCCGACAGCACCCGCCAATGTTTCGCAAGCGGTTCCATCAGCCGTCGCCAGGCCTTGCCATCACTTCCGAGAGTGGCAACTGCTTTGGACAAGTCGGAATCCAGCAGTACCGCCGTGCCGTCATCGAGAGGATGCGCCAGCGCAACCGGAGAATGAATCCATTCCAACCCAAACTTTGGCAACGAAAGCGAAGAAAAGAATGGCGAGCCCGCCGCAAGCGGATGCACTGCCGATCCGAAATCGTGCAAGAAACCCGGAATCGTCAGCTCAAGCGTTCGCGCCGCGCCGCCCGGCTGAGGTTCCGCTTCGAATACGCCCACCTGCAATCCAGCCTGAGCAAGGACAATGGCCGCGGCGAGCCCATTAGGCCCTGCACCGATCACACAGGCTCGCCTACTCATCGGGAGTTCATTCCCGAGGCTCGAGCGCCGTCGGCCATTCGACCGCGGTGATCTTCCCATCCGCTTCGCGCTGCAGCGTCGGCGCGTACAGCCCGAGGAATTGACGCTTCCACCAAACGCCCTGGGCGCGCTTCTCTTCCGGTGTGCTGAACCAATATTGCCAAACCACCGCGCGCACCTGGCGCGGCGGTCCTTGCGGAAACGGATTTCCCGCAAAGAGCGCAAGGACATCGGCGCTTGCCGTTAGCAGGCGTTCCTCCGTCCGCGGCACGATCGGATTCGAACGCCAGTCGCCGAGCGAAGCAAACCACAAATTCCAATCGAAACGCGGTTGATACGGTGCGTAAATGCCCGGTGCCTTGCCGAGATCCTGTGGCTTGAATCGAAATGGATACGTCGCCCAGTTTTCGCCGTCCTGCGATCCTTGAAACTCGATTTCATAGCGCCCGCGCGTCATGGTGGCGAACAAACCGTAACGATCGGCAATTCGAAACGGTTCCAGCGCGACGACTGGAAAAGTCGGCAGCGGCGCGCCCGGCCAGAGCATCCATATCAAGAGCGCGGTGCTGGAGCAGAAGAGCCAAGCAAACATCACGGCCGTCAGCGCGAGTTGAACCGACGCTACTTGCGGCCGCAACCTCTCGGACCAGGACACCGGGCGCCCCTGTTCAACGGGCTGCTCCGGTGCGGCGCCGCGAACTTCCGTCGTCGGTACTGTTCCCGTCGCCAGTATCGACTCGGAATCAAACGCACTGTGTTCCTGCTCGGGCGTAGTCGCAGCGGGCACAGCCGGCACACGCTCGCGCCATCGAAGTGGCACAAATTGGATCAAGAAGCGATCGTCCAGCAACAAGAATCCCAGCACGAGTACCAGGTAGTTCAGAAACGTATAGTTCGCCGTCAGGATGATTCCGATTTGCCAGGGAGTCACGATGAAAAAGCAGACGATCCGCCAACGCCGTGGCAAAAACAACATCCAGACCAGAACCAATTCCAGCGCCAATGTTCCAAACGCCGTCGCCGCATGGAACCAATGCGGAAAATGTTGCACGTACCAACCGATCCACGTGGGCAGCGGTCCATTCTGATAATACTCATCCATCGCCGTGAAATGCCGCCACTCCGGATCTCCACTGGCGATCTTCGCCACGCCCGACTCGAAATAAATCCGGAACCATTCCCATAGCAGCAAAAAAATGCTGCCGCGGATCGGTGGATGCGCTGCCCCCCATCCCGGCGGGAACCCTTGCGGCGCAAAGAACAGCGCAATGAATCCGGCCTCCAGCAACATTCCGTCGGACTGATAACCCGAAAACTCACCGGCCGCAGCGATAAACGAAAGAAAACACAGAAAGCAGATAAACAACCCGCCCCGCGGCCAAACATTGAACACCACGAGAACCGACGCAGTGATGCCAATCCAACAGACCGCCATCAACATGTGCGAACTACTGGACAGCCAGAACACCGTCGGCGCATACCAAAGACGTCCCGGTCCAGCCGACTGCGCCACTGCCCGCAGATACTCGCCTGCAGGCAAAATCCCTGCCGGACCGATCAACCCGCGAATCTGAAAAATAAGTGAAAAAAATGCCGAGAAATAAATCACTCCCAGCGCCCGCAAAAATATCCACCGCGAAAGCAGCCGGTCAGTTGCACCGCATGCCGGATCCAGCAACCAACGAATCGCCGTAGGCGGTTTCCAGTCCATCGTCTCCGCCACTATACTCCAGGACTTTCCATCGCATCCTGCGGCAAGCCTCAATCGATGGGCCGTCCGAGAATATCGTGCGTCATTTGTCGCTTGCCGTGAATCTATATCGTGAGACCATACCGCTCCGGGAGAACAAAGGGATGCCCTACCAACCTATCGAGGACTACGGAATCATCGGCAATATGCGCACCGTCGCCCTCGTCGGCATGAATGGATCCATCGACTGGCACTGCTCCCCAAATTTCGACTCCCCCAGCATTTTCGGTGCACTCCTCGACGACGCCAAAGGCGGCCGCTTCCAGATCGCCCCGATCGCCGACACAATCCGCCACAAACAATTTTACTGGCCCTCCACAAACATCCTCGTCACGCGCTTTTCCCACGAAGACGGCATCGCCGAACTCGAGGATTTCATGCCCGTCGGATTTGCCTCCGACTCCCCTTCCTATCACCAGATCCATCGCCGGGTCCGCTGCGTGCGCGGATCGGTTCGTCTCTCCGTTGTGTGCCGTCCCGCCTTCGACTACGGCCGCCAACCCCACCTGGTCCAACTCGTCGAAGGTGGCGCCAGCTTCCGCGGTAACAACACATATTTCAAGCTCTCCGCCAATGTTCCTCTCCAGGCCGACAACCAGGGCGGCATCACTTCCGAGTTCGTCCTCGAAGAAGGCCAATCCAAAACCTTCATCTTCCAGCACGACGGCGCAGCCGCACCATCGCAGACCCCATCCTCCGAACTCGAAGCCAAAGAACCATTCGAGCGCACCGTAAAATTCTGGCAAGACTGGCTCGCCAAGTGCACTTACCGCGGTCGCTGGCGCGAACGTGTCGAGCGCTCCGCCCTCGTCCTCAAGCTCCTCACCTTCGAGCCCACCGGCGCGATCGTCGCCGCCCCCACCACCAGTCTGCCCGAAGTCATCGGCGGCTCGCGCAACTGGGACTATCGCTTCGCCTGGATTCGCGACGCCGCCTTCACCGTCTACGCCTTCGTGCGCCTCGGCTTCTACGCAGAGGCCGCCGGCTTCATGGGCTGGATTCAGAACTACGTCGCCAAGCATCCTCACACCGGCGTGCAACTCCCCACCGTTTTCACAATTTACGGCGAACCTCTCCCTCCCGAAGAATCTCTCGCTCACTGGGAAGGCTACTGCGCCTCCGCACCCGTCCGTATCGGCAACGCCGCCTCCGACCAATACCAAGCCGACATCTACGGCGAGCTCATGGACTCCCTCTATCTCTCCAACAAATATGTTGGCCCCATCCCCTACGACATGTGGGTCCGCATCCGCAGGCGCCTCGATTGGGTTTGCGACAATTGGCAACCTCCCGACGAAGGCATCTGGGAGGTACGCAGCGGCAGGCAAAATTTCGTCTACTCGAAATTAATGAACTGGGTCGCGCTCGATCGCGGCGCCCGTCTCGCCGACAAGCGTTCGTTCCCCGGTGATCGCCAGCGTTGGATGCGCGAACGCGACGCCATCTACGAAGAAATCATGACCAAAGGCTGGAATGAAAAGCGCCAAGCCTTCACGCAATATTACGGCAGCGACGATCTCGACGCTTCCGCGCTGATGATGCCCCTCGTTTTCTTCATGGCCCCCACCGACCCCAGAATGATCTCCACCATCAAAGCCATTATCCAAGAGCCGAAAAACGGCGGGCTCGTCAGCGACGGCCTCGTCTACCGTTACCCGCCGCAGCCCCGTATAGACGGCCTCCCCGGCGAAGAGGGCACTTTCAACATGTGCAGCTTCTGGCTCGTCGAAGCCCTCACCCGCGCCGGCACCGCCAATCCCGAGTGGCTCGACGAAGCCCGCCTCCTCTTCGAACGAATGCTCGGCTACGCCAATCACTTGGGCCTCTACGCAGAACAAACCAGCGCCCAAGGCCAAGCCCTCGGCAATTTTCCCCAAGCCTTCACACATCTGGCCCTGATCAGCGCCGCCTTCAACCTCGACCGCACCCTCGGCTCCAAGTAGCACAGGCACTCTTGCCTGTGTCCAGGTCAATCCCCCGCACCTGTGGCCGATAGGCGCCAGCTGATAGCCATGTATCCAAACCGAATCCTCTGTATCTAACAAGGTGAACCAGAATCAATTCGCCAAGCAGGCGAAAGAATCTAAACGCCGTGCTAGCATGAGCACGCGAAATGAAATTCAAAAAAGTCGAACCCCAAATTATCGAGTGCACTACCTCCGCAGCCCGCCCCTTCGGCTGCATGGAACTCTGGGCTGGTAACGAAAAAGCCCACCGCTCCCTCGAGCTCGCCGGCCTCGAAGCCGACGTCATCGCCGTTCCTTCCGGCGCCGACTCCGGCGGCGACCTCTCCGCCGTTTTCTCCTGCAGCGACAACATCGCCCGCGTGGTCTTGGCCGACTGCGTAGGCCACGGCTACGTAGCCAGTGGCGTCGCCCGCCACATCCACCGCCTGCTCCACAAGTTTCAAGATATGCGCGACACCGCCGGTCTGCTCGCCGCGCTCAACGACGAATTCACCCTCAACACCGCAGAATCCGATGGTCCTCTCCGCATGACCACCGTCGTCACCGGCACCTTCGATGGCAGCTCCGGCGAATTCAATTTCGCCTACGCTG
>JBEKWY010000116.1:0-15757 GCA_049512575.1 Candidatus Acidiferrum sp.
ATCGACATGCGCGCCATTGCGCCGACGCTGGCTCAGATTCTGGGCGTTTCGCTCCCCGCCGCCGAAGCCAAGCCGGTCTTCCCGTAGCGATCTCCGCGCTAGCCTTCTAGCACCGGCATCGAGTCTGCTGATCCCTTGTTTTACGCTGACCACCGAATGGCGGCTTTTCCCCTGCGCCAGCAAATTGACCTCCGCCCCTTTCTGCCTCTACGATGAAATGCACCCGCGGACCGTTGGCGCAAGGAAGGAACGTCCAGGCAATGAACACGAAATCGTCAGCACGAAGCTTTCCCGCGCGCAGAAAACGTCTCGGTCGCCTCGTCTTTACTTCGTTAGTTCTTTGCTTCTTTGCTTCTTCTTTGCCGGCGCAAACGGTCACGCAAATCCTGGCCAAGGTCTTCGTGGCCAGGGGCGGCCTCGCAAAGATTCACGCGCTGAAGTCCGAGCGCGTCGAGGGGACAATTTCCTTCGGCTCCGATGCGTCGGGACCGTTCGTGGTCGAACTCAAGCGTCCGCTGAAAATGCACATGACGCTTACGGTGCAGAACCAAACCATGATTCGCGTCTTGGACGGCACGCAAGGCTGGGCCAACAATCCCTTCGGTGGAAAAGTGAATCCGGATACCATGTCCGACGAAGATCTGAAGAATATTACCGAGGAAGCTGATTTCGACGGGCCGCTGGTCGACTACGCAAAAAAAGGCAACAAGGTGGAACTGGTGGGAAAAGACAAGGTCGAAGATAAGGATGTATGGCGCGTCAAGCTCACCACTAAGAGCGGCGATGTTCGCTACTACCTTTTCGACGCCGACACGTACCTGCTTTTGAAGTGGGAAGGCCAGCGCCGCGCCGAAGGCAAAGAGTTCCCGGTTGAGTCCTATTTCCGCGACTATCGCAACGTGGAAGGACTGAAATTCGCTTTCCAAATTGACTCGGGTAGCTCCGCCACGGACCTAACGCAAAAACTCGTCATCGACAAAATTGAGCTGAACCCGGAAATCCCAGACTCCGAATTCACCAAGCCCGTCGGGCCACCGGACGCCGCCGCGCCGGCGAGCCCCTCCACTCCTTGATCGCGACGCCGAAAAGACGCGAGCGAATCGGGATGCCTGCGAACGACAAACCAAACCAGCCGCAGCCCGACGCGGGGCTGTGCGCGAATTGCCTTCATGTCCGGCGCATTGAATCGGCGCGCGGCTCGGTCTTCATCCTCTGCCATCTCTCGGCAACCGATCCACGCTTCCCAAAGTATCCGCGTCTACCGGTATTTACCTGCACTGGCTACGCACGACACCCGGCCAAGCCTGGCAGTAATAAATAGGTTATACTTATTTTTATTATTATATGGTAATCTAGATGACCTCGAACTTCACGGCGAGGTCTTCCCATGACATCCCGCTCCAACTTCCCTCTCGCAGCAACGCTACTCATCTTCTTATTTCCCGTCCTGACGCGCGCAGACAAGTTGCAAATCACCAGCGCACCCCCAGGAGCAACCGTGGAAATTGACGGTCTGGCCCTAGGAACGACGCCCTTCGAGAAGGACTTCCCCGGCGGCTATTTTCACAAAACGAAAACGGCACTCGGCTCGCGGCTCGAACACCAGATGGTCGCGCGCATCAGCCTGAAAGGTTACGCCACCAAGGAGTTGAAACTCAGTGACGGACCCGCAAACTGGATGAGTCTAAATGGCAAGAATCATGGCGAATACTGGTTGTTCAAGGCCGCTCATTTTCACGTAAATCTCGATCCGGTGCCGGAAGTTTTTAGTGGGAGCATTTCGGCAAGGGTCGCGCGGAACACGGCTGTGGATTTCGTACCCATTCTCTCGGTCACAGAACTGGTGGCGCAAACGAAGCCTGGAGTTGTGTACCTAAAGGGGTCGTTGCTAGCGCTATTACCTGGGGGAGTCGAGCTGGAGGCGAAAGTGATTTACATTGACCAGGAACTGGATATTGCATTCCTGAAAGTGGAAGGATCCGGATTTCCCCACTTGACGCTGGCCGACGCGTCGACGGTACAGCAAGGAGAACCTGTTTTCGCGATTGGGAATCCCGGCGCCGCGATGTTGTTCAGCGTGACGAAGGGAATTGTCAGTGCGGTCGGTAAGTTCGAAAGTGCGGGTCCTGGCACGTGGATTCAGACTGACGCGGCGATCAATCCCGGTAACAGCGGTGGACCATTGCTGAACTCGCGCGGCGAAGTCATCGGCATTAACACGCTAAAGCTCGTGAAGGAAGGTACTTCGGGAATAGGATTTGCTCTTAGCGCCACCGATCTACTAAAAGTCCTACACCGGTTTTATCCTGCGGAAATCGAGTATGCCGAGAAGCTCTCGGCTCCTGTACCGGCTCCAGCAGTCTCCATCGCGCCAGTACAGAAACCCGAGGTCGGAACTGTGGTAATTTCGGAACCGATTGGCGCCGAGATACAAGTCGAAAACGAAGAGCCCCGAAGTTACTCGGTGGTAGGCTATGTACCCGCTGAGCTCCCCTTAAGCGCGGGCCGGCACAGGATTATTCTCAGGCATCCTCCACAAGTGGACTGGGTATACGACATCGTTGTGATCAAAGACAGTCGAGTTTCCCTCGGCCGTCCGCTTGGAATCGCAGCACCGGCCCCGAAGTAGCGGGCGCCGCTGCGGCGCGCGATTGCGACCGTTCGGTCCGTGTGCTAGCATCCGCTCGTTGGAGAGCGTACCAGGGAAAAGTTTCGTCACGCCTTCGCCCTCGCTTCTTGCGAGGACCCAGGTAGAGGCCACGTTCTCCTCCCTCAGCCGTATCGAAGTTGCCTAGGCGCAGGCCCGCGCCTTCAGCCCCCAGGGCGGACCTCGCCAGTCGATCCCGGCCTCGACGCCGGATCACCGGAACATGGAGGTCTACATGAAGAGCTATCTCACCAAGGACATACGAAACGTAGGCATTGTCGGCCACGGCGGCACCGGCAAGACGCAACTGGTGTCGTCGTTACTCTTCACCGCGGGGATGACGCCGCGATGGGGAAAAGTTGCGGAAGGCACTACCACGACCGACTGGGACGAAGAAGAAATCGGCCGAAAGATTTCGATTCAAACGGGGCTCGCGTACGCGGAATGGCCTTGCACGCTGTGCTCCGGCGGAAATGTAAAGATTAATTTCATCGACCTGCCGGGCTATTCGACTTTTATCACCGAAGCGAAAGCCTCGCTGATCGGCGCGGACGCGGCGCTGATCACCGTGGACGCGCACGTCGGCTCGCAGGTCACCACCGAAAAAGTCTGGGACTACTGCACCGAGTACGACATTCCGCGCGCGTTCGTGCTGACCTGGATGGACCGTGAACTTTCCAGCTTTGAACGCTCGATGGAATCGCTGGAACAAGTGTTTGGCCGCAACGTGGTCGCGCTGCAACTCCCCATCGGCACCGAACGCGGATTTCGCGGGGTGATCGATCTGGTAAGCATGAAGGCGCACCTGTACAAACCCGATGGCGATGGAAAGCCTTCGATCGAGGAAATTCCCGCGGCACTGGCCGACGAAGCCAAGGAAGCGCACGAAAAACTCGTGGAAATGATAGCCGAGGGCGACGACGAGCTGATGGAAGAGTTTTTCCGCGAAGGCACAATTCCGATTCACGACCTGATTCCGGGCGTTCGCAAGGCCATCGTGGCCGAGAAAATCTTCCCGGTGCTGATGGTCTCGTCGCTGCACAACATCGGCACCGCCAGCCTGCTCACGTTCATCGCCGACGTCTTTCCGCATCCCGACGAGCATTCTCAGGTCGGTTTCAAGGAGCCGACCGGCAAGGGCGACCGCATCGAGCGCAAGTACGATGACGGCCAACCCTTATCCCTGTTTGTGTTCAAGACGCTGGCCGATCCATTCGCAGGGCGGATCAATTATTTCAAGGTGAAGAGCGGCGTGTTGAAAAACGATGCCACCCTGGTAAATTTCAATCGCTCCACGGCGGAGCGCTTCCAGCACACGCTTGTGGTGCAAGGAAAGCAGCTCAATGAAATCTCTGAGCTGCACGCCGGCGACATCGGCGCCATCGCCAAGCTCAAGGAAACCACCACCGGCGAGACGCTGGGAGACAAGGCCGCGCCGATTTTTTACAGTCCCGCACAATTACCGGAACCTTCGATCACGTTCGCGATTGAGCCAAAGACGCGCGCGGACGAAGACAAGATCGGCGTGTCCATCCACAAAATCCTGGAGGAAGACCCCGCGCTGCGCTTCTCCCGCGATCCACAAACCAAGGAATTTCTCCTGGCGGGCACGGGCCAGCAGCACATTGAAGTCGTGGTGGCCAAGCTGCACAAGCGCTATCACGTCGATTTGACTCTGAAGCCGCCCAAGGTCGCGTATCGCGAAACGATTCGCGGCCGTGCCGACGCCGAGGGCAAACATAAGAAACAGTCCGGAGGTCACGGGCAATTCGGGGTATGCCGCATCAAGATGGAGCCGGTAGAACGCGGCAAGGGCGTCGAATTCGTCGACGACGTTTTTGGTGGCGCGATTCCCCGCAACTGGATTCCATCCGTCGAGCGCGGCATCCGCGAAGCCGCGGCGCGTGGGCATCTGGCCGGTTTTCCGGTTGTGGATTTCCGCGCAACTCTATACGACGGCAAATATCACGATGTCGATTCCTCCGACATGGCGTTCCGGATTGCCGGCTCGCTGGCCTTCAAGGAAGCCATGAAGCAAGCCAAACCCGCGCTGTTGGAGCCAGTCATGCACGTCGAGGTCTATGCCCCCGATCAATACTCGGGCGATTTGATGGGCGACCTCAGCGGACGCCGCGGGCGCATCGCCGGAAGCGAAGCCCGCGGCCACAACGTCATCATAAAAGCGCAAGTGCCGTTTGCCGAAATGCTGACGTACGCGAACGACCTCATTTCAAAAACGCAAGGCCGCGCCAGCTACTCCATGGAGTTCTCGCACTACGACTACGTGCCCAACGAACTCGCGGATAAGGTAATCGCGGCCCACAAAGCTGCCCACGGCGACCTGGTCCACGCCGAAGAAGAAGCGTAGCAGGCCTTCCATCAGCCAACGACAAACCCCACGTCGTGCCAGTCTTTCAGGTGCTGCCGATGCTTGAGGGCAAAACTGTCCGCGTTCGAGAGTCAACCCGAAGGCGAAGAATGACGAAGCCGAAAACCGCCAGGGACATCACGAGGGCATCGATTTGGATCTCGGCGATGAGTGGCGCAGCGTGCGGCAAGGAACTGAGAGCAAAACAGATTAGAGCAGAAAACATAATTTACGACCTCTTGGAGCCTGCTGCTGAACGGCCCTCTCGATGCTCCTAAGGGCAGGTTGGTAGCCAAATATAAAGGGCACTAACTCTATGAAAACACACGTACTGCTATGGAGCGGTCGTAGTAAGTCACAATTTACTCACAAGCTTGTATTGCTAATTCACAAGATTCGCAGGAATTGCTAAGCTGAGCCAATGGTAGAGGAAAGTGTACATTCGCAGGGGTCCACGCTTGGAGAGTCGCGCCGCTTGCTCCTCATGTTGCGGACTTGGGAAGCGGTCAGCACGGAACGCGAGCTTCCAGGTGTGCTAGCTGCGTTAGCGGACGTGCTTGTTCCCGTGGTGCCTTTCGATTCCGTCGGGATCATCGACTTCACGGTCCCGAACGAAGTGCCCGATGAGGACGGCGACCGGCACCGGCTACTCGCGCTGCATCTAGTCGGCATCCCGCGTGTCGATGGCGAAACGCCCGCGCAGCTTGCAGCACGCTCCAACAGCTATGCGCAGCCGCCACCACTCGATGTGGTTCGGCCTCTTATTCCTTATCCCCCGATGAACAGCAGGGAGGGTCGCACAGGCGAGCCGTACGCGTGCGACGATCTGCTGCAAAAAGAAAGCTGGTATCGGCACGAGGTTCATCTGGCCAGGAGTGGCATTCGCTCCTACGCCGCAGTGCCACTGGTGATGCGCGGGCAAGTGCTGGGCGTGGCGGCTTTCACCAGGGTTCAGCAGCGCGGTTTTCCTCCCGGTGAGCTGGCCATCTTGAAGGATGTGTCTCGCGCACTTTCCATCGCCACGGCGAACGCCTTGGCCAATGAAGAGATTCGTAAGCTGCGCGAGCAGGTGGAAGCGGAGAATATTTCGCTGCGAGAGCAGCTGGGCCAGGCGCCGTGGTTCGAGGAAATTTTGGCGCACTCCGCGGAGCTGAAACGCGCGCTGGACACCGTCGAGCAAGTCGCCACCACCGATGCTACCGTCCTGATCACCGGTGAAACGGGTACCGGAAAAGAATTGATCGCGCGCGCCATTCATCGCAGATCGCCACGCGCGCGCGGCCCGCTGGTGAAAGTAAATTGCGCGGCGATTCCACCCACATTGCTGGCGTCGGAACTCTTCGGTCATGAACGCGGCGCCTTCAGCGGCGCGGTAGAGCGGCGCAAAGGCCGCTTCGAGCAGGCCCATGGCGGAACGCTCTTCCTGGATGAAATCGGCGAATTGCCCCAGGAGATGCAGGTTTTACTGCTGCGTGTGCTGCAAGAAAGAGAGTTTGAGCGGCTGGGCGGCACGCACACGTTGCAGGTTGACGTTCGACTGGTGGCCGCCACGAATCGCGATCTGGCCGAAGACGTGCGGTCCGGTAGGTTTCGCAGCGATTTGTACTACCGGCTGAACGTTTTTCCGGTGCACGTGCCGCCACTGCGCGATCGCCCGGAGGACATACCACCGCTGGTCGCGCATTTCGCGGACAAATATGGCCAAAAGTTCGGGCGGAAAATCTCGCGGGTCGAACGAAAGACGATGGACGTGCTGCAGGCGCACCGTTGGCCTGGCAATGTGAGAGAGCTTGAGAATACCGTGGAGCGCGCCGTAATTCTCTCGCGGAATGGCGTGCTGAGCATCGATGCGGCAATGCTGCCAGCCGCACAGAGCGAAACCGTGGCGCAAGATCCCGCCGAAACCGAAGAACGTGAAGCGATTGAATCGGCACTCAGCGCTTCGCGGGGCAAGATTTCCGGGGAAAACGGCGCCGCAAAAAAAGTGGGAATTCCCGCATCCACGATGGAATTCCGGATTAAGAAACTGCGAATTGACAAGCTTCGCTTCCGCAGGCGCTGAACTCGCTCGGTTTCGCAGGCAAGGTCCGAGCGCTCCGGCTGAATTGGTGACCGCGAATAGGGCGCAGCCGGAGTGCCCGGTGAGTCCGCGGATGGTACGTAATTCACCCTCGGGTTTGGTCAACTAAATCCAATTGGTTAGCATTCCAACCAAGTGTACGGTAGCAGCGGCAACTGCCTCCAAGCTGTGTTCGGCGTTCAGTGCCGCCAAAACTTCATCACGGCGGAATAGTCCAAGTCTTCCTTGGCGGCAGCCTTCACGCTGCCGTACGTCTCGCGGGCGGCGGTGACTGCCGGTAGAGTGACTCCCAACTCCTTGGCAAGGTCCAGCGCCAGGCTAACGTCCTTATACATCAAGCGCAGAGGGAAGCTGGGAGCATATTCCCCCTTGAGAAGATTGGGCGCCTTCACGTCCAGGACGCCGGATCGCGCCATGCTCGACTGCATCACTTCGATCAGGCCCTCTCCTTTCAGTCCCGCGGCGGTGACTAAGGCGAGCGCTTCGGCGAGCGCCTCCACCTGCAGCGCGAGGATCGAGTTCATCGCCAACTTGATTGTTTGGCCTGCGCCATTGGGGCCGAGCAGAAACCACCGCTTACCCATTACGCCCAGTATCGGTTCGACCGCTTTCAGCGTTTCGGCCTCCCCGCCAATCATGAAAACAAGCTCGCCTTTCTTGGCGCCCCAATCTCCGCCGGTAACGGGAGCATCGAGAAAGCGGACGCCTTTCTTGGCGCAGGCGCCGGCAATCTTTCGCGCCAAGTCTGGCGAAACGGTGCTGTCGTCGATATAGATGCTGCCAGACTTCAGGGCCGGCAGCGCGGCGTCGCTCGGAGAAACCGCGCCACTCTTTTCGTTCGCGCCCCACAGCACCTCCTCGAGCGCCGGTGGATCGCTCACCATCGTGATCAGCACATCGGCATTGGCCGCCGCTTCTCGCGGCGATTTCGCCAGCGTGGCGCCGGCGGCAACGAGTTCATCCGCTCGCGACGCGGTGCGATTCCAAACGGTGAGGGGATATCCAGCTTTCAATAAATTCATGCCCATCGGGCGGCCCATCAGGCCAAGGCCGATCAAACCGATTTTCGCTTTATCGCTGGAAGGGGATTCCACAGATGCCTCCTCGAGTAGGCTGAATTGCTACGTCGTTCCGGCGCGGCTTCACTTCGGAAATCCGCACAAGGATTGTAGCCGATGGCGCCTCGAGAATCGCGCGCAGGACCGGAGTTGAGGGCTTCGAAACGAGCTTAGTGTGGCGGAGTCGCGAGTCCGGATTTTTTACGTCAGGCGCGATTTGCCGCCGCCGGACTCAGCCGTCGAAGCAAGCTTCCCGGCATTCGCGGCAACTGGCGGGTCTGTGACTTCTTCCAAACGCACGATGTATTGGTAGGGAATTTCCCAGCGAAATTGCTTCATTTGACCGCGCTGCTCCAGGTGTTGCTCGAGAAAGATCGAGCGGCCGGAGTCGGCCACAAACGTTCCCGAAGCAGGTAGAAGGATGTCGCCGGCGCGGTAATGCACCTCGACCCTGCGCCCGAGAAAGGCGGAATAGCGGGCCATGCTGATGCAAGTCTGGGGTCTGGATCCTGGATGCTCAATAGCACCAAAGTACTGGCGAAAAAGGGCGAAAAACACTGCAAAACAAGGGAAATTCGCGAGAGCAGCGCGACTCCGAACGCGCGCGCCTAACTGGGAGTGGCCAGCGCGAGATAATCAGGACGGTCAGAAACAAGCTTGTGGCGAAATGCTTTTTGAATTTCGCCGCGGTCGATCAGAAACGCCCCAGGCATGCGCTCGATGTCGCCGGCTGGAAAACCCACAAAATGGCCGCGAAGCCACGCGCTCAGCATTCGCAGAATGCTCTCAGAATTCAAATACTGGCGAAGCTCGGCGCGAAGTAACCCGAATGCTTCATAGAGGCGTCCTTCAGGATCGCTGAAGCGCGGAACGTCCAGCATGCCGTAGGGCTTGAAAAACCACTGTGCCTTTTCTTCCGTGCCCAGGTGGACAAACGCGAGCGGCACTCCTTTTCCTTCGATTGTTTGGCGCTTTTCGGCGAGGTCCGCCACTGCCTCGCGGCAAAACGTGCATCCAAAATGACGCAGAAACACCAGAAACAACGGCCGTTCGGCCAGCGTGGCAAGTGTTTCGCCGGTTTGCGAGGTGTAAGCGCCGGCGAGCGCGGAATCGATCTGGTTCGAGCGAAACACGCTGGGAATCACCATCGGCATTCGGTCCACAACTGAAAGCGAGCTTAGCATGAGCGTCCTTCCGTCAGGTTTCGCCAGGTCAGTCCTCAACGACGGACTCGCTTCTAACTACGAAAACAGGGATAAAGCGGGTGAGGGGAAGCCTGCAGTACCGGGAGTATATTTGCGGATGTAATTTCTTACCGAAACCTTGCGTGCCGTATTCTCCGAACTCATGTAGCGAACCTGCCCGTAGATGGGACGTTCCGGCCCCCACGGCCGGTCGTACCGCCCCAAACACCAGAAAATGCCGCTGTACGAATTGGGATCGCGTCCATCCAGTCCATATTTGTTGTTCAGATGGATCATGACGTCCAGCGCGTCCTTGGGCGATCGCGACCATTCCAGGATTTTCTTCCCCCACAGCATGCGCAAGTAATTGTGGATGCGCCCTTCGCGTACAAGCTGTGTCTGCGCGGCGTTCCACAACGGATCGTAGGTCTTCGCCTCCTCGAATTCGTCTAGCGTGTAAAGGTGCTGGCGTTCGTCGCGCGCGTGCTGCTTCAGAGTTTTCAGCGCCCAGGCTGGGAGCGATTCGTACCGACCGTACATATCCGTTTGCGCGCAGAAGTTGTATCCGACCTCCCGCCAGGTGATCAACTCGTCGAGGAAGTTTTCGGCGTTGGCGCTCATGTTCCACCAGCCGGCTCGGCCGCCGTCGGTGCGAACGGACAGTTTCCCGGGTTTCCACTGTTCCTGTTGAACGACCTCGCGAAAGATTTCGTGCACGGAAATGTGGCCGAAGTGAAGGTAAGGTGACAGGCCGCTCGCGACATCCAACTCGGGCTGGTTGCGTTTCTCGCTGTAATCCTCGAAACCGGCAGCCAGAAATTCCTTCAGGCGCTTTCGCGCGGCTAAAGTGCCTCCGCAAATCGCGGCCGGCCCAACCTTGTGATCGATTGGCAATTTCTCCAGCAGTCCGATCTCGCCCGACAGCAAATTGGAATCCGCAGTGAACCAGCGCTGCGAAAGGCTCTTTGCGATCGGCGGCGCACCCGGCAAATCAAGTCGGGCGAATGGCGAAGCGCTGGGAGCCTCCGCCAGATTTGCCGGAAGAGTTTTCTGCAGAAATCGCCTGAAGGAATAAGCCGTCGAAAACACCTGGCTCGCCGCGCGCAGCGGCAGCATTCCATTGGAATCGACCGCCTCCAGCTTCACCGCTAGTTTCTTCGCCGCGGCCGCGACCATCCGCGGCAGAAAAAAACAGGGGTAATCGTCGGTAACCACGACGCACGCATCCCGCGCGAGCGCCTCGAGCAATCCGCGCCCCGCCCCGGCGGCTGGCTCGACATACCCAAGATAAAGCACGCCAGCTTTCTTGCAGGCGGCGGCATTGTCCGCCATGCCGTCGAGAACGAACCGATGCACGCGGTCGCTTGCCCACGTATAGCCGCAGCGCAGCGCCTCCAAAATTACCAGCGGCTTGCCGAGGTCGCGGCAATACTCGAACGCGCGATCCAATCCGAAATTGAACGTAACCCGACGTGCCGCGATCATCCAGTAAAGAACGTAGTGGGATTTGCGCACAGGCGCATCGTTGCAATCGCGAACGCGGATAGCCGCAACCTGATGCACGCGGAGTCTAGCCTCTCGGAAGGGAGGGATGCTTCAGGATACAAGTACATGAGGACTTTGCAAAAGGTCGTCGTCGGTGGAACCATTGATCGATCGCGCAGTAACCGTCAGCCCGCATCGAATTCTTGACATTTTCGTAAGGCGGGCTATTGTCTGTCCGAGTTTTGTGAAGCTCCGAAGGAGAATTCATGACTCGCAGATGGATTGATGCTTTCGTTCTTTGTTCCGCGCTCTTGATTCCAGCGGCAGGACCCGCTCAGCAGCCGGCGGGAAAGACCTTTGTGCTGAAAGCAGCCCGCCTTTTCGACGGGAAGAGCAACGCTCTGATGACGCCGGGCATCGTCGTGGTTGCTGACGGAAAAATCGTTGCGGCGGGAACAAGTGCCTCGGTTCCCGCTGGCGCCCAGGTAATCGATCTTGGCGATGCCACGCTGCTACCCGGATTCATCGACGCGCACACGCACGAAACGATGATGCATTCTGATGACTGGAAACAGCGCGAGCTCGACCAGCTGCAGAAAACAATCGCCGAACAAGCACTGGATGCCAGCGTGAACGCGCGCGTCACGTTGATGGCCGGCTTTACCACCGTTCGTGACGTCGGCTCGCACGATTATCTGGACGTCGGACTGCGCAATGCCATCCGCAGCGGCGAAGTTCCCGGCCCGCGCATGATCGTTTCTGTCCACGCCATCGGCGCCACCGGCGGACACTGCGATGATTCCGCCGGCTTCCGCGAAGGACTGTTTGGACACGAAACTGGACCCGAAGAAGGTGTGATTAACGGCGCGGATCAGGCCCGCTACGCGGTCCGGCTGATGCACAAGTACGGCGCCACGGTGATCAAGACCTGCGCAAGCGGCGGTGTGCTCTCTCCCACCGACGACGTGGACACGCCTCAACTCACGCAGGAAGAACTGAACGCGCTCGTTGACGAAGCGCACGCGCTGCGGCTGAAAGTAGCGACGCACTGTCATGGCGCCGAGGCTGCCAAGCGAGCGGTTCGCGCCGGCGTGAACTCCATCGAGCACGGAACCTTTTTGGACGACGAAGCGCTCGACATGATGAAGCAGCATGGAACGTATCTGGTGCCCACGCTGATGGCCGTGCAGGGCCTCCAGGAGCAACTCGACAAAGGCATCTATCTTCCGCCGGCCATTTCCATCAAAGCGCAATTGGCCATCGCTAACATTCGCAAAACATTTCAGAAAGCGCTCGCTAAGGGCGTCAACATCGGACTTGGCACCGACGCGGCCGTGTATCCGCACGGCCGGAACGCCGAGGAGTTTCACCAGATGGTGGACCTGGGCATGAAGCCCATCGATGCGCTGAAGGCCGGCACGTCGTCGGATGCGGAACTTCTCGGACTCGCGGACAAAATCGGAACTCTGGAGCCAAATAAACTCGCCGATGTCGTCGCGGTGCCCGGCAATCCCGTCGAGAACATCCGCCAGACCGAACACGTCGTGTTCGTGATGAAGGAGGGCGTGATTTACCGCAACGATCGAAGTGCGGCGGCCAAGTAGCGATGCGGCGACGATCCCCAGAAATGACTGCGGGTTTGAGGAGTAACACCCATGTCAGAGCTATCGAGTACCGTCGGTTCCGAGTTCGCTGAGTATTTCGACAGAATCGGCGCGAAGCTGCACAAATGGATCGACCTGCTCTCCGAGGAACAAGTCTGGAAGAATCCATTTCCCTACGGCAACGATATCGGGCATTTGGTTCTGCACTTGACCGGGAATCTCAACTACTACATCGGCGCGAGAATCGCAGCCAGCGGCTACGTGCGCGATCGCGACCGTGAATTTACCGACACCGCACCTCCCAGCAAGCGCCAGGCGCTTCAAGCTTTCGACTCCGCCATCGCCATGGTCACTGCAACTGTTCGCAAACAATCCGCGGCCGATTGGGGAAAGGAATATTCCGCGGTCGGCGTTACCTCAAGAAATCGGTTTGCCATCGTGCTCGACTGCGCCGCACACGCCGATCATCACGTCGGGCAAATCGTCAACCTGAGCCGCGAGCTCACGGGCGGCGACACTGGGCGCGCCGCTTCAACCTAGATGGCCCCTTTCGTAGGGGCACAGCACGGCTGTGCCCGCGTGGTGGCGACCAAACCTAATTGGACCGTTGGTGCTTGCCGCTGACGCGGGCACGGCGGTGCCGTGCCCCTACGGTTAAGCTTCCAATTTGAATCGCGAGGACGCCAAGCGATACAAGCGGCGCCACACCAGCCGATTAATCAACACCACTACGGTAGCCATGATCAACGTTGCCGCAAGCAGCACATCAAAGCGCCCGGCATCGCTCGCGCGGCTGATCGTGCTCCCAAGGCCCGGAGCCGAAAGTATCTTTCCTTGAAAATGAAAATATTCCGCGATGATGCTGGCATTCCACGCCCCGCCGGAAGCGGTCACCATGCCGGTAATCAAGTAGGGAAAAATCGCCGGCAGAATCAGGTAGCGCCAGCGGTCCCAACTGCCAAAGCGGAAAATGCTGGCAGCCTCTTTTAAGTCGGTGGGAATCGCCATGGCGCCTGCAATCACATTGAATAAGATGTACCACTGCGTGCCGAGCAGCATAAGCGCCATGGCGGCAATCTCCAGCCCGCCACGCAGGCGAATCAGAAAGAGCAAGATCACGGGAAACAGGGCCGTGGCGGGAATCGACGCCGCCAACTGCGCCAGAGGTTGCGCGATGCGCGACAGGCGCGGATTGGAGCCGATCGCAACACCGACCGGCACGGTCCAAAGAGCTCCGATCAGTAGGGCGGCGTTGACGCGCAAGAACGTAAGCGCGGCGCTGCGCAGCAGGTCAAAATAATCCGCGCGATGAAGATCCGACAGCTCGCCGACCGCATGATAAACCGCAACCCCCAAACCGACCAGGATCACGCCAGCGAGAACGATCAGCAGCACGCGGCGCGTGCGGTCCTGCTTCGGCACCGAAAATGTGGCCACGGCGCGCCTTGCCCCGACGGCGAAAGTCCGTATGAGCCAATCGGTGACCGGGCTCACGATCATTCGATAGCCGCGAATCACGAGCGAAGCGCGGCCCAGTAAGCGCAGCAGCGTGTTTGGCGTCGCGCTGGCGCTTTCGACCTGCTCGAATTTGAATTTGTCCGCCCAGACGATTACCGGCCGCCAGATCAATTGATCGAGCAGCACGATGACGCCTACCATTGCGGCCAGGCCCCAGAGAATCGCGCGCGTATCCCCGTTTCCCGCGGCCGTCTGCAAGAATGAGCCGAGCCCCGGCAGGCGGAAATCGCGATCGCCGAGCACGAACATCTCGCACGCCATCAGAAAAAACCAGCCGCCCGCGACCGACATCATCGAATTCCACACCAGGCCGATAGTGGAAAACGGCAAGTCCAGCTGAAGAAATTTCTGCCAATAACCGAAGCGGTAGATGATGGCGGCTTCCCGCAACTCGCGGGGCTGTGTCTTCAGCGAAGAATAAAAACTGAATGCGATGTTCCAGACCTGGCCGGTGAAGATCAGCAGGATGGAACCAAGCTCGACGCCGATCTGCTTGTGTGGGAACAGCGCAACCATCGCGAGCATCACGCCGGGCAAGAAACTCAACACCGGAATCGACTGCAAAATATCGAGCAGGGGCACGAGCACGACTTCCGCGCGACGCGAACTGGCCGCCACGTAACCGTAGCCCAGCGCGAACACCAGGCTCAGCGCGTACGCGATGGCGATCCGGACCACCGAATACAGCGCGTAGAGCGGAAGCGCGCGCGGGCTCTGCGAGATGTGCGACGTCGGAGCGACCGGGCCCATCCACGACCGGCCAATCGCGTAGACGCCGTAGATGCCCGCGAAGACGAAAAGAAACACGGCGATGTCGATCAGAAACGCCCAGGTCCACCGCGAGCCTGCCGGCCGCGCCGCCGTCGGCGGGAGCGGAGTCTGATGCTCGGTTGTAGAAGTGAGCGGGGCGGCGGCTGGCACGGGAAGGTCAGGCCTCGGTGAGCGTCAGCTTGCCGGTGGCAGCGTCGTAATCGAAAATTTCCGCGTAGCGTCCCCACTGGATGGCGGTCTCGAGCTGTCGGCGCGATTCGTCTTCGCTGAAATGCTCGTCGATAAGATCGTGAAAAAATTCGTCCGGCAGCGTGCGATCGGATTTTGCCTTCAGCGACTGCTCCATCTGGCGGAGGATGGGCACGTTGGCGAGCGCCGCTTTGCGGAACATTGCTTTGCGCGTCTGAATATCCCCTTTCGCGAAGGCCCGGCCTTCCGGGGTGATGATGGCGTCGCCTTCTTCCAGGCGCATCAGGCCGAGGAGCACCGCGGTATCAACCGTGGGAAGCAGAGCATCGACTTCCAGGCTCAGTTCAGCAGCGAGGTGGTGAAGATCGACGCGGCCGTCGTGATCGGCCACGATTTCCAGCAAGCCGGCCATGCCTCCGGGACGCGTGTGCGGCAGCATCAAGCCACGATGTTGCACCGGCGTGCTGGTCCCGGGCCCCGCATGGATCACGTCTTCCTTGCTATTGGGACTGGTAAGTACACGGTAGATGGCATCGACGAATTCAACAAAGCGCGGATCTTTGCGGTTGCGTGGATGCGGCAGGTTGACGGCAAAGTCCGCGTGAATGTGCGCGGGGTTGCGGCCCAGCACGATGATGCGGTCGGCGAGGACCACGGCTTCTTCAATGTTGTGCGTTACGATGAAAATGGCGCGCGTGGGAATTTTGTGGCCGAGCCAGAGTTCAAGCAGTTCGCCACGCAGCGTTTCCGCGGTGAGCACGTCCAGCGCCGAGAACGGCTCGTCCATAAACAGCACTTCCGGCTCAACGACCAGTGCGCGAGCTACACCGACGCGCTGCTTCATGCCGCCGGA
>JBEKWY010000117.1:0-15595 GCA_049512575.1 Candidatus Acidiferrum sp.
CGTGCGCGAAGCAATGCAACTTGAAGACGATTATTTCCGCGCGCGCGTTTCTGGAACGCGTTCCGCACGTGCAACCGCCAGTAACTACGATTTACGTGGAAGATCTAGCGCAAAAGCCCAAATTCAGCGAACGGCTTGGCGCGGCATTGGTCGCCGCTCTGCTGCCGGCGCGCCGCGTTGAAAAATTCGCCGGCAGCCAGCGAAGCGCAAGCCTCGACGATCTCGCCACCATCATTTTCTCGAGCGGCTCGACCGGTGAGCCAAAGGGCGTGATGCTGACGCACTACAACGTGATGGCGAACGTCGAACAATTGAGCCAGGTGTTCTTCCTGCGCGCCGACGATCGCATCATGGGCATCCTTCCCTTTTTCCATTCGTTCGGCTTCACGGTCACGTTGTGTTTGCCCGCGGCTGCCGGTATCGGCGTGGTTTTTCACCCGAATCCGCTGGATTCCCGCGTCATCGGAGCGCTGGTCAACAAATACAGCGTGACCATGCTGGTGGCCACGCCGACATTCTTGAACGCCTACGCCCGCCGCTGCACTCCGGAAGAGTTTGGCAGCCTGCGCTTCGTCATGGCCGGCGCGGAAAAATTGCCGGAGCGCATTTCCGTGGCATTCGAAGATCACTTCGGCATCCGGCCGCTGGAAGGATACGGCTGCACCGAGTGTTCGCCAGTGGTTGCCGTGAATACGATCGACTTTCGCGCAGCATCGTTTCGCCAGGTGGGCGCCAAGCGCGGCAGCATCGGACACCCGTTGCCTGGAATCACGGTGAAAATCGTTGATCCGGAAACGCAGCGAATACTTGGTGTGGATGAGCCGGGCCTGCTGCTGGTGCGCGGTCCGAACGTCATGCTGGGCTACCTGGGCCGCCCAGAGAAGACGGCCGAGATATTACGCGACGGCTGGTACAACACTGGCGACATCGCCGTTGTGGATGAAGATGGTTTCCTCCGCATCACCGATCGCTTGAGCCGCTTCAGCAAAATCGGCGGCGAAATGGTGCCGCACATCAAGGTGGAAGAAAAACTTCAGGAACTCGCCGGCGCGGCCGAACAGATATTCGTGGTTACCGCAGTGCCCGACGAGAAGAAAGGCGAGCGGCTGATCGTGTTGCACACGCTGGCCGACCAACCGCTGGAGGAGTGCCTTGAGAAATTCGCAAAATGCGATTTGCCTCCACTTTGGCGGCCGCGGCCCGATCAGTTTTTGCGCATCGAGAAGCTGCCCTATCTCGGCACGGGCAAGCTGGATTTGCGGAAGGCGCGCGAATTGGCGATGGAAACGGTGACTCGTGCCTGAAACTCTTTACACGCCCCGTGGCCTAGGCGCCTGGAAATCGGGCCGATGATGGGCGTCGGCCGTGGCCTTCTGTTGCGCGTGGTTGTTACCGGAATCGCAATCGCTGTCTGGTTCTGGACACAATCTCTGATCGGAGCGCGCCAATTGCCTGACGCCGGCATCGGCGATGGGTTGCAGAACCTGACCGCCAGCCTCAATTCCTACTTGCAGCACTCGCCATCCGCCGCTAATGCCCTGTTAATCGTCAGTTCGGCGCTGATCGATGCAATTGGTTTGTTTCTGATCGGGAGATGGATCTTTGCCGGCAGTGTCCGCCCTTTTCTAGGGCTGCTACTGCTCCTCGGACTGCGACAGGTTATGCAGGCGCTTTGCGCGCTCCCGGCGCCGCCGAACATGATTTGGCACTATCCCGGATTTCCGTCTTTGTTTGTTACCTATCACGTAGCGAATGATTATTTTTTCTCAGGGCATACGGGGATTGCTGTGTTTGGCGCGATCGAACTGGCGCGGTTCCGGAGAAATTGGCTGACGGTGCTGGCGGCCACGGTGGTCGTATTCGAAATCGTGACGGTGCTCGCCTTGCGGGCGCACTATACGATGGATGTGTTCACCGGACTTGTGGCGGCGCTGTGGGTGGCCACGGTCTGTGATGCACTGGCTCCACGCATCGACAGCCTATTGTCGCCGGCCTCGCCTATTCCCGTCCGCTGACAGAGGGCAAAGACCTTCCTCGGCAGATATTCCAGCGCTCGGGCGGTCGAGATTCTTCGCGCATCCTCGTCGGATGCGCTCAGAATGACAGTTTTTGCTCTATTGCGTCAGCCTAGTGCCTACTGCGGGCGAGGAAGCTGCAGCATCAAAGCGCCCCCCGATCCCGACTGCACTGTGGGCAGTTGCCCGTTCCACTTATCGATCATCTCTCTGTTGTTCTCAATCCTGCGAAGCTCGAGCAATTGAGGCGTCAGCGAGTTCTGCCGGATGCGGTTGGCATCCGCTTCGCCCTGCGCGCGCGTCACCAGAGATTTCGCATCACCCTCGGCCTCGGCGATTTTCTTCGCGGCTTCCGCTTGCGTGGTCGCAAGCTCGTTGCGGGCGCGTTCCGCTTGCTGGATGGCCTGCGCCTTCGCGGTAATGGCCGTAGCGATCACCGCCGGTACGCGTGGCGCGCCGATGAAGCCGAATTGCTGCACGCCAACCCCTACCGGCGCAACTTTCTGCTCGATCATGGCCTCAACCTTGTGTATGAATTCCGCTTTGTGGTCACCGTAAATGTCCTCCACGTTATAGGTGGAAGCGACTTCGTTGAGCGAATTTCGCACGATGTCCCGCAGGATGCCGTGCGTGAAAAGGTCCAGATCGCTGACGCGATACTTCACGTAAAAGTCGGGTACGTGCAGCGGATCGATGGCGTAAGACAACGAGACATCCACGAAAATCTCCATGCCCTCGCGCGAGTTGAATCCCATCTCTTCGTTAATGGGATGGCCTTCCGAGGTATCTCTGGTCCATTTCACGGTCTGGACATAGGTTGGGAACTCGATGATCTGCGTGTTCAAAGGGGAATACACCACCCATCCCGTGCGCACGGGAATTTCCGAAGCGCCCCGCTGGCTTCCCGCCAGGTTGATCTCCACACCCACGTGGCCAGCCTCAATGCGCGTGACCCGCAGGAGGAATGACAAAACAAAGATAACCGCCACCAATACTCCAGCGCCGATAAACAAAGTGCGAAGCCCTGGAATCGCAGGCCTCATCGTAAACTCGCGGCCATCGCCACGGTCGTTTCTGAACGCGTCCATCCTGTCCTCCTTGACTCAATCCGACCAAGAACCTGCCGACTAAGTTCAGCTACGCGTAAGTGTAGCTTGAATGGCATTAGTAATCCGTTAGGAGCGGACAAGCAGTGGCGCGTGCGCGAGCCATCCCGGCGCCGAGAAGGAGTTTGCTTTTGCAGAGATTCAGATACAAGAAGAGTGCGCGAGAGTTAACGCGTCACCCAGCCGCCACAGGACGGCGACCAGGATTGCAGCAAGTTATTTACAGGTTGAGTCCCCAAAACGAGGCATCAGGTTTGACCAGTTCCAGACCAACGTCCCAAGCTTCATGGTCACGCCAGACCACCTCGGCTTCCGCCTTGCGGCCGGTGACAGGATGCACCAGCCGTACCCGGCGATGCAGCGGTAGAGGCGCTCCCACTACGGCCATGCAACCTGAGTGGCTGACATCCACGGTGACCGCATTGGCACGCTGCTCCGCGGAATCCTCGTCCCACTCGACCACCAATTTCACCTTGGAAAAGATGCGTTTGTGGCTTCGTAATCTTGCCCATCGTTCCTGCAAAGCTGGGGAAGTTGCGTTTCTAGAGGTGCCGGTTAGCATGCTGACCTCGCGCCAAAAGGAGTCTACGGACCGGGGGAGGAGCGAAATGCAAAGGTACTGCGACCAAGGTACCGGGTCAATAGTACTTTTTCGCCGTTTTTGGCGCATAACTGTGGATGCTAGACGGGATCGTTAAAGAAACGGGTTTGACTGACGCTATCGGAAAAGGCGTAGAATGACCTCGATTCAGACCTTTCCCGCAGGCGCGGCAATCCCAGGTCTTCCTGTATGCGCCATCTGCCGATCCTTGCTGCCTTGTGTTTGCTGTCGGCGCCCTGCCCGCTGATCGGGCAAAACACTGCCTCCATGCTTGTGAATGTTAAGGGGTCCGATGGGGCGTCACTCCACCACGGCGGGGTCGTCAATCTGTACACGCTCGCCGGCGTGTCCGTTGCCACCGGCAAGATGAAAGATGGGCAAGTCGATTTCGAAGGGTTATCGGAAGGACGCTATTCCGTCGAAGTAAGCGCCACCGGATACCAAAAGGTTATCCAGGAAGCGGACATCGCCTTACGGGGTGAACGGGTGCAGGTGTATATAACGGTGAGGCCGGATTCCGGCGCTAGTGCGGTCCCGGAACCTTCTGGCGCTCCGAGACCTGCCGCAGATTCGCGAGAGGAACTCGGTAAGACGCCGGAAGCCCGTCGGGGAAACAAGCTTGAACGGGCCTGGATGCCACCCGACGTGGATGAGAGCATCCCTGCGGTGGAATCGAACGTCGTCTGTCCTTTGCAAAAGGTGCAGGACGAAGCCGCCCAGCGCGTCCGCGCTTTTGTCGATGGTGTGAACCGCATCAGTGCGACCGAGGTGCTCGATCACGAGGTAATCGACCAGCACGGGCGCACCTCCAAGCACGAAACCCGGAAGTTCAGTTACGTGGAGTCCCTTCAGGAAATTAAGCCGGGAGCGTACCGCCTCGAGGAATATCGAAACGGAACGACGGGGATGGATGTCTTTCCCGAACATATCGCGTCTCTTGGACTCGGCGCCCTGGTCATGATTTTTCATCCGGCCTATCGCAACGAGTACGAAGTATCTTGTGAGGGCCTGAGTCGCTCGCACGGTTCACCCGCATGGCAGGTGCACTTCCGGCAAAGGCCCGATCGTCCCGTCCGTTTGCGCCAATATACTGTGGCGAAGCAAGTATTTCCGGTCGCGCTTCGAGGGCGGGCATGGATCGCGGCCGATAGCTATCAAGTCGTCAGCCTGGAGACCGATATCGTGGCCCCCATCCCGCAAATCCAACTCAAGGCCGAGCACATCGCCATCGACTACGCGCCCGTAAAGTTCCACAAGGATCAGGAAGAGTTGTGGCTCCCACAAAATGCAGAATTATTTCTCGACTTGGGAAGCCGCAGAATTCACCGCCGCCACCACTTCAGCGATTACTTGTTGTTTTCCGTGGACGAAGACCAAAAGATCGCCGCTCCTACCGTGAGCAAGGAGCCGGACACAGCCCCGGCCGCCCGGCCGAACTTCTAGCAGCGCCTGCCTCGACAATTTGCGGCGAACTCTACATCGGAGTCCGCGGCCGATAGAATTTACCAATTCGTGAAACTCATAGTTTAACTTTGACTTAACCCGCCATTCAGCGCAGCATGCCGCAACTTCGGCTTTGTCGCCGTCAGGTCGCATTGCACTCCTCCCGGACGAGGATGTGGTCGGATAGATCCAAAGGGTGTGGCTGCTCGTTATTTCCAGGGCCTCGGTTTCCATCAATTTCGACCGTGGGTTGCCGTCGAGGCAACGCTGCATCGCCGTTGGTTCTAGTAACGCCGCCCAGGGGCGGCCTCGGGTCTCTGTTTCCAAATTTTGATTGTGAGGAAGACTGATGCGAAGACTTATCGCAGCACTGCTGTTCGTACTTTCCGTCGGGCTCCCTGCCATGGCGCAGACATTTCGCGGAGCGATCAATGGCACGGTGACCGACCCCTCGGGCGCGGTTGTGCCAGGCGCACGGGTCACAATTACCAACAAAGCCACGGGCATCGAGCATGCCATGGTCTCCACAAGCGACGGCCAGTTTGCATTTCAAGATCTTCCGGTTGGCACCTACACCGTCGTGATCACAGCGCAGGGCTTTCCTGTACTCACCGTGGACAACGTGCCGGTAGAGCAGGGCGCCATCTACACTCTTCCCGCGACTTTGACGATATCGCAGCAAGCAACTACCGTGGAGGTCTCCGCTGCCGCTCTCACCCTCGACACCACCTCGGAGACGCAGACCACTTTGGTGACCGGCAGCGATCTGCAAAATCTGCCCTTGAACGGCCGTGATTTCACGCAATTGATTGCCGTCACCCCGGGTTTCGCCGGCTATTCGGCGGGCGGATATGGCTCGTTGAACGGCACCCGAGCTAACCAGATCAACTGGCAGATTGATGGCGTGGACAACAACGATTTGTGGCACAACATTCCAGCGGTAAATCAAGGCGGCGTCAACGGCATCGCCGGAATCGTGCTTCCTATCGATGCGGTCGATCAATTCTCGGTGCAGACGCAAGCGGCTCCAGAATCGGGCCGCAACCCGGGTGGCACCATAGATCTGGCCCTGAAGTCCGGCGGCAATGATTTTCATGGCTCGGTTTACGATTATGTCCGCAACGAAGCCTTCGCGGCGGCTAGCCCCTTCGTCACCTCCAAAGGAGAAAATCGAAACCAGCAATACGGGTTTTCCTTCGGCGGGCCTTTCATCAAAGATCGCCTGTTTTTCTTTACCACCTTCGAGAAGCAGCGCTTCACCATCGGTTTGCCGGGATTAGCGACCGAACCTTCCGCGGCTTACCAAACCGAAGCGCTCGCCGAACTGGCCAAATATGGTGTTGCGGAAAACCCCGTCAGCGCCAGCCTGCTTACCAATCTCTGGCCTGGCTATGCGCTGACTGGCCCCGCGGCGCCTAACAACTATTCCAGCCCGGACCCCGAATACGGCTACAGTTACAACGGACTGGCAAAGCTGGATTTCAAGATCAATGACAAGAACACTGTCTCGTTTCACTACTTCGTCGGCCAAGGAAACCAGGTCGCTCCGGTGGGAGGCACCGCGCTATCGGAAGCCGCTTCCGAGCTGAAGCCCTACTATGAAGTCGCCCCGATCCACGTGTCGAACTACGCGGCGGCTTGGAACTCCACGTTGTCCTCCAACATATCGAACCAACTGCTGGCCGGCGTGAACTATTTCCATCAAACCTTCAGCGACTTCGACACCAGCTTCAATTTGGCCAGCTATGGACTCAACCTCTACAACGGTTTCGACATCCCGGGTGCGCCGAACATTCAGATCACCGGATTTGACGGTGTTGGGCAGACTCCTCCGGAAGGCCGCGAAGATATCACCGGACATCTCACCGACGTGGTTTCTTACACCACCGGCAAACATCAGTTTCGTTTCGGCGGCGAATTCCGCAGAGCTCAGTTGGAAGAGTTCTACCACCGGCATGCTCTGGGGAGTTTTGTTTTTGACGGTTCGCAGGGCCCCTGGGCGAACGACACTACCGTTTCCAGCAACGTCCTGGCGCTAGCCGATTTCCTTGCCGGCGATGTGAGCCGCGCCAGCATCGCGGTGGGCAATCCGACGCGCCTGGTCTTCGTAAAAACTTTTGCCTTGTACGCCCAAGACGCCTGGCAGCTCAACCAGAAGTTGACCGTCAACTACGGCCTGCGATGGGACTATGAGGGTCCTCTCGGAGACAATCAGAAAGACTTGTCCGTGTTTGACCCCAGCGCCGGCGGCCTCGTTTTTCAGGGCGCAGGGCTCAGCAGCGTCTATCCCAAGGACTACCACAATTTTTCTCCGCGCGTCGGATTTGCCTACAAAGTTGGCGACAAGGGCGACCTCGTCGTTCGCGGCGGCTTCGGTATCTATTTCGATACGCCGAACCTGAATCCGTTCCTGGACAACCGCCCCGCCAACGGCGCTCCCAACGGTCTGGAAGGAAATCCGGCAGGGCCTTCTCCGGTCCAGACGATTCCTCTCAACGACTTTACCATTCAGTCTGGAGTGCCGATCTTCAGCCCCTCGGCCACGCCGTGCGTGACCGGAAATGGCTGCGGGCAGATTTACAATATCTTCTCCGTCTCGCAAGACTTCCGCACGCCCTACAACTACAATTACAACCTGCAATTGGAAAAAACCTTGGGCAGGGCACTCCTCTTACAGCTCGGTTATGTGGGTAGCGCTGGGCATCGCCTCCTGACCACCGAGGATATCAACCAGACGGCTATCAATCCGACGTTGGCTTCGAATTTGCTCAACGCCACGACCGCGGCGCAAACCGCGGCGGCGCAAGCCGCGCTTCAAGCCACGCGCCCCTACTATGCGCAGTTCCCGGATTTCGGCATCATCAACCAGATCGAAACCAACGGCAACTCCAACTACAATTCTCTGCAAGCCATCCTCAAAGTCCGTGAATGGCATCGTTTCACCAGTCAGTTCACCTACACCTGGGGTCACGCGCTTGACGATATGACTCAGTATCGTGGAACCCTGCCCCAGGACAGCACCGACCTCAAGGGCGACTACGGAAACTCCGACTTCGATACCCGGCAAAACTTCACCGGATTGCTGAATTACGACCTGCCGAATGCTTCGCGATGGAAGCCCCTTCTCAACGGGTGGGCTCTCAGCAGCTTGGTCTCGATCCACACCGGGCAACCCTTCACTGTCTTTTCATCGACCGACACGACCGGCACCGGCGAAGGCGAACAGCGCGCCGACCAGATTGCCCCTGCATTTGCCGGCGTTTCCCACGCCTTCAACGCCGCCGGCGTAACGTGGATCAATCCCAACGCGTTTGTGAATCCTCCTCCAGGAGAGTTGGGAACGAGCCCACGCAACGGCTACTACGGACCGGGCTATGCCTCCACGGACTTCTCCGTGGTGAAGAACACCAAGATCACGGAACGCATCAACACGCAGTTCCGCATCGAAATGTTCAACCTCTTCAACCGCATCAACCTGGCGCCGCCGAGCGGCACCGTGGGCAGCGGACTGGGCATCACTGCCGACACCATCGGCGACTACAACGGCGCTCCGGGCATCGGGCCGGGCGAAGCGTTCAACATCCAGCTCGCGTTGAAAGTTATTTTCTAACCCCTAATCTTCCACGGATGCGCGATGCGGATTTTCGCGTCGCGCATCTGGTGGGAGTTGTTTTCGTCCCCTCCCCTCGGATAGATTGAAGCCTTCTGGGAGTCCTGTGATGACCACCCGGCGCACATTTCTCACCCAAGTCGGCCAAGCCGGCGGGTTCGGTGCTGCGTACGTGATGATGCAGTCGCTGGGACTGCTGGCCATTCCCGCAACGAAAGCAAGCACGATTGCGCTTCCGGAAAATTCCGGCAAGGGCAAGAGCGTCGTTATCCTGGGCGCCGGTATCGCCGGGATGGTGGCCGGCTGGGAGCTGCAGAAAGCCGGCTACACCTGCACGATCCTGGAAGCGCGCAATCGCGCCGGCGGCCGCAATTGGACGATTCGCAACGGCACGCGCGTCGAAATGACCGATGGCACCGCGGAGACCTGCAAGTTCGCCGAGGGCCACTATTTCAATGCCGGCCCCGCTCGCTTGCCTTCACAGCACCAGACCATCCTCGGTTATTGCCGCGAGTTTGGCGTGCCGCTGGAAGTCGAAGTGAACAGTTCGCGCAGCTCCCTCCTGCAGTGCGACAAACTCAATGACGGTAAACCCGTCGAGCAGCGCCAGGTGATGAACGATACCCGTGGGCACGTCGCCGAGCTACTCGCCAAGTCCTTGAACAAACAAGCCCTCGACGAGGACCTGACCAAGGAAGACAAAGAGCGCATGCTCGAATTCCTTCGCAAGTATGGCGATCTTTCTTCCGATAATTTTTACAAAGGATCGGCGCGCTCGGGCTACAAAATACACCCAGGCGCCGCGGACCAGCTCGGCGTGCCGCGCGATCCACTCGACATGCACGCGCTGCTGAACGCCAGTCTCTGGGAAGCAATGCTTTTCGAGGAAATGTACGACATGCAGGCCACCATGTTCCAGCCGGTTGGCGGGATGGACCAGATCGCCGCAGCCTTCGAAACGCGACTCGACAAGATCATTCGATTTGAAACCGCCGTGGAGCAGATTCGCAAGACGCCCAAGGGAGTTCGCATCGGTTATCGCGACCGTAGGACCGGCGCGGCCGGCTCCATCGAAGCCGACTGTTGTGTCTGCGCCATGCCTCTCTCCATCCTCAAGACCATCGACGCCGATTTCTCGCCTGACTTCAAAAGTGCCATCGACGGAGCAAAATATGATTCCGCCTACAAGATCGCCTGGGAGTCGCGCCGCTTCTGGGAACAGGATTACTCGATCTACGGCGGCATCTCCTTCACCAAACAAACCGTCAGCGTCGTGTGGTACCCCAGTGCGAAAATTTTTTCGCAGAAAGGCGTAATCATCGCCGGCTACGGCGTGGAAAACGACACCGAATTCGGCAAGTTGAATTTCGAAGGCAAGCTAGCCGCCTCGCGCAACGCAGTCGAGCACCTTCACCCTGGATGCTCGACAGAACTCACGAACCCCGTTTACATTTCCTGGGGCCACATTCCCTACAACCTCGGCTCGTGGATCACCCATTTCGGCCAAAAACAAGGCCTCCCAGGCTACGCCCGCCTGAGTGAGCCCGACGGGACGATCTACATGGCCGGCGATCACGTCACACACCTGGTCGGCTGGCAGGAGGGCGCCGCGCTCTCCGCACATCGCGCCGTCGCCAAGATCGATCAAGCCTTCGGCGGAAAGCCGGCTCCAGCAGCGTGAGTTGCGCGTTTCGACTCGAAAAATCCGGTAAACTCGTTCCGCACGAACCCAGAAAATAAATTGGAGAGGATTGTGATGACAAAGAAGACTCGAGTACGCGCGTCGATTGCGGCCGCTTGCTGCCTGGTATTTATTCTAAGCGCCTTGAAAGCACAAACTCCTTCCGCGAGCAAAATTCAACGCATCCCCATCCCCAATTCCGATTTCCCAATTTCCCTGGGCGTCTGGGTTCCCGCGGGTTCCGACACTCTCTATCTCAGCGGCAATGTCCCGCCAGTCGCCAACCCGTCCGCGCCAAAAGGCAGCGTTGAATCTTATGGCGGCAACACCGAAGCGCAGACCGTAGCGACCTTGCAGCGCATCGAGCAAGCGCTCGAAGCCCAAAAGCTGACGCTGGCCGACGTCGTAATGATGCACGTCTACCTGGTGGGCGATCCCAGCAAAGACAACAAGATGGATTTCGCAGGGTTCATGGCTGGCTACACCAAGTATTTCGGCACAAAAGAACAACCCAACAAACCCGCCCGCAGCGCCCTCCAGGTAGCTGCCCTGGCCGCCCCCGGCGTCCTGGTCGAAATCGAAGTCATCGCCGTCCGGCCGCATTAGCTGCTACGCGGTTTGCCGCGGCGGACCGGCATCATGGGACGGCTCACTCCGCCGCAATATGTTGACTCCGGGGACTCCTGATGACACTTGGTCTCCGCGATTGGAGTACAATCCGCCGAGCGGACGCCTAACCGGCTCGCTCGACTCGCCCGTATTTCAGCACCAGCGGCAGGGGTATCCTGTCCCCCGTAAGGAGTTCATGGTCTGGTTTACTCCAACGCCTTACCATAGGGGCTTACGTCCTGCCTTCCTTGCGTTGTGCGCGCTCTGGTTATTTTTCGGCCCTGCGGTGAATGCGCAGCAACCCTCGCTTCCGTGCACCGTGACCGTTAACGTTCGGGCTGCGGATGGATCGCCTTCCGACATCCAGGCCACGGTCAGCTTGTACCCTTTTGCGAGCGGCTCCCCCATCGGTACTGCCACTCCCAGAGGCGGCCAAGCCATCTTCCGGGACCTGCAGCCCGCACGCTATTCCGTGGAAGTCACCGCACCCGGCTATCAGACGGCAACTCAGCCAGTCGATCTTCAAGTGGCTGGCCTGAGCGAACAAGTTTTCATTACTCTAACCCCCGAATCTGCTGACCCCGCTCCATCGTCTTCTTCCTCCGTGCCGGTTCTCGCACCCGGCGCAGTGAAGGAGCTCGACAAGGTTTTGGAAGACCTGCGACACGCCAACACCACGGATGCCAGAAAGCGCCTAGAGAAAGTTTCGCGCACCGCGCCGTCGTATCCGGACGTGAACTATCTCTGGGGCGCGTATTACGCGCAAGTCCACGACCCGGCGCATGCCAGGGAGTATTGGCAAAAAACCTTGCAGGAAGATCCACGCCATGTTTTCGCGCTTGCCGCGCTCTCTCAAGTGGCGATGAATGATGGAGATCTCCCCACGGCGATCGGTTACCTGGAGCGCGCCGTTGACGCTGAGCCAACGTCGTGGTCTTACCAGCAGCGGCTCGCAGCGGCCTACATGCAACATCAAGAGCCCGACAAGGCCGAGAAATGCGCGATCCGCGCCATCGAGCTCGGCAAAGAGCATGCGGCCGACTCGCAGTTGATCCTCGCCCAAATTTCCGCCAAACGAAACGATCGCGAGCACGCCATCACCGCGCTCGAGGCTTTTCTCGCCGCTGCTCCGGCATCGCCCAAGGCTCCGCAAGTTCGCCAATGGATCGCCAAATTGCGCGAGCCAGCTCCCGCTACGGCCGATACGACTCCCCTGCCAGCCGACTTCGCCTTCATACCTTTGCCTCAGTCCCGCGCGAACACGGCCTTGGCCATGGCGGATCTCGTGCCGCCGCCCAAATGGATGCCCCCAGATGTCGACGACAACATGCCATCGGTAGAGCCTGGCGTCGCTTGCCCGCTTCAGACCGTCGAGGAGCAAACGGGCGAGCGCGTGCACGACTTTATCAACGCCGTTAACCGCATCAGTGCGACCGAGTTCCTTGAGAACGAAACCATTGACGCTTCCGGTATCCCCAAGCGCCGCGAGAAGCGCCACTACAACTACATCGTTTCCGTTTCCCGGATCAATCAAGGCATGGTCGATTTTCAGGAATTTCGAAATGGTTCACGCGGCTTAGACAATTTTCCCGAGAACATCGCCACCGTCGGGTTGCCCGCGATGGTGCTGGTTTTCGATCCCGCCTTCCGCGACAGCTACGATTTTTCCTGCGAAGGCCTGAGCCGCTGGCGCGGCGGACTCGCGTGGCAAGTGCATTTCCGGCAGCGGCCCGACAAACCTTCCCGCCTTCGCGGCTACCGCCTCGGCGAAAATTTCTACCAGGTCCCGCTTCGCGGGCGCGCCTGGATTAACATCAACTCCTACCAGGTGATCAGCATGGAGACGGACATCCTCGCCCCCATCCCCGCGATACGCCTTAAAACCGAGCACTCTTTCATCGAATACGCCCCCGTGGAGTTCCGAAAAAACAAGCAGGTCCTATGGCTCCCCAAAAGCGCCGAATTGTATTTTGATTTCCACGGGCGCCGCATGCACCGCCGCCATTACTTCCGCAATTACTTGCTCTTCTCCGTCGACGAAACCCAGCAAATTTCCGAACCCAAGGTCGAAGCCGACACCAACCAGATTCCGCAATAGCCGAGAAACGGCGGGCGCGCGGCGTTTGGTTCCGTAGCGTCGTTATTTCGCCTCGACGGCAGCGCTGGCGGGGCCCGGACCTACCTTGCCAAAGACTCCGCCTATAGAGTGCAGCACGGCGTGAACAAAGGTCAGGACCGCTGCGATGCGCAGGGAAAGAACGGACTTTGTCACGATCGCTCTCCGTTTGCGGCTTTGGCGTATAGCGCCAGAATGTCGCCCCACGCGCCCGGTCCGTCGAAGCGCGCGCGCAACTGCTCGTAGCCTTCGCCATGGCGTTCCAACTTGCTGTGCTCCAGCTCTACAAGGGTTGTTGCCGGTCCCTCGGCGGTGAATCGAATCTCGACTTCACTCGCCTTGGCCATGTCCGGATCGAATTTCCAATCCGGTCGATCGTGTCCCGGACCAAGGTGCCACGAGAAAGTGACCCGATGCGGCGGGTCCCACGCCAGCACCGTGCCCCAGTCGCACAGATTGCCTTCGACGTCCCGCTCGTACCACCGGCCGCCTACGCGCGGCTCGACGAAGATTGCCTCGAAGGGAGTTTTTCCGATGTGATGTGTCGCCGGCCACCACGTCTCCATCTGCTCCACGAACACGCTGAAGGCGCGCTCGATGGGTGCCTGTACGCGCACCGTCTTACGTACGACGGCCCCCTCCACGGTGTTTGCCATGTTTCTCTCCCAATGGTTTTTCTTCCGCTGCTGCTTGAAAGGCGCCCATCGCCGCGGTCCACATCTGATCGAAGTGCGCGCGCAACCGTGCCACGCCTGCGGGATTCAACTGATACAGCCGCCGCGTTCCAGCCTTGCTGTCGGTCACCAGCCCGGCATCTTTCAGCACCCGCAAGTGCTGCGACACCGCGGGACGGCTCACGGGTAGCGTGCGCGCCAGCTCGTTGACGGCAATCGGCCCGCTCGCCAGTTTTTGAAAGATGGCCATGCGCGTGGCATCCCCCAAGGCGTCCAGTCCGGCTTGTAGGTAAGTATCCACTAACGGTAAGCTATCACGAACCGATGCCAGTCTGTCAAGAAAAAAAACACGCCTGCGATTGGCACCCTGGTTCAGGAAAAAAGAACAAACTTCGTTGTCGTCTTCGGCGGCGGTCTCTCGAAGGATCGCCTCGGCGAGTGCGTTCTAAAGGTCTCAGAGAGCCGAAATCAGTTGTTCTGCGGATATTTGGACATCTCGTAGGATTCGCCGAAGAGTCCCGAAGGCGATCTCATCGTGAAGGGGGATTGTCACAGCAAGACGCTTGGGATCGGTCGCATGGCGCAAGCGCACATGGCTGCCCTTTTGACGAACAGAAACATAACCGAACTCTTTTAGAGCACGAATCAACTGCTCGCCCGAAACGACCGGGATCTTCGGGGTCATCTTGTAATAACGACGCTTCCAACAAGAACATCGCTGGGATCCGGGATCTGCTCGCCCCGGCTCTCCATATCCTCAAGGCTCAGTTCGATTGCCTCGCGCATATTCGCGAGCGCCTCCGAAACCGTTTTACCTTGGGAATAGCAACCAGGAATCGAGGGACAAACAGCCACGTAACCGCCATACTCCGCGTCCGGTTCAAGAAAGACCTTATAGTCACGAGCAGTCATCGATTCGATGTTACCTCAGCGGAGCAACCGGCGCAATTTGACGATTCCAAAAACAAAAAGGCCGCTTCGAGTACTCGAAGCGGCCTTTGCAATGTAATCCCGGCGACGACCTACGTTCCCACACAGTTACCCATGCAGTATCATCGGCCCTGCGAGGCTTAACTTCCGTGTTCGGGATGGGAACGGGTGTGACCCTCGCGGTTTGATCACCGGAAACTTGTAAGCCCGCGCGTTTTTGGGCGGTCCATTCAATCTTATCTAGGAGAATGGGTCGACTCATCGCGCGCGAGCGCGACAACAGAGATTGGCTGGCATTACAAGTTCGATTCGAAATCGAACGCACTGTGCCTTCGCTAACATTTGCAGCTAGCGTTTGAAAACAAAGGCATTTGGATTTGTTGCTTGCTCTTCCCCAAAGACGGTTTGGGAAAGTTTTATGATTAAGCCGAACGGGCGATTAGTACTGGTCAGCTTCATCCGTTACCGGACTTCTACCTCCAGCCTATCAAAGTCGTAGTCTTCGACTGCCCTTCTTAGGTCTTAAACCTTGGGAGAACTTATCTTAGGGCGAGCTTCATGCTTAGATGCATTCAGCATTTATCTCTTCCAGACTTCGCTACCGAGCGGTGCCCCTGGCGGGACAGCTCGTACACAAGAGGTCTGTTCATCCCGGTCCTCTCGTACTAGGGACAACTCCCTTCAATTCTCCTGCGCCCACACCAGATAGGGACCGAACTGTCTCGCGACGTTCTGAACCCAGCTCACGTACCGCTTTAATAGGCGAACAGCCTAACCCTTGGGACCTTCTACAGCCCCAGGATGCGATGA
>JBEKWY010000118.1:0-15503 GCA_049512575.1 Candidatus Acidiferrum sp.
CGTCCAACGCAGAAGAAAGTGGTGACCGGCGTGGAAATGTTCCGCAAGCTGCTGGATGAAGGTCTTGCGGGAGACAACGTTGGGTTGCTGCTGCGCGGCACGGAAAAAGAAGACGTGGAGCGCGGGCAGGTGGTATGCAAGCCGGGATCGATCACGCCGCACACCAAATTCAAGGCGGAAGCGTACGTGTTGACCAAGGAAGAAGGCGGGCGGCACACGCCGTTTTTCACGGGGTACCGGCCGCAGTTTTACTTCCGCACGACGGACGTGACCGGGGACGTGAAGTTGCCGGCGGGCGTGGAGATGGTGATGCCGGGAGACAACGTGAGCTGCGAAGTGAGCCTGATCACGCCGGTAGCACTGGAAAAGGGTTTGCGCTTCGCGATTCGCGAAGGCGGCCACACGGTCGGAGCAGGCGCCGTGACGGAGATCATCGAGTAGCTTGCGTTCAGCCGAACGCGACCAGATATAGAAGGGAATTAGGTCATGCGAGAAATCATTACGTTGCAGTGCGGCGATTGCAAGAACCGCAACTACACGACGACGAAGAATAAGAAAAAGCATTCGGAACGCGTGGAGACGCAGAAGTTTTGCAATACGTGCCGCAAACATACCGGCCACAAGGAAGTGAAATAGCTCGGCTCGGATTTTCGGAGGGACGGTTTTGGTTTTAGGGGAGTCGTCCAACGGCTAGGACTCCGGTCTCCAAAACCGGGTATGGGGGTTCGAGTCCCTCCTCCCCTGCCAGAGATTGATGGGACCGGCGGGCGCCGGTGAAGTGAAGAGGAAAGAATGGCAACGCAGGCGATCAAGAGCAAGACGGAAGAACAGGGCGGGATTACCGCAGGGGCGAACAAGCTCGGCGGGAAAGTTTCCGGGACGTACGAGGATACGCGCGAGTTTTTGCACGATGTCCGCCTGGAGATGAAGCAAGTTACCTGGCCCAGCCGGGAGGACGTGATCTCCACGACGACGGTGGTCGTTGCCACCGTGGCGTTCTTCGGCGTGTTCTTGGCGGTGGTCGACTGGCTGGTGCAGCGCGGCGTTACGTACGTGTTCAAAGTTTTTGGCGTCTGAGAGGGATTAGAAATCGATGGGAATGCAGTGGTACATCATCCATACGTACTCGGGCTTTGAGAAGAAAGTAAAAGAAAGCCTCGAGAGCCGCGTGGAAGCCTTCACGTTGCAGGACAAGATCGGCCGCGTGTTGATTCCGATGGAAGACACCATCGAAATGCGTGGTGGTAAGAAAGTGCTTTCTTCGCGGATGTCATATCCGGGTTACGTCCTGGTGGAAATGGACCTGGACGAGAACACCTGGCACATCGTGCGGAACACGCCGCGGGTGACCGGCTTTGTGGGATCGGCAACGTCGCCTTCGCCGCTGTCGGAAGCAGAAGTGGACGCGATTATCAATCGCGTGCACACACCGACCGACCGACCGAAGCCCAAGGTGGTCTTTGAGCGCAACGAGCAGGTGCGCATTGTGGACGGGCCGTTTGCGAATTTCAACGGTACCGTGGAAGAGATTGACGGAGATCACAGCCGGTTGAAGGTTTCGGTGACGATTTTTGGGCGGTCGACGCCGGTGGAGTTGGATTTCGCTAGTGTTGAAAAGCTTGGGTAGCAGGATTTTGCTTGGAGTTAGCGCCGGGCGGAGCAAGCCCCGCCCCTACAAAGATTAAGGGGATTTGAGGCAGGGACATGGCAAAGAAGATTCAAACGACGATCAAGTTGCAACTTCCGGCCGGCAAGGCTACGCCTGCGCCTCCGGTTGGCACGGCGCTCGGTCCACACGGCTTGAACATCATGGATTTTTGCAAGCAGTTCAACGCCAAGACCGCCAAGGAACCGGACGGAATGATATTTCCGGTGCTGGTGACGGTCTACACCGATCGCACGTTCACCTTCATCCTGAAGACGCCGCCGGCTTCAATTCTGCTGCTTCGCGCTGCGGGCATCGTGAAGGGCTCCGCTGAGCCGAACCGCAACAAAGTGGGAAAAGTTACGAAGAAGCAAGTGCAGGAAATCGCCAAGATCAAGCTTGTCGATCTCAACACCACCAATCTGGACTCAGCGGTGCGCACCGTGATGGGTACGGCGCGCAACATGGGCCTGGAAGTCGTGGAAGCCTAGGAATTCAGGCGCCAGGGATCGAATAAGAGGTAAGCATGAAGGTATCGGGAAAACACGTAGAGAACGCGCGCAAGAAGGTGGAAGCGCGTCCGTACAAGCTCGCGGAAGCTGCGGAGCTGATCAAGAAGACGCATCACACCAAGTTCAACGAAACGGTTGAGCTGGCGATTAATTTGGGCGTCGATCCAAAACATTCGGATCAAGTGGTTCGCGGAACGGTCGTTCTGCCGCACGGTTTAGGCAAGTCGGTTCGCGTGCTGGTGATCGCCAGCGGTGAAAAAGTTCGCGAGGCGCAGGAAGCTGGCGCGGATTTCGTCGGCGGCGAAGACATGGTGACAAAGATCATGGGCGGCTGGACGGATTACGACGCCGTGATCGCCACGCCGGACATGATGAAGTCGGCCGGTAAGCTGGGCAAAGTTCTTGGGCCCCGCGGATTGATGCCGAATCCGAAGACGGGCACGGTCACTTTCGACGTTGCGAAAGCGATCAAGGAAACCAAGGGCGGCAAAGTGGAGTTTCGCGTCGATAAAGCGGGAATCGTCCACTGCGGCATCGGCAAGATTGATTTCGACGCGACCAAGCTTGCGGAAAATGCCCACGCGATCATCAATGCGGTGATCAAGGCTAAACCGGCGGCGGCGAAAGGCAAGTACGTCAAGAGAATCACGTTGACGTCGACGATGGGCCCGGGCATTCCGATCGATTTGGCGGAATCGGAAATTCTGGCGGCGGCCGCCTAACTTCGAGTTTATAGAGGATAGCGAGCTTATCTTATGAAGAAGCGCAGCGAAAAACAGGAAGACCTGGACAAGTTGAAGATCGCGCTGGCGAAAGTGTCGAGCGTGATTTTGACCACGTTCCAGGGCATCACGGTCGAAGACGACACCAAGTTGCGGCGAGCCGTGCAAGCCGCCGGCGGCAAGTATCAGGTGGTGAAGAACACGCTAGCGGAGCGCGCGGGTTCCGGCACTCCCGCGGAAGGCTTGCTGAAGAATTTGACCGGCACGAATTCGATCGCCTACACGAACACCGATCCGGTGGCGCTCGCGAAGGCGTTAACCAAGGTCGCCAAAGACGTTCCCGCGTTTCAATTCCGCGCGGGCCTCGTCGAAGGGCGAGTGATCTCGATCGCAGAGATTCAGCAGCTCGCGAACCTTCCATCGAAGGAAGAGTTGCTCAGCAAGATCATGTTCCTGCTGAACGCGCCAGCGCAGCGCCTGGCGATGACGCTGAACGCCCTGCCGCGCAACATCGCGGTGGTGGTGAGCGAAGCAGGCAAAGCAAACAAGTTTGGGTCCGGCGGCGGGGCACCCGTGGCAGCAGCCTCTGCGGAAGCAAAACCCGCGGAAGCAGCTCCCGTGGAAGCCGCAGCTGCACCAAGTCCCGAAGCGGCCCAGTAAGAGATTTTAATTTCGAGAGGAGAAGGAACAGTCATGGCGAAGGTAGATACGATCCTGGAAGAAATCAAGGGGCTGACGTTGCTGGAAGCGTCGGACCTGGTGAAGAAGATGGAAGAGACGTTCGGCGTCTCCGCGGCTGCGGCCACGGTGGTGGCGGGCGGCGGTGGCGGCGGCGCAGCGGCGGCTCCGGCGGAAGAGAAGACGGAATTCACCGTCGTGCTCACCGACGTGGGCGGCAACAAGATCAACGTCATCAAGGCGGTTCGCGAAGTCACGAGCCTGGGCTTGAAAGAAGCCAAGGACCTCGTCGATGGCGCGCCAAAGACCGTCAAAGAAGGCGTGAGCAAGGACGAAGCCGCGACCATCAAGAAGAAGTTCGAAGACGTCGGCGCCAAAGTCGAAGTCAAGTAACGGTTGCACGGCACCAGCGACGAGCACGACGGGCTTTACAACAAGGGCTTCGAGAGGGGGCGCGGCTCATTGAGCGGACCGCGCCAAAGGATTTCATCACGCAAGCCGAGGCTGGGTATTACCACAACTCCAAGCGCCTTCACCTGGCGCTCTGCGGTCGTGTGCGCGCGCTGACTTTGGGCGGGCAGCGCGGCACGTCGATTCGCTGTCTTTACACAATTTGTCCGAGCATTGCCCACAAGGGATGAGGTAATTCATGTCGACTACCAATCAGCATGTGCGGGAACGTCAGCGTCTGGATTTCGCGAAAATTCAGGGCTCGATTCAGATTCCCAACCTGATTGAAGTACAGATGAAGTCGTATCAGCGCTTTCTGCAGATGGATTTGCTGCCGAGCGAGCGCGATGACGGCGGGCTTCAGTCGGTGTTCACGTCGGTGTTTCCGATCAAGGACTTCCGCGAGATGTCGCAATTGGAATTCGTGGACTATTCGATCGGGAACTGGGAGTGCAAGTGCGGCAACTTGAAGGGGCTGCACCACCTGCGCGCGACCTGCCGGAATTGCGGCGCGTCCGTGGTCACGAATCCGTATCAGACCGGCGACGTGATCTGCCACAAGTGCGGCACGTTTAACAAGAACACGCCGACGTTTTGCAACAAGTGCGGCGACCCGGTGGCGATGCAGTTGAAGTATGACGTGAACGAGTGCCAGGAGCGCGGCATGACATACTCCGCGCCGCTGAAAGTCACCATTCGCCTAACCATTTACGACAAGGATCCGGACTCCGGCGCGAAAACCATCCGCGACATCAAGGAGCAGGAAGTTTTCTACGGCGACATTCCGCTGATGACCGAGAACGGCACCTTCATCATCAACGGCACCGAGCGCGTCATCGTCAGCCAGTTGCACCGCTCGCCAGGCGTTTTCTTTGAGAGCGCCAACAACCGCTCCTACTTCCTCGGGAAGATTATTCCGTACCGCGGATCGTGGGTGGAATTTGAATACGACACGAAGAACATTCTCTACGTGCGTATCGACCGCAAGCGCAAATTCCTGGGTTCAATCTTCCTGCGCGCGCTGGGAATGAAGTCCAACGAGGACATCCTGCGCACCTTTTACCAGGTGGAGCGGATTTCGCTACGCGACAAGGACCTGTACTGGAACATTTCGCCGGGGATCGTCGACCGCAAGCTGACGCACGAGATCAAAAATCCTAAATCGGATGAAGTGATCGTCGGCGCGCACAAGCGCATCACCGAAAACCTGTTCAAGGAACTCATCAAGGCCAAAATCTCGCAGGTTCGTTCGACCTTGGCCGACCTGGAAGGCGCTTACAGCGTCGCCGACGTGGTCAACCGCCAGACCGGCGAAGTTTTGCTGGAAGCCAACAAGCCGCTGACCGCGGAATTGTGGCAGGCGTTCGGCGAATCGGGCATCACCGAAGTGGACGTGTTCTTCCCGGAACGCGACGACATCGGCCTGGTGCTTTCACGCACGCTCGACAAGGACGGCATCCGCTCTTCGAAAGAAGCGCTGATCGAAATCTACCGCAAGCTGCGTCCAGGCGATCCTCCGACTTTGGAGACGGCGACTAACTTGTTCCGCGGCATGTTTTTCGATCCGCGCAAATACGATTTCAGCCGCGTAGGCCGCCTGAAGTTCAACATCAAGATGGGGCTGGATACGCCGCTCGACAACCGCACCCTGGACACGCCGGACTTCGTTTCGGCGATCAAGTACCTGTTCAAGCTGCGCAAGAACATCGGGGTCGTCGACGACATCGACCATCTCGGCAACCGCCGCGTTCGCGCGGTTGGTGAGTTGCTCGAAAACCAGTTCCGCATCGGCTTGGTCCGCATGGAACGCGCCATCAAGGAAAAGATGAGCGTGTACCAGGAAATGTCCACGGCGATGCCGCACGACCTGGTCAACGCCAAGCCGGTCATGGCTGCGATCCGCGAATTCTTCGGCAGTTCGCAGCTCAGCCAGTTCATGGACCAGACCAACCCGCTCAGCGAAATCACTCACAAGCGGCGTCTGTCGGCCCTTGGCCCTGGCGGTCTGTCTCGAGAGCGCGCCGGATTCGAAGTGCGCGACGTGCACCCCACGCACTACGGCCGCATCTGCCCGATCGAAACGCCGGAAGGCCCGAACATCGGCTTGATCAGCTCGCTGTCTTGCTTTGCGCGCATCAACGACTACGGCTTCATCGAGTCGCCGTACCGCAAAGTCAAGGGCGGGCGCATCATCGACTACGTTCACATCGTGAACGCCGGCGACAGCGAGTTCAAAGCCGGCGAAATCGTGGAACGCGATCGCGTCGAGGAGCTCAATGAAGAGCTGAAGCGCCGCAAGGTCACGCACGAACCGTATTGCTTCTACCTGTCGGCATGGGAGGAAGACAAGTACGTGGTCGCGCAGGCCAACGTTTCGCTCGACGACCGTTTGAAGATCACCACCGAACTGGTGAACTGCCGCCAAGCTGGCAACTTCGTGCTCAAGAGCCGCGACGAAGTCGATTACGTTGACGTGTCGCCGAAGCAGCTTGTGTCGGTGGCCGCCAGCTTGATTCCGTTCCTCGAGAACGACGACGCCAACCGCGCGCTGATGGGTTCCAACATGCAGCGCCAGGCTGTGCCACTTATCCGTGGCGACGCTCCGCTGGTCGGCACCGGCATGGAGCGCGTTACCGCTCGCGATTCCGGAGCGGTCGTGCTTTGCAAGCGCGATGGCATCGTCGATCAGGTCGACTCCGAGCGCATTATCGTGCGCGTCGAGTCCGACCACTCCGGCGTACTCAGCCGCGAAGTGGGCGCGGACATCTACCAGCTCATCAAATTCAAGCGCTCGAACCAGAACACCTGCATCAACCAGAAGCCGTTGGTTCGCGTTGGCGACCGTGTGAAGAAGGGCCAAGTCCTCGCGGACGGCCCGTGCACGGAGCGCGGCGAACTGGCCCTCGGGCGCAACGTGCTCGTGGCCTTCGTTCCCTGGCGCGGGTACAACTTCGAAGACGCCATCCTGGTCAGCGACAAGCTGGTCAAGGACGATTACTACACCTCGATTCACATCGAGGAGTACGAAATCGAAGCGCGCGACACGAAACTCGGCCCCGAAGAAGTCACTCGCGACATCCCCAACATCAGCGAGTCCTTCCTTCGAAACCTGGACGAAAGCGGTGTCATCCGCATCGGCGCCGTAATCAAGCCGGGCGACATCCTGGTCGGCAAGGTCACGCCGAAGGGCGAAACCACGCTGACGCCGGAAGAAAAATTGCTCCGGGCGATCTTCGGCGAAAAAGCTGGAGACGTTCGCGACGCTTCGCTTTACTGCCCGCCGGGCATCGAAGGCACCATCGTCGATGTGAAAATTTTCACCCGCAAGGGCGGCGAAAAAGACGAGCGCCACAAGGCCATCGAAGCCACGCAGGTTTTCAAGCTGGAGAAGAACCTCGCCGACGAAATCCGCATCCTCACGGATGAGCGCCTCAAGCGCCTCTCGGATCTCCTCGGCGGCAAGATTCTACAAGCCGACCTGCACGACGAAAAGACCAACAAGCGCCTGCTCACCAAGGGCGTCGAGCTGACCCGCGACATCATCGAAAAAGTTTCGACGCGCAACCTCAAGCGCCTGAAACTCAACGAGAAGGATCCTCTGTTGATCGAAAAGATCGAAGAGGTCGAGGAAATGACCTCGCGCCAGATCGATGTGCTCCGCAAGATCACCGAGGAGCGCAAGGAAAAGCTGAAGAAGGGCGACGAACTGCCGCCAGGCGTCATCAAGCTGGTGAAGGTCTATATCGCCATGAAGCGCAAGCTCTCCATCGGCGACAAAATGGCCGGACGCCACGGAAACAAAGGCGTCATCGCGCGCATCGTTCCGCAGGAAGACATGCCGTACATGCCGGATGGCACTCCGGTCGAGATCGTTTTGAACCCGCTGGGCGTTCCGTCGCGTATGAACGTCGGACAGGTTCTGGAGACGCACCTGGGCTGGGCCGCCAAGGAACTCGGCAACAGCCTGAAGCGCCTGCTCAGCAAGGAAAATCGCGCCGAGGCCATTCGCCGGTGGTTCAAGGAGGTTTTCTCCGACACCACCATCTGGCGGACGCTGTCGAAACTCGACGACGATGAGTTGCTGGAATACGCCGAAGGGTTCCGCGAAGGAATTCCATTCGCCACGCCGGTATTCGACGGCGCGCGCGAAACGGAAATCCGCCACCTGCTCGAAGTCGCGGGTCTGCCGCACGCCGGCAAGATCAACCTCTTCGACGGCATGACCGGCGACCAGTTCGATCAACCCGTCACCGTCGGCTACATCTATATGCTCAAGCTGTCGCATCTCGTCGACGACAAGATTCACGCGCGCTCGATCGGTCCGTACTCCCTCATCACCCAGCAGCCGTTGGGTGGCAAGGCGCAGTTCGGCGGCCAGCGCTTCGGCGAAATGGAAGTCTGGGCGTTGGAAGCGTATGGAGCAGCGCATATCTTGCAGGAGCTACTCACGGCAAAGTCCGACGACGTTTATGGCCGCGCGAAAATTTACGAGGCCATCGTCAAGGGCGAGCCCGGCATCGAGCCCGGCGTGCCCGAATCGTTCAACGTACTGGTGCGCGAGTTGCAGTCTCTGTGCCTGGACGTCGAACTCATGAAGCGGCAGAAGCCGCCAGAAGGAAAAGCAGCCGACTAGCAGGCAATTGTAGGGGCGCAGCACTGCTGCGCCCCAATTTAGCAAGACTTAAGCAGTCGTGGTTCTTAGCAGTTCGGGTTCTCAGCCGGCCAGGTGCAAAACATCAGGCCGCGTCCCCGGTGGAAGCCGGGGAGGGAGGAAACAACCTTGTATCGAAGCAGCCCTTACGATCGCGCCAGTTTGATTGCCGATTTCGATTCCATCCGGATCAGCCTGGCCAGCCCGGAAAAAATCCGTTCGTGGTCTCACGGAGAAGTCACCAAGCCCGAGACCATCAACTACCGCACGTTCAAGCCCGAGCGTGACGGTCTGTTCTGCGCCAAGATTTTTGGCCCGGTCACCGACTGGGAGTGTTTGTGCGGCAAGTACAAGCGCATGAAGCACCGCGGTGTGATTTGCGACAAGTGCGGCGTGGAAGTCACGCTCAGCAAGGTTCGCCGTGAACGCCTGGGACACATCGAGCTGGCTTCGCCCTGCTCGCACGTGTGGTTCTTCAAGGGCCTGCCCAGCCGCATCGGCTACTTGCTGGACATTTCCATGCGCGACCTCGAGCGCATTCTTTATTTCGAAGCGTTCGTCGTCGTGGATGCCGGCGAGGTTGCCGTGCTTCGCGAGCGCGAAGTGCTGCTCGAAGATAAATATCGCGAGCTGCAAAAAGAATACCCCGGCCAGTTCACCGCCAAAATGGGCGCCGAAGCAATCAAGGAGCTTCTCCGCCGCGTCGAAGTGGAAAAGCTGTCCGAAGAGCTTCGCGAAAAAATGAAGGTCGATCCGTCGCTGCAGAAGCGGATCAAGTACGCCAAGCGCCTGAAAGTGCTGGAAGCGTTCCGCAAGAGCGGCAACAAGCCGGAATGGATGATTCTCGACGTGATCCCGGTTCTTCCCCCGGAGTTGCGCCCGCTTGTGCCTCTGGATGGCGGGCGTTTCGCCACTTCCGACTTGAACGATCTCTACCGCCGCGTCATCAACCGCAACAACCGATTGAAAAAGCTGATGGAACTCCGCGCGCCCGACGTCATCGTCCGCAACGAAAAGCGCATGCTGCAGGAAGCCGTTGACGCGCTGTTCGACAACGGACGCCGTGGCCGTGTGCTTCGCGGCACCAACAACCGCCCGCTCAAGTCCTTGTCCGACACGCTCAAGGGCAAGCAGGGCCGCTTCCGCCAGAACCTGCTCGGCAAGCGCGTGGACTACTCCGGCCGATCGGTCATCGTCGTCGGCCCGGAACTGAAACTCAACCAGTGTGGTCTGCCGAAGAAGATGGCGCTCGAGCTGTTCAAGCCGTTCATTTATCACAAGCTCGAGGCGCAAGGGCATTGCACCACCATCAAGCAAGCCAAGGAAATGGTCGAGCAGCAGGATCCGGTGGTGTGGGACATCCTCGAAGATGTGATTCGCGAACATCCCGTGCTGCTGAACCGCGCTCCGACCTTGCACCGCCTCGGCATTCAGGCGTTCGAGCCGGTCCTCGTGGAAGGCAAAGCCATCCGCATCCATCCGCTGGTCTGCACCGCGTTCAACGCGGACTTTGACGGCGACCAGATGGCGGTACACATTCCTCTGTCGCCGGAGTCCCAGGTCGAAGCGTCGGTGCTGATGCTCAGCTCGCGCAACATCCTGTCCCCGGCGCACGGCTTGCCGCTCGCCGTTCCGTCGCAGGACATGGTGCTCGGCATCTACTATCTGACCAAGGCGCGCACTGGCGCCAAGGGTGAAGGCCGCGTCTTCGGTGCTACCGATGAAGTGGTTTTGGCTCTGGAAGCCGGCGAAGTCGAACTGCTCACTCCGATCCGTCTGCGCTACACCGGTGAAGTCATCGACCTCACCACCGCGTACGACGATCAGGACGTGCCGCACACCGTTCCAGTGAAGATGGAGCGTCAGTTCATTCAGACCACCGTCGGGCGCGTGATCCTCAACGACCACTTGCCGAGCAATTTCCCGTTCATCAACGGCTTGCTCAAAAAGAAAGGCGTACAGCAACTGGTGTATTACGCCTATTTGCGCTTCGGTCTGGAAAGCACGGTTGTGCTCCTCGACCACTTGAAGGAACTCGGCTTCATGTACGCCACCAAGTCCGGCATCTCGATCGGCATCGACGACATGCTCATCCCCGGCGACAAGCCCAAGCTGGTCGACAACGCCGAAAAGGAAGTCGTCAAGGTGCAGCAGCAATACCTGGACGGCGCGATCACCAACGGCGAGCGCTACAACAAGGTCATCGCCATCTGGGGCGACGTCACCGAAAAAGTTGCCGACGAATTGTTCAAGACCCTCGAAAACCAGGACAAAGAAGGCGGCATCAACCCCGTCTATGTCATGGCTGACTCCGGCGCTCGCGGATCGAAACAGCAGATTCGCCAGCTTTCCGGCATGCGCGGCCTGATGGCCAAGCCGTCCGGCGAAGTTATCGAGTCGCCGATTACTTCCAACTTCCGCGAAGGCCTCAACGTGCTGCAGTACTTCATCTCCACGCACGGCGCGCGTAAGGGCTTGGCGGATACGGCGCTCAAGACCGCCGATTCCGGCTACCTCACTCGCCGCCTCGTGGACGTGGCGCAAGACGTCATCATCAACGAACGCGATTGCGGCACCACCGACGGCATCTTTGTCGAACCCATCATCGAAGCCGGCGTCGAAGTCGAGCCGCTGCGCGACCGCATCGTTGGCCGCGTTTCGCTCGACAAGATCAAGGACTTCGAAGGCCACGTCATCGTCGACGTGAACCAGGAAATCACCGAGGAACTTGCTAACTCCGTGCAGGGCGCGGGTATCGAGCGGGTACGCATCCGTTCGGTGCTGACTTGCGAATCACGGCGCGGTGTTTGCGCGCTGTGCTACGGACGCAACCTCGCTTCCGGCCGCATGGTCGAACTCGGCGAAGCCGTCGGCGTCATCGCCGCGCAGTCTATCGGCGAACCGGGCACACAACTCACCATGCGCACGTTCCACATCGGTGGCACCGCCACCCGGGTTTCCGAACGTTCCACTCTCGAAGCGCGCAACAACGGCGTCGTGAAGTTCGTGGACCTCAAGCATGTTCAAGGTCGCGGCGGCACCGCCATCGCCATGAACCGTTCCGGCCTCATCGCCATCGTCGATGAAAAGGGCCGCGAGAAGGAGCGCTACCACGTGGTTTACGGCGCGCGCCTCCGCGTGGTCGAAGGCGAAACGGTCAACCACGGTCAGATTCTGGCCGAGTGGGATCCCTTCACCTTCTCGATCCTTACCGAAACCGCTGGCTCCGTGAAGTTCGACGACCTGCGGCCCGGCCTGACGATCGAAGAGCAAGTCGACGAAGCCACCGGTCTGTCGCAGGACGTCGTAACCCTGCCGCCGGGTGACGAAAAACATCAACCCGCGATTCTCGTTCGCGATTCGTCCGGCAAGGTCCGCAAAAAGTACCTCATGCCTTCACGCGCTCACTTGATGGTTAAGGATGGCGACGAAGTGCAGGCCGGCGACGTGCTCGCGAAGATCCCGCGCGAAACCACCAAGACAAAAGACATCACCGGTGGTCTCCCGCGCGTCGTGGAACTCTTCGAAACGCGCAAGCCGAAAGATCCTGCCGTCATCAGCGAAGTGGACGGCGTGGTTCGTTACGGCGATATTGCCAAGGGCATGCGCAAAATCTACGTCGAAAGCGAAGACCGCAAAACCACGAAGGAATATTCGATTCCTCGCGGTATCCACATCAACGTTCAGGAAGGCGACCACGTCAAGGCCGGTGAGGCTTTGATCGACGGCCCGCTGAACCTGCACGACTTGCTGGCGGTCCTCGGCGAGAAGTTCACCCAATCGTACCTGGTCAACGCGATTCAAGAGGTTTACCGGTTGCAGGGCGTGAACATCAACGACAAGCACATCGAAACCATTTCCCGGCAGATGATGCGCTGGGTCAAAGTCGAAGACGTCGGCGATACCTCGTTCCTCCTCGAGGAGCAAGTGGACAAGTTCCGCTTCCGCGAAGAAAACGATCAGGTCATCAAAGACGGTGGCCGCCCGGCGACGGGCCGCCCGCTGCTCCTTGGCATCACCAAGGCGTCGCTCTCGACCGACTCGTTCATCTCCGCTGCCAGCTTCCAGGAGACCACGCGCGTCCTTACCGAAGCCGCCGTTGCCGGCAAGGTGGACTACCTGCGCGGCCTCAAGGAAAACGTCATCATGGGCCGGCTCATTCCCGCCGGAACGGGTCTCGAGCACTACCGCAGCATCCAGTTGCTGACGGAAATGCCGATTCCTGCTCCCGTCGAGGAGATTCCCGAAGCCGCCGAACTCACCGCCGAGGAGGCCGCGGCCCTGGACTTCCTGCAAAAGGATACCGAGGCCGACGCCGCCACCGAGGGCTAAAGCCAACTCAACAGGCGGGTTACCTCCTGCCTGCTCAACAACGAATCATCGGCGCCTCCGCTTACGGAGGCGCCGATTTTCTTTGTATGCAATGCGTATCCGTATCTATTCCGGCACTTCCCGCAATCCTGTTGTTGCTGGCAAGTTTCCGACGTTCCTACAATAGAGAGTATTGACGATCGGTTAGCTCGAACGCGGAACCCCGGTCTCGCGTAAAGTCATGGCAGAAAACAAGAAACACGCGCCGGCTAACGCGACGAACTCTTCGTCGAACAGTCCGCACCGCTCCGCGATTTCCGATCGGCTGGCGCACTTTGAAAGGCGCCAGAGTGAACTCTGGCGCCTCACCTTTTTCCTCCTTTTGGTGATCTCCATCGTATTTGCCGTCGTCTCCTGGAATAGCATCCGCTCGTTCGCCATTCGTTTCGAAGCCCTGCCTATCGGCTTGGTCATTCTGGTGGCGCTTTTTGGTTTATACGCGTGGAAACGCACCCAGGAAATTTCGGAGCTGCGCGGCCTGGTTCGAGGTCTTGAGCAGCGCGATTCCGAGCCCCCCAGCGACCGGCAGCTCGATCAACTTTTCTCCGTCATCGAGCGCTCCCAGCAGGGCTACCGGGACCTGATCGATTCCTTCGACGACGTTCTCCTCGCGCTCACCCTCGAAGGCGAGGTCCGCGCCGTCAATCGAAGCTTTTCCGATCTCCTCGGCTTGTCCTTCCAGCAGATTATTGGCCGGCGCCTGACCGATTTCGTGGAGGACGCCAGCGGCGAGGCTGACACCCTGATCGAGCGCGCTATGCCGCGTTTTCTGGAGCGCCGTCACTGGACCGGCGTCGTGAAGGTACGCCTCAAAAACCAAAAGACCATTTTCTACTACGACTGTGTCGCGCATGCGATGCTGCGCGGTGACCAGGTGCATGGTGTCACCGTGCTCGCGCGCGACATCACCGCGTCACGCAAGAATGAAGCGCGTTTCACCGAACTTTTCGAGACGCTCCAGGAAGGCATCTACATCGTCACGCCGGACGACCGCATTCTGGATGCCAATCCCGCGCTGGTGCGCATGCTGGGATACGATTCCAAGGAAGAGCTCCTCACCCATTCTCTTGCCGATCTGCTGCCCGATGCAGAACAGCGCCGTCTGCTCCGGCAGGAGGTCGACACCCAGCCCATGCTCCAGGGCCGGGAAATGACGCTTTTCCGCAAGGATGGCAGCCCCATCATTTGCTTGAACACTGCAGCGGTGGTGCGCGATACGATGGGCCGCGTGGCGCGCTATCACGGCGCGCTGATGGATATCACCGAACGCCGCGAAATGGAGCGGCGGCTCTACCAGCAGCAGGAATTTGCGCGCCGCCTGGTGGACAGCTTCCCGGACCTCATCTTCGTGCTCGACGCCGCTGGCCATTACACATTTACCAGTCCTCGCGTCAAAGAAATCCTGGGCTACGAAGCAGAAGACTACGACACGCAAGAGCTGGGGGAGCGAACGCATGCCGAAGACCGGCCCGGCCTTCAGGCCCTTTTCGCCGAAATGTTCGAGGGGCGCAAATCCTTCGCTTCCCTCGAGATTCGCGTTCGCCACAAACTCGGCGAGTGGCGCCGCATCCGCTGCCACTTCAGCCCGCTCTGCGACGAAACTGGCAAGATCGACGGCGTAATCATCTCCGGCCGCGATGTCACCGACCTCAAGCGACTGGAAGAGCAGCTCATCCAAGCTGAGAAGCTTGCCGCCATGGGTCAGATGCTTGCCGGCGTCGCCCACGAGCTGAACAATCCGCTCACCGCTATCCTCGGCGTTACCGAATTGCTCCGCGAGCGCCAGGAGTTCGACGATCCGACAAAGCGACAACTCGACCTGACGCATCGCCAGGCACGCCGCGCCGCGCGCATCGTACAGAACCTTCTCGAATTCTCGCGCCCGGCGTCGCCTCAAAAAAGGCCGCTCGACGTCAGCAGCCTGATCGAGCGCACGCTGCAGTTGCACGAGCATTCGCTGCGACGCAACAACGTGGAAGTCGAATTCAAGCCGCAGCACGGTTTGCAGTCGGTTGTTGGCGATGCCAACCAGCTCATGCAAGTCTTCCTGAATCTGATCAGCAATGCGGAGCACGCCATTCGCGAAATCCGCGAATCCGGCCGCATTCAGATCCGTATCGGACAAATTGGCTCGAGCATTACCGTTACCGTGCAGGACGACGGCGTCGGAATTCTGCCCGAAGCTCTTCCCAAGCTCTTCGATCCGTTTTACACCACCAAGCGCCCCGGTGGCGGCACCGGTCTGGGCCTCAGCATCTGCACCGCGATTGTCCGCGAACACGGCGGCTCGATCGACGTCGAAACTCTGCCGGTCGGCGGATCGGCATTCACCGTCTTCTTACCCGCGTCCTCGGAAACGGAATCGCATGCTGCCGTCAACGAAGGCCACACGCCCGCATTCCCGTTACGGCGGACACCGAGCCCGGATATGCTGAAGGGCCGATCAGTCTTGGTTCTCGACGACGAAGAGAGCA